>DAICXL010000009.1:433-36799 GCA_027312185.1 Caulobacterales bacterium | reverse complement strand
GACCTCGACTTCTACAAGGAGGCGGTGGCGCTGGCCCGCAAGCACGACCTGATCGTGCTGTCCGACATCGCCTATTCCGAGATCTACTTCGACAACAACCCGCCGCCCTCGGTGCTGCAGGTCGAAGGCGCCAAGGAGATCGCGGTGGAGTGCAACACCCTGTCCAAGACCTACGCCATGGCCGGCTGGCGCGTGGGCATGGTCGTGGGCAACGCCCGCATCTGCGCGGCCCTGGCGCGGGTGAAATCGTACCTCGACTACGGCAATTTCACGCCGATCCAGGTCGCCGCCACGGCCGCCCTCAACGGGCCGCAGGAGTGCGTCGACGAGATCCGGGCCATCTACAAGTCGCGCCGCGACGTCCTGGTCGAGAGCATGGGCCGGGCCGGCTGGACCATTCCGTCGCCGTCCGCCTCCATGTTCGCCTGGGCGCCGGTGCCGGAGAAGTTCCGCGAGGCCGGCTCGATGATGTTCTCCAAGCTGCTCGTCGAGGAGGCTGGCGTCGCCGTGGCGCCGGGCGTCGGTTTCGGCGAGTACGGCGAGGGATACGTGCGTATAGGTTTGGTGGAGAACGAGAACCGCATCCGACAGGCCGCCCGCAACGTGAAGAAGTTCCTCCAGAACGCCGACGCCATCCTCGACCGCGCTCATAACGTCATGGCCGCGCAGTAGAGATGAGCGACATGGCATCCGGTAAAGTCTGGCGCATCGGCGTCGCAGGCCTCGGTACCGTCGGCGCGGGCCTGCTCAAGTTCCTGGCCGAGCGGCCGGGCTTCGCTCCCGCGGGCGCGAAGGTGGTGGTGACCGGGGTTTCGGCGCGTTCGCGCTCACGGCCCCGGCCCGTCGACATCTCGGGCTACACCTGGTTCGACGACGCCGCCCAGCTGGCGGCGTCGCCCGACATCGACCTGTTCGTCGAGCTGGTCGGCGGCTCCGACGGCACGGCCAAGGTGGCCGTCGAGGCGGCGCTCGCCGCCGGCAAGCCGGTGGTCACCGCCAACAAGGCCTTGCTCGCCGAGCACGGGCTGGAGCTGGCGCGGCTGGCCGAGAGCCGGGGCGCGCCCCTGCTGTTCGAGGCCGCCGTCATGGGCGGCACGCCGGCGGTGAAGCTGGTCCGCGAGGGCCTGGTCGGCGAGGACATCCAGTCCATCGCCGGCATCCTCAACGGCACCTGCAACTTCATCCTCAGCGACATGGAGACGTCCGGCCGGTCCTTCGCCGACGTGCTCGCCGAGGCCCAGCGCCTGGGCTACGCCGAGGCCGACCCGACCATGGACGTCGGCGGCTTCGACGCCGCCCACAAGATCACCCTGCTGGCCGCCCTGGCCTTCGGCGGCGCCCCCAACTTCGCCGCCGCCGAGGTGGAGGGGATCGAGCAGGTCGAGCTGATCGACATCCGCCTCGCCCACGAGCTCGGCTACCGCATCAAGCTGATCGCCTCGGCGACGCGCGGGGAGGGCGGCGGCAATGTCCGCGTCCATCCCGCCCTGGTGCCGCTCGCCCATCCGCTGGCCCAGGCCGGGGGCTCGCTCAACGCGCTCTTCATCGAAGGCTCGCGCATCGGCCGCATGTACCTGCAGGGGCCCGGCGCCGGCGCCGGCCCGACCGCCGCGGCCGTGGCGGCCGACATCGCCGACGTGCTGACGGGGGCCGCGCGCCCGGTGTTCCAGTCCGAGGCCGCCTCGCTCGCGCTGCTGGCCCCGTCGGCGACCGAAGGCGCCGCGGGCAAGGCCTTCCTGCGCCTCATGGTCAAGGACCGCCCCGGCGTGATCGCCGGCGTGTCGGAAGCCCTGGCCAAGGCGGGGGTCTCGATCGACAGCTTCCTGCAGCGTCCGGTGGACGACAGCGGCATGGTGCCGATCGTGCTGACCACCCAGCCGGCGTCGGAAGCGGCGGTCCGCGACGCCGTGGACCACATCGAGGCCCTGGAAGCCGTGGTCGAGCGGCCGCGCATGATCCGGCTGGCGCGTATCTGAGCCGTGGTTAATCTCTAGACAAACGACGCCCGCCAAGGGCGCGGACCAGAACACCAGACGCACATCGGGAGCCTAGGCCTATGGGGTCGAACACTATCGCCGCCGACGACGGCGGAGGACTGGGGCGCAACCTGGCGCTCGACGCCACCTGCGTGACCGAAGCCGCCGCCATCGCCGCCAGTTACCTCGTCGGCCTCGGCGACGAGAAGGCCGCCGACCAGGCGGCGGTCGACGCCATGCGCACCGGCCTGAACAGCCTGGAGATCGATGGCCGCATCGTCATCGGCGAGGGCGAACGGGACGAGGCGCCGATGCTCTACATCGGCGAGACGGTGGGCACGGGGAACGGCCCCGGCGTCGATATCGCCCTCGACCCCCTGGAAGGCACCACCCTGACCGCCAAGGCCATGGCCAACGCCTGCGCCGTCCTGGCCTTCGCGCCGCGCGGCGGCATGCTGCACGCCCCCGACACCTATATGGACAAGATCGCCGTCGGCCCCGGCTACCCGCCCGGCGTGGTCGACCTCGACAAGTCCCCGGCCGACAACGTCCGCAGCCTCGCCGCGGCCAAGGGCTGCAAGCCGTCCGAAATCACCGTCTGCGTGCTCGACCGGCCCCGTCACGCTGAGATCATCGCCTCCCTGCGCAGCGTCGGCGCCCGGGTGCACCTGATCTCGGACGGCGACGTCGCCGGGGTGATCAACACCACCGACCCCGATACCGGCATCGACCTCTACGTCGGCTCCGGCGGAGCGCCCGAAGGTGTGCTCGCCTGCGCGGCCCTGAAGTGCGTGGGCGGCCAGTTCCAGGGCCGCCTCGTCTTCCGCAACGACGATGAGAAGGCCCGGGCCCGGCGCCTCGGCCTCACCGACGACCAGTTCGGCCGCAAGTACAGCCTCGACGAGCTGGTCAGCGGCGAAGCGGTCTTCGCCGCGACGGGCGTGACCGACGGGGCGCTGCTGGACGGGGTGAAGATCAAGGGCGGCTTCGTCCACACCCACACCATCGTCATGAACTCCGCCACCCACACGGTGCGCGAGATCCGCATGAAACGGCCGCTGTAAATCCCCTTCTCCCCTGCAAGGGGAGAAGGTGGCCGAAGGCCGGATGAGGGGTCGTTCAGAATGTGGCGCCCAGCGTCACGCCCGCACCCAATCCTGAAAAGCCCCCTCATCCGCCGGCTTCGCCGCCACCTTCTCCCCGAGGGGAGAAGGACACGCGCCTGTGCGACTCCAACGTCCGTTCCTGACGCAGCGAGTCGGCATAAGGTCTGGCCATGGCCGACGGCTCAAACCCACCCCCCTCCGCCTTCCTCGGCGTCACGCGCTCGCTGAGCGGGCGCGTGTGGCGCGCGCGGCCGCATGATCCGGCCGCCGCCCGCTCGCACCAGATGCGGCTGGGCCTGTCCGAGCCCCTGGCCCGGGCCCTGGCCTCGCGCGGGGTAGGGGAGGGCGAGGGCGAGACCTATCTGGCGCCCACCCTCAAGGCCCTGTTCCCTGACCCGTCCTGTTTCAGCGACATGGACCGCGCCGCCGAGATCCTGACCGACGCCGTCGTCTCGGGCCGCCCCTGCGTGGTCTTCGCCGACTACGACGTGGACGGGGCGACCAGCGCCGCCCTTCTGGTGCGCTGGTTCCGCGCCCAGGGCCGCGAGCTGGCCATCTATGTCCCCGACCGCATGGTCGAAGGCTATGGCCCCAGCCCCGCCGCCATGCGCCGCCTCAAGGCCGACGGCGCCGAGCTCGTCATCACCGTCGATTGCGGCGCCGCCGCCCACGACGCCCTGATCGAGGCCGCCGCCCTCGGGCTCGACGTCGTGGTCATCGACCACCACCTGATGAAGGGCGACCCGCCCCCGGCCGCCGCCCTGGTCAATCCCAACCGCCCCGACTGCCTGTCCGGCCAGGGCAACCTGGCCGCCGCCGGCGTGACCTTCGTCCTTCTGGCCGCCCTGAACCGCGAAGCCCGCCGCCGCGGCCTGCCCGAGCCCGACATCCGCCAGTGGCTCGACCTCGCGGCCATGGGCGCGGTCTGCGACGTCACCCGGCTGACCGGCTTCAACCGGGCCCTGACCGCCCAGGGGCTGAAGGTGATGTCGTCGTGGGCCAATCCCGGCCTGAAGGCCCTGATGGCCGTCGCCCAGGCCGCGGAAGGGCCCGCGGGCGTTTTCCACGCCGGCTTCGTGCTCGGCCCCCGCATCAACGCCGGCGGGCGCATCGGCCGCTCCGACCTCGGCGCGCGCCTGCTGTCCACCGACGACCCGGAGGAGGCCGCCAGCCTCGCCGCCGAACTCGACGCCCTCAACGCCTCGCGCAAGACCATCGAGAAGGAGGCCTTCGACGAGGCCGTCCGCCTGATCGAGCGCGAGGCCAACCTCGACCCGTCCGACCCGGTCCTGCTGGTCGGGCGCGAAGGCTGGCATCCGGGGGTGGTCGGCATCGTCGCCGGGCGTCTGCGCGAGCGCTACCGCCGCCCGGCCGTGGTCATCGGCATCGACCCGGCTACCGGGATCGGCAAGGGCTCGGGCCGCTCCCAGCCGGGGGTGAACCTCGGGGCCGCCATCCAGGCCGCCTTCGACGAGGGCCTGCTGCTGGCCGGCGGCGGCCACGCCATGGCCGCAGGGCTGACGGTGCGCGCCGCCGCCATCCCCGAGCTGCGCGCCTTCCTCACCGAGCGCCTGTCGTCCGAGACGGAGCAGGCCCTCGCCGCCGACGCCCTGGAGATCGACGCCCTGGTCGCGCCCGGCGGCGCCGACCGGCCCCTGCTGGAGGAATTCCGCCGCCTGGAGCCATTCGGCCCCGGTGCGCCCGAGCCGGTCTTCGCCGTCGCCGGCGCGCGCATTCATGAGGCCAACGCTGTACGCGGGGGCCACGTCCGCTGCGTCCTAACCGACGGGGCGGGCGCCAAGCTCAGGGCTGTGGCCTGGCGGGCCGAGGACACCGATCTGGGCCGCCGCATCCTCGCCCGCGACGGCAGCCTGCACCTGGCTGGAAAGCTGAAGCCGGATGACTGGAAAGGCCGCAACGGCGTCGAACTCGAGATCGAGGATGCGGCCGATCCGCGGATGTGCGTTTAGGTCGCAGCCCCTGAAAAGAACTGACTTTCAGGGGTTGCGCTGCTCAGGAGAGCCTTGATATACGGCTGCCTCCGTCGCGGTCCCTTCGTCTATCGGTTAGGACACTAGATTTTCATTCTAGGAAGAGCGGTTCGACTCCGCTAGGGACTGCCATCTCTCCCGCCGCGTGCTTCTGACGCCGGGGGCAAATGTGGCGGTTTTGCGCTCCGCAAACGTTGCAGATATGTTATAGCTTCGCTGTCGTTCGGGAGGGGACGGCTAGAGGGGCGGCATGTCTAGTTTCGATTATGACGGGCTGAGTGCGCACGACGACGAAGCCGTAAGGATAAGCGGGCGCGTCAAGTGGTTCGATCCCGGTAAAGGCTACGGCTTCATCGTCCCCGACGACCCGGGAAAGACGGGGCTCAAGGACGTTCTTCTTCATGTGACCAGCCTGCGCCAGACCGGGCGCGAAAGCGCGCTGGAAGGCTCCACCATCGTGTGCGACGCCGTGCGCCGCCCGAAGGGCTGGCAGGTCTCGTCCATCGTCGAACTCGACGAAACCTCGGCCCCGCCGCCGACTGAACGGCCCGAGCGGCCGCGATTCGGGGACGAGGGCGGTTTCCGGCGCGACCGGAGCGATTTCCAGGCCCGCAGCGGCTTCGGCGACCGCGCGCCCCGCAGCCCCTATGGCGGCGCGGACGGCGGCGGCTTCGCCGCGGCCCGTCCGGCCCGCAAGCCCGTCGCCGCCGACGGCCCGCTGGAGCGGGCGACGGTGAAGTGGTTCAACCGCACCAAGGGCTATGGTTTCGTCGTCCGCGACGACGAGCCCGGCGACATCTTCGTCCACATCGAGACCCTGCGCCGCTGCGGCGTCGAGGACCTCCAGCCGGGCGAGACCGTGATGGTGCGCTTCGCGGAGGGCCCCAAGGGCCTGGTCGTGGCGGAGATCGAGTGCTCCAGCATCAGTTCCTGAGTCGGCTGCGTCTCTGCCTCGTCCTCGCCGCCGGGCTGGCCCTGGCGGGTCCTGCGCACGCGCAGGGCCTGTCTCTGGCCCGCGGCTGCGTCGCCGATGGCCCGCCGCAGGCCGGCCTGCCCACCGAGCAGCTGGCCGTCAACACCCAGACCGGCCCCAAGCGCTTCAAGGTGCAGATCGCGGCCGATGAGGCGACCCGCGCCAAGGGGCTGATGTTCGTCCGCCGCATGGCCGACGACGAGGGGATGATCTTCGACTTCAAGACCCCCCAGGCCACGGCGTTCTGGATGCACAACACCTACATTCCGCTGGACCTGTTGTTCGTGCAGGCGGATGGCAGGATACTGCGCATCGCCCGCAACGCGCCCATCTGCAGCGACGTCTCGATCCCCTCTGGGGGGCCGGTGCGCACGGTGGTCGAGATCAACGCCGGCCTCTCCGACCGGCTGGGCATCCGCGAGGGCGACTACGTCACCTCGACGGTCACCTATCCTTACCGCTAGGGCCGCTTCTCAAGTTCGATCTGGAACAGCGTCGGCCAGTTCTTGCCGGTGACGAACAGCCGCTCTCCCTCCGCGTCGTAGGCGATGCCGTTGAGCACGTCGGTTTGGCCCGGCGTGCGGTCCAGGGGGCCCAGCAGGCCGGCCAGGTCGATCCAGCCCTTCACCTTGCCCGAGCCCGGGTCGATGCGGGCGATCAGGTCGGTCTGCCACACGTTGGCGTAGATCTCGCCCTTCACATATTCGAGCTCGTTGAGGTTTCCCACCGGCTGGCCCTCGTCGGTCACGGTCAACCGCCCGGTCTCCTGCAGGGTCTCGGGGTCGAGGAAGCGCAGTTCGGGCGTGCCGTCGCTCATGATCAGCCGGCGCCCGTCCTGGGCCAGGCCCCAGCCCTCGCCGGGGTATCGGAACTGGCCCTTCGGCGTCAGGGTCTTCAGGTCGTAGACGAAGCCCAGCTGCGAGCGCCAGGTGAGGCTGACCAGCTTGTCCTTCCAGTTGATCAGGCCCTCGCCGAAATACTGCGGCGGCAGGGTGTGCTGCTGGATCACCCGCCCGGTCTCCAGCGCCGCCTTGCGAATGGTGGAGCGCCCCTCCAGGCCGGTGCTCTCGTAGATCGCGCCATCGAGGTACAGCAGGCCCTGGGTGAAGGCGCCGGTGTCATGCGGATAGCGTTCCACGACCTTGTAGCCATAGGTCGGCGCGGCGCCCTCGGCCCCCGCGCAGCCCGCGCCCACGGCCAGCAGCACCGCGACAAGCAACATCCCGATCTTCATGGGATCGGAGGTTCCACATGCCGGCCGCTTCGCACAAGGCCTAGTCGCTGTCGGCGCGTTGCTCCTCGGCCCGGCGCATGGCAAAGACCCCCATCCTCGGCCGACGACGGGGTGTGGCGCAGTCTGGTAGCGCATCTGCTTTGGGAGCAGAGGGTCGCAGGTTCGAATCCTGCCGCCCCGACCATCGGCCGATCTCGCGAAGTGGCGCGCCGCCGCGACGCCCTGAGGTGGCGGAATGGACGAGCCCTTGGAGAGCGTCAGGGCGGCCGCCGAAGCGCGGGTCGCGCAGGCCCTCCATCGCGTGGCCCAGCTCAGCCAGGCCGCGCCGACCGACGGCCTCTCCGAAGGCGCGGCGCTGCAAGCCGCCTACGACGCCCTGGTCGGCGCCCATGCGGCCGGGGTGGAGCGTTTCCCCCACGCGGCCAGCGCCGTGTTCATGCGCCTGGCCGCCCACGACTGGCTGGCCCGGATGGGCGACCTGGGCGAGACCGAGCGCCGCCTGGCGGAGAAGGGCGAAAGCGTCGGCGTCCACATGCAGACGGCCCGGCTCGGCCCGGCGGCCGAGGACCGGATAGAACTGCTCCGGCAAAGACGGGCCTGGGGAAGGGCTCTGGAAGCCAGGACGACGCCGGTCGTGCGCGCCCCGCGCGGGGGCGGCGGCAAGCGCCGCATCGGATTCGTCACCGACGAGCTGCGCCAGACCAATGTCGGGGTGTTCGCCTGGCCGCTGTTCGAACATCGGGACCGGGAGCGCTTCGAGCTCTTCGTCTATACCCGGCAAGACAGGCCGGAGGACCCGATCCAGGCCCTGTTCCGCGGGTGGACGGACGTCTGGCGCTGCGCCCCCGGCGCCACGCCGCAGGCCATGGCCGAGCTCATCGCGGCGGATGGCCTCGACATGCTGATCGAGCTTGGCGCCGAATTCAGCTGGCAGGTGGCGGCCCATCGCCCGGCGCCGATCCAGGCGAGCTGGCTTGGGTATCCGACCTCCGTCGGCTTGAGCGCCATCGACTACTTCATCGCCGATCCGCACCTCGCCCCGGAGGACCCCCGCATGATGCTCGAGCAGCCCCTGCTCGCGCCGCATTGCTGGCTGGCGATGACGGAGGCCTATTTCGAGGCCGAGCCGCCGCTCCGGGCCGAAATCCCCGAGGCCCGCAACGGCGTCGTCACCTTCGGGACCATGAACGGCGTCTTCAAGATGTCGGCCGCCTGCCTCGACCTGTGGGCGCAGGTCGTCGCCGCCGAGCCGGGATCGCGCTTCCTGTTCGTCCGCCCCGAAGCCGGCGCCGCGATCTTCCGTGAGAACGTCCGCCGCATCTTCGGCGCGCGCGGCGTCGCGCCGGACCGCATCCTGTTCGCCCCGATCCGCGGGCGGCATCTACCCTATTACGATGAGATCGACGTCAGCCTCGACACCTTCCCCGTCACGGGCGGCACCACGACGTGCGAGAGCCTGTGGATGGGCGTGCCAGTGGTCTCCCTGGTCGGCGCGGCGCCGTTCGAGCGCGTCAGCTATTCCGTCCTCGCCAGCGCCGGCCTTGGCCATCTGGCCGCCCGTACGCCGCAGGCCTTCTTCGAGATCGCGACGGCGCTGGCGCGAGACCGCCCGGGCCGGGAGGCGATGAGGCGCGATCTGCGCCGGCACATCCGCGCCCATCCGATCGGGCGGCCGGAAGCCTTCGCCAAGGACTTCTACGACATGCTGGCCAAGGCCATCCGGTGACCTAGCCCGGGCCCGGGCCCGCATTGGCCAGGAAGGCGTCGAGCAGGCGGGCCTTGAAGTTCATCGTGCCGATGTGCCCGACCTCGTGGTCGATCAGGGCCCAGACCTCGCCCCCGCACAGGGTCCGCCAGCGGTGGCAGAACGACAGGTCCTCGGACAGCCGCTCCACCTGGTCGAAATAGCCCAGCACCGGCCCCGGCACGGCCGGGGTGTCGTCGTCCCGGCCCATGGCGCCGGTGGCGGCCAGCCGGGCGAACACCTCGCGGCGGATCAGGCACAGGCCCATGCCCAGGCCCGCCACCTTGCACAGTCCGTTCTCGACCTCCGCGCCCTCCGCGCCCGGAACAACCACGAAGTCGAGGGCGCTGGCGACGATCTGGGCCCGGTCGGTCAGGCGCCGGGCTGCCTCGATCAGCCGGTCGAGGTCGATGTAGCGCTTGGGGTAGGGGCACCCGACCACCGGCTTGTCCGCCGCCAGCAGGGCGTCCACGGTCTGCGGCTCGAACTGGATGTCGCTGTCGATGAACAGCAGGTGGGTCGCTTCCGGCACGGCCAGGAACTGGGCGGCCAGCCGGTTGCGGGCCCGGGAGATTTCGGTCTGCAGCAGCTGGATGACCCGCACGGGCGTCCCCTGCGCCTGCAGGTGCGCCTGCAGGCGCAGTACGGCGTAGGCGTGTTCGGGGGCGATGCCGCCATAGGCCGGAATGGCGACGACGATATTGGGGCTGGGCACGTGATCTCCGCGACGGCTTGGGCGCCCGACTCTAGCCGAACCAGGGGCTCGCCGGGGCCGGTTTTTCTGCTAAGGGGTGGCCGGCTCTGGACTCGCGCGCACCGCAGCAGATTCCCTTGAGCCGCCAGGGACACCGAGAAGGATCGCTATGCTCGCGCGCATCTATCGCCCCGCCAAGTCGGCCATGCAGTCCGGCCTCGCCAAGACCAAGGAGTGGGTGCTGGAGTTCGAGCCCGCCTCGGCCCGCAAGCCCGAGCCCCTGATGGGCTGGACATCCTCGACCGACATGAACGGCCAGGTCCGGCTCGCCTTCGAGACCAAGGACGAGGCCGCCGCCTACGCCGAGGCCAACGGCATCGCCTTCCAGGTGCTGGAGCCCAAGCTTCCGCGCCGGATCATCAAGGCCTATGCCGACAACTTCGCCTTTCGGCGCAAACAGCCCTGGACCCACTGAGGCCGCCAGCGCCCATAGCTCAACCGGATAGAGCACTCGCCTTCTAAGCGAGCGGTTGCAGGTTCGAGTCCTGCTGGGCGCGCCATCACTGTCCACCCTCGGGAGCAGCGCGATGATCGTCCTCTACACCTGGACCACCCCCAACGGCCGCAAGGTCCCGATCCTGCTGGAGGAGCTGGGCCTCCCCTACGAGGTCAGGCCGGTCAACATCGGCAAGGGCGAGCAGTTCGCGCCCGCTTACCTCGCCATCTCGCCCAACAACAAGATCCCCGCCATCGTCGATCCGGACGCCCCCGGCGGTCCCATGACCCTGTTCGAGAGCGGGGCCATCCTCACCTACCTCGCCGACAAGCACGGGGAGTTCCTGCCCGCCTTCGGCCACGAGCGCTGGACGGTGATGGAGTGGCTGCACTGGCAGATCGGCGGCCTCGGACCCATGCTTGGCCAGTTCGGCTATTTCGCCAAACGGGCGCCGGGGACCAGCCCGCTGGCGACCGAGCGTTTCCATCATGAGGCGCAGCGCCTGTTCGGCGTGCTCGACCGGCGCCTGGGCGAGGCCGAATACCTCGGCGGCGACTATTCCATCGCCGACATCGCCGCCTACCCGTGGATGGCGGCGGCGACCGGCTTCTTCGGCGACCTGCTCAAGGACGACCTCGCCGACAAGGCCAACATCGCCCGCTGGATGGCGGCGGTCGGGTCGCGGCCCGCCGTGCAGCGCGGCATGCAGGTCCCGAAGGTTTAGTTGTCCTTCTCCCCCCGGGGAGAAGGTGTCGGCGTTAGCCGACGGATGAGGGGGCGGCGCCGGGCAAGCCTCATCCTGAAATGCCCCCTCATCCGTCTCGCTTCGCGAGCCACCTTCTCCCCGAGGGGAGAAGGAAGCCCTTGTCCCTACTTCGGCATCTTGTTCACGACCAGCTTGCCGTCCTTCACCACCGCCACGACGTGGGTCAGGGCGTAGATGTCGTCCAGCGGGTCGCCCGCCACGATGACGATGTCGGCGATCTTGCCGGCTTCCAGCGTGCCCAGGTCGGCGCTCTTGTTGATCGCGGCGGCCGTGTTGGGGCCCATGATCTTCAGGATGTCCCTTTGCGAGAAGGTGAGGCTGAGGCCCCGCAACTCGTCCATCAGGCTGACCCGCGGGTCCCAGTTGGTGTCGGTGCCATAGGCGTAGACCGTGCCGGCGTCCGACAGCAGGCGGGCGTTGACCGGGCCCTGGCCGGCGCTGGACAGGGCGCGCGGCATCGGGAATGGGCCGCCGTCGCGGTAGAGCGGCTCGTTGCGCTCGTCGAAGTGCGGCATGAACACCTGCAGGGTCGACACCATCGGAATGCCCGACTTGGCGATCCGCTCAACTGCCGGCGTGTTCTCCTCCAACTGGCCGATGTGCGGGGTGTGGGCCAGCACGTCGACCTTGGCGTTCACCGCCGCCAGGGTGTCGAGGTAGTGGGTGGCGTGGGTATAGACTCGCAGGCCCTGCTTGTGGGCCTCGTCGACAACCACGCCGAGCGCGTGGGCCTCGGGGCCGCCGGGCGATTCGATCAGGATGGTCTTGATCGCGTCGAAGCCCTGCTGCTTGGCGCCGGCGACCATGCCGCGAAGGGCCTCGTCGGGCAGGGCTTCGGGCGGCGCCACCGGCCGGGTGGGCGTGCGCGCGGGATCGGTCCGGCCCGGGTCGCGGTACTGGCTGGGCGCCGGGGCCACCGACGGCGCCGGGAACCCCTTGGCCAGCAGCATCATCGAGGCGGCGTAGAGGCGCGGCCCGACGATGGCGCCCGAATTCAGCCGGCTGCGCAGTTCCAATATGCCCTTGGCGTCGTCGCCCATGGAGAAGACGGTGGTGAAGCCGCCCTCCAGGAACGACTTCATGCTGGCCGGGGCCTCGTCGGCCAGCCACTTGGTCGCCTCGCCGGCGATGATGTGGCGGTGCGCGTCGATGAAGCCGGGCAGGACGGTCATGCCCTTGGCGTCGATGCGCTGCAGGCCGCGCACGGCGGCGGCCGACGGCGGGCCGGCCGTGACCGAGGCGATGCGGCCGTCGCGGGCGATGATGGTCCCGTTCTCGATCGCCTTGCCCGTGCCGTCGAGGACGCGGGCGTTGGTGATGACGAGGTTCTGGGCGGAGGCGGTGGTCCCCAGAGCGAGGCTCAGCAGAGCCGCCGCCCCCAGGGCAGTCAGATGGCGCTTCATGGTGTTTCCCCGTCTTATGGTCTGGTGATTGCGCGGCCCATCTAAGCTGGACCGTAGATAGTTGACAACGACAACGATTATTCCAGCTGGCCTAGAACGCCCATCTTACGCTGGCGCTGACCCCCTGTGTGACAAGGTCGGCGTAGGTCGGGGCGATATCGATCGCGCGCACGCCGCTGGTGCGGGTGATCACCGCCGGTCCTGCCTCGGTGCGCACGTCGCCGAGATCGACGTAGCGATAGGCGACGTCCAGGGTCAGGCGCGAAGAGACGGGCAGGGACACGCCCGCCGCCGCCATCCAGGCGAAGTTGGTTTCTCCGCCGCCCGGGATGACGGTGCTGGCCGTGGCGCCGAGCCCCGGGAAGGCGAAGCGCACGTCGCTGACCTTGTTGCGCGCCGCCCCCGCGCCGAGGCCGAGGAAGGGCCGCAGCCGGCCGTAGACCCCGAGGTCGGCGTAGATCACCGCCATGGCGCTCAGGCTGTTCATGTCCGCGCTCACCCGCTGCTCGCCCGGGGTGCGCACGAAGTTGGCCCGGCCGCCGAAGTCGAGGTCCGGCCGGTAGGTGACGAGGCCCTCCAGGCGCAGGTGCGGGGTGATCCGCCGGCCGAGGCCCAGCTCCACCGCCGCGGTCGAGCCGAAGCCGCCCTGCGCCGACAACAACCCGCCGTCCGCCCCGGCGGCGCAGCCGAACAGGGCCGGCGGCGCCGAGGCGCTGCAGTCCAGGTCACGAAAGCCCGTTTCGGACGAATGCTCATAGGCGGCGCCGGCCCGGACATAGGTCTCCGCATGGGCGGCGAGGGGCAGGGCTAGGGCGGCGAGGGCGATGGCGAGTTTCAAGCGCGGCTTTCCGAATGTCTTCGATGGGTGACTTTTGGACGGTTTGCCTTCCGGCTCAACCCTTGGCGTAGCGGTCCAGCCCCTGGCGCAGGTCGGCGATCAGGTCGGCCGGGTCTTCCAGGCCGATGTGCAGGCGCACGATCGGGCCGGCGGCGGTCCACCGCTGGGCGGTGCGGGCGCCCTTCAGTTGCGGGTCGCAGGGGATGGCCAGGCTCTCGAACCCGCCCCAGGAGAAGCCGAGGCCGAACAGCTCCAGGGCGTCGAGCAGGCCATGCACCGCCGCCTCGCCGCCGGGACTCAGTTCGACGCTGAACAGCCCGTTGGGGCCGGTGAAGTCGCGCTGGAACAGGGCGTGGTCCGGGAAGTCGGGCAGGGCCGGGTGCAGCACCCGCGCCACCTCCGGCTGATCGGCCAGCCAGCGGGCTACGGCCAGGCCCGAGGCGCCGTGGCGCTCCAGCCGCGTGCTCAAGGTGCGCAGCCCCCGCAGCATCAGATAGGCGTCGTCCGGCGCCACGGCCCAGCCGGTGTCGCGCACCGCCATCGTCAGCTTGGCGGCGATGCCCGCGTCGGCGGTCACGGCCGAGCCCATGAACACGTCCGAATGGCCGCCGACATATTTGGTCAGGGCCTGGACGCTGATGTCGACCCCGTGGCTGAGGGGCTTGAACAGCACGCCGGCGCCATAGGTGTTGTCGATCAGGGTCGTGATCCCGCGCGCCCGGGCGGCGGCGGCGATGGCGGGAATATCCTGCAGTTCGAAGCTCAGGGAGCCGGGGCTCTCCAGCACGATCAGCCGGGTGGCCGGCGTGACCATGGCCATCAGCTCATCGGCCGTGGCGCGGGCGGGCGCATAGCGGGTGGTCACCCCGTAGCGTTTCAGCATGCCGTCGCAGAAGCGGCGTATCGGGGCATAGACGCAGTCGACCGCCAGCACCTCGTCGCCGGCTGACAGCACCGCCATCATGGCGCCGGTCAGGGCGGCCAGGCCGCTGGAATAGAGCTGGGCGTGGGTCCCGCCCTCCAGCGCCGCCAGGGCCTGGGCGAGGGCCTTGTGGGACGAAAGGCCCAGCCGGCCGTAGGTCACCTCGCCGGGGGCGTAGAGGGACGCCGCGTCGGGGACCAGCACGGTCGAGCCCCGCTGCACCGGGGGCCCGACGGTGCGGGCCAGGGCGTCGGTGGCGGGCGCGCCGGCGCGGACCGCCCGGGTCGCTTCGCCCCAGTTGCGCTCGCCGGCGGGCGGCTTGGCCATCAGGCCGGGCCGGTGACGATGGGCGCGTCGGCGCGGCCGCCCCATTCGGTCCACGAGCCGTCATAGAGCACGCCTTCGCGCCCCAGCAGGGCGAGGGCCAGCAGCGGCACGGCGGCGGTGACGCCGGAGCCGCAGCTGGTCACCATGGGCTTTTCCACATCGGCCCCGGCGGCGGCAAACGCCTCCTTGAGGGCCGCCTTGGCCTTCATGGTCCCGTCGGGGTTGAGCAGGTCGGTGAAGGGCGCGTTGAGCGCCCCGGGCATGTGGCCCGAGCGCAGGCCGGCGCGGGGCTCGGGCGCCTCCCCGCGGAACCGGGCCGCGCCGCGCACGTCGACCACCTGGGCCGCCTTCTTCATCAGGATCTCGCCCACCTGGTCGAAGGTCCTGACCAGCTCCTTGCGATAGCGGGGGCGGAACTGGGCCGGGGGATGGGTCGCCGGCCCCGCCTGCAGGGGCCCCCGCGCGGCGATCCACTTGGGCAGGCCGCCGTCCAGCACCCGCACCGCGTCGTGGCCCATGACCCGGAACATCCACCACACCCGCGCGGCGGGGGCGATCCCTTCGGAGGCGTAGACCACGATGCGGTTGTCGCTGCCGACGCCCATGGCGCTGACCGTGCGCGCGAACTCCATCGGGTCGGGCAGCATGTGGGGCAGGGGGGTCTGTTTGTCGGCGATCTGGTCGAAGTCGAAGCGGACCGCGCCGGGGATATGGCCCTGCAGGAACTCCGCGTCCGGGTCGCGCGGGTCGCCGGGCATGTACCAGCTGGCGTCCACGACGCGGATGTCGGGGGCGTTGATCCGATCCTTAAGCCAGGCGGCGGAAACGAGGGGATCGGTCATCCGGGAATCCACGGCGGGGTCGGCAGGCCCTTCTCGCGAAGGAACGCCGGATTGAAGAGCTTGGACTGGTAGCGGGAACCATGGTCGCACAGCACGGTGACGATCGTCTTGCCCGGCCCGAGCTCGCGGGCCAGTCGGATGGCGCCGGCGACATTGACGCCGCTCGAGCCGCCCAGGCACAGGCCCTCGTGCTGGACGAGGTCGTAGATCACCTCCAGCGCCTCGGCGTCGGGGATCTGCCAGGCGTGGTCGACCTTCAGGCCCTCCAGGTTGGCGGTGATGCGCCCCTGCCCGATGCCCTCGGTGATCGACCCGCCCTCGGCCTTCAGTTCGCCGGCGGTGTACCAGTTGAACAGGGCCGCGCCGAACGGGTCGGCCAGGCCGATCCGCACGGCGGGGTTCTTGGCCCGCAGCCCCTCGGCTACCCCGGCCAGGGTGCCGCCCGAGCCGACCGAGCAGATGAAGCCGTCGACCTTGCCGTTCGTCTGGGCCCAGATCTCCGGCGCGGTGGTGTGAAGGTGGGCCTCGCGGTTGGCGGTGTTGTCGAACTGGTTGGCCCACAGCACGCCGTTCGGCTCGCTCGCGGCCCGCTCCTCGGCCAGCCGGCCGGAATAGCGGACGTAGTTCATCGGGTTGGAGTAGGGGACCGCGTCCACCTCGACCAGCTCGGCGCCGAGCAGGCGGATGGCGTCCTTCTTCTCCTGGCTCTGGGTGCGGGGGATGACGATGCAGGCGCGGTATCCCAGGGCCGACGCCACCATGGCCAGGCCGATGCCGGTGTTGCCCGCCGTGCCCTCGACGATCAGGCCGCCGGGCTTGAGCAGGCCGCGCTTCTCGGCGTCGCGGATGATGTAGAGCGCGGCCCGGTCCTTGACCGACTGGCCGGGATTCATGAACTCGGCCTTGCCCCAGATTTCGCAGCCGGGCGCCTCACTGGCCCGCCGCAGGCGGATCAGGGGCGTATTCCCTATGGCTGCGACGACGCTGTCGGATACCGTCATTCGGGTGCGGCTCTCGTCCTTATTGGCGCTGCTTCCTAAGGTGGTGCGCGGGGGGGTGCAACGGCAAGCTCCTCCCCTGCGCTCTTGTGCGCGGGGGAGGGGGACCACCGAAGGTGGTGGAGGGGGCAGCTGGGTCCGACGTCGACCGGCGCGCACCAAAGCCCCCATCCCCCGGCTTCGCCGGGTACTTCCCCCGCGCAGGAGAGCGCAGGGGAAGAGCTTACGCCCGCGCCCCCTTCAGCGCCTCCAGCGCCCGCGCTCGGGCCAAGCCATGCTCCACGATGGGGTCGGGATAGGCGGCCGTCCCGAAATCGGGAACCCAGCGCCTCACATAGTCGCCGTCCGGGTCGAACTTCTCCGCCTGGGTCGTCGGGTTGAAGATGCGGAAGAAGGGCGAGGCGTCGGCGCCCGTGCCGGCGACCCACTGCCAGTTCATGATGTTGTTGGCCTCGTCGGCGTCGACCAGGGTGTCCCAGAACCAGCGCTCGCCCTCGCGCCAGTCGATCAGCAGGTGCTTGACCAGGAAGGAGGCCGCCACCATCCGCACCCGGTTGTGCATCCAGCCCGTGGCCCACAGCTGGCGCATGCCCGCGTCGACCAGGGGATAGCCGGTGCGGCCGCGCCTCCAGGCGTCGAGCTGGGCCGGGTCCTGCCGCCAAGCCAGGGCGTCGAAGGCGGGCTTGAAGTTGGCTCGCCCCAGGTCGGGGTGGTGGAACAGCAGCTGGTGGTTGAACTCGCGCCAGCCCAGCTCGGCCAGGAACTTCTCGGCTTCGCCGTCGCTCGCCGCGCCGCGCTCGACGGCGGACATCACCGCCCGCCACACTTGGCGCGGCCCGATCTCGCCCCAGTGCAGGTGTGGCGACAGGCGCGACGAGCCCGTCTCGGCCGGCCGGTCCCGGCCGCGGCTGTAATCGCTGAGCCCGTCCTTGATGAAGCGCTCCAGGGCGAGCTGCGCGCCCGCCTCGCCCGGCGTCCAGTCGAAGCCGCCGGACCAGTCTGGAGCCGCGGGCCGCAGCCGCCAGTCGTCCAGGGCGTCCGACATCGGCCAGGCGGCAGGGGCCGCCAGTGTTCGCGGCTCCGGCGCCGCGCTCCCGGCGTCGACCATCGTCCGCGCCGTGCGCCAGAACGGGGTGAACACCTTGAACGGCTCGCCGGCTTTGGTCTTCACCGCCCACGGCTCCAGCAGCAGCGCGCCGTTGCAGCTCCTGGCGCCGGGCAGGGCCGCCTTCAGCGCCTTGTCGCGCTCGACCACGCCGGGATCGTAGAGCCGGTTCCACACCACCGCCTCCGCGCCCGTTTCCGCGACGAGGCCGCGCAAGACATCGGCCGCCGGCCCCTTGCGCAGGATCAGCCGCGAGCCCTTGGCTTCGAGATCCTGGGCCAGGGCCCGCAGCGACCGGTCCAGCCACCACAGCCCCGCCGCCCCAGGCGCCCGCACGCCCTCGTTCTCGTCCAGCACGAACAGCGGGATCACCGGACCGCCCTCGGCCGCCGCCTGGGCCAGGGCCGGATTGTCCGCCAGCCGCAGGTCGCGCCGGAACCAGAGGATCGTGGGTGTGGTCATGAGGTGTCCGCGGGATGAGCGGGCCGCAAGGTCCGCTGTCCTGTCTTTCGTCTTTTGGGGCTAACCGGCTATAGCCCACCCCATGGACCTCGCCACCCTGCAACAGCGCCTCGCGCGCGCGGCCCAGGCCAAGGTCGCCTGTGTCGGCGACCTGATGCTCGACCGCTATGTCTATGGCGATGTCGCCCGCATCTCGCCCGAGGCGCCGATCCCCGTGCTGGTGAAGGAGGGCGAGGCGACCATGCTGGGCGCCGCCGGCAACGTCGCCCGTAACGCCGCCGCCCTGGGGGCCCAGGTCGAGCTGGCGGGGGTGGTCGGCGACGACGCCCCGGGCCACGAGACCGCCCGCCTGATCGAGACCGAGCCGCGGCTGGAGGGGCATCTGGTCCCCGAGACCGGGCGCTGCACCACGGTCAAGACGCGTTTCGTGGCCTCGGGCCAGCAACTGCTGCGCCTCGACGCCGAGGACGACCGGCCCATATCCGCTATGGCCGAGGCCAAGCTGATCCAGGCCATCGGAGACGCGGTGGACGGGGCAGGGGCCCTGCTGTTCTCCGACTACGCCAAGGGCGCGGCCACCCCCAAGGTGATCGCCGCCGCGCGGGAAGCCGCCCGCCAGGCCGGGGCGCCGATGATCGTCGATCCCAAGGGCCGCAGCTTCGCCAAGTACGGCCCCGTCGACCTGGTCAAGCCCAACGCCCGCGAGCTGTCCCTCACCGTCGACCGCCCGGTGCGCACCGACGCGGAGGTCGAGAGCGCCCTCGCCGAGGCCCTGGCCTCCTGCGAGGCCCGCGCCATCCTGGTCACCCGCGCCGCTCAGGGCATGTCCCTGGCGGTGCGCGGCCAGCCCGTGCGCCACTTCCGCAGCGCCCCGCGCACGGTGTTCGACGTCACCGGCGCCGGCGACACCACGCTCGCGGCCCTGGGCGTGGCCCTGGCCGGCGGCGCGACGCTGGAGGAGGCGGTGGAGCTGGCCCTGCTGGCCGCCGGCGTGGTGGTGGGCAAGGTCGGAACCGCCGTGGCCAGCCCCGCCGAGCTGATCGAGGCCGAGATCGCCGCCCACCAGGCCCCGGCCGAGGCCCGCGTCGCCACCCTGGCCCGGGCGGTCGACGAGGCGGCGCGCTGGCGCCGCGCCGGCCTGAAGGTCGGCTTCACCAACGGCTGCTTCGACATCCTGCACAAGGGCCACGTCGCCTACCTCGCCCAGGCGCGGGGCTGGTGCGACCGGCTCGTGGTGGCGGTCAATTCCGACGCCTCGGTGCGGGCCCTGAAGGGCGAGGGCCGCCCCGTCAACGACTTGGAATCGCGCGCCCTGGTCCTGGCCGGGCTGGAGGGGGTCGATCTCGTCACGCCCTTCGACGAGGCCACCCCCCTGGCCCTGATCGAGGCCCTGCGCCCCGACGTGCTGATCAAGGGCGCCGACTATTCGGTGGAGACGGTGGTCGGCGCCGACCTGGTGCTGTCCTACGGCGGCGAGGTGAAGCTGGCCGCCCTCGTCGACGGCTATTCGACCACCGCCGCCATCGCCCGCATGGGGAAAACCGCATGAGCCGGCCCCTGATCCTGGTCACCGGCGGGGCGGGCTTCATCGGCTCGAACATCGTCGCCGCCCTCACCGAGGCCGAGTACGACGTGGCCGTCTGCGACCGCCTGCGCGGCGCCGACAGCGGCAAGTGGCGCAACATCGCCAAGCACCCGATCGTCGACTTCATCCACCCCGACGCCCTGTTCGAGTGGCTGAACGGGCGCGGCGCCGGGGTCGAGGCCATCGTCCACATGGGCGCCGTCTCCTCGACCATCGAGCCCGACGCCGACCTGATCGCGCATTCCAACTTCGGCCTCTCCCGCGACCTGTGGAACTGGGCGGCGCAGCGGGACCGGCGTCTGATCTACGCCTCTTCGGCGGCCACCTATGGCGACGGGCAAGGCGGCTTCGCCGACGCCGACGACTATGAGTCCCTGCGCAAGCTGCGGCCGATGAACGCCTATGGCTGGTCCAAGGCCCTGTTCGACCTCTACGCCCGCCGGGAGGCCGATCGCGGCCACGCCCCGGCCCAGTGGGCGGGCCTGAAGTTCTTCAATGTCTACGGCCCCAACGAGGGCCACAAGGGCGCCATGCGCTCGGTCGCCTGTCAGAAGTGGCCCGAGGCCGCCCGCGGCGAGAGCGTCAAGCTGTTCAAGTCCTATCGCGAGGACGTCCCTCACGGCGGCCAGAGGCGCGACTTCGTCTATGTCCGCGACGCGGTCGAGGTGGTGCTGTGGCTTCTGGCCAACCCGCAGGTGAGCGGCGTCTATAATCTGGGCACGGGCCGGGCGCGCACCTTCCGCGAACTGGTCGAGGCCCTGTTCCGCGCCGCCGACAAGCCTATGCGGGTGGATTACGTGGACATGCCGCCGGGCCTTCGCGACAGGTACCAGTACTTCACCCAGGCCCAGATGGGCCGGCTGAAGGCGGCCGGCTACGACCGTCCGTTCACGAGCATCGAGGACGGGATCGCGGACTTTGTGTGGCTCTACCTCAGCCAGGCGGACCCGTACCGATGAGGCTGACCTTCAGCAGGCGCGGGCGCGATTGGGCCCTGGTGATCGGCGGTCTCCTCATCGCCCTCATCGCCGTGCTGATCTTCATGCGCCGCGCCGACATCCTGCAGACGGCGCTGGACCCCAAGCAGCCGTTCCAGACCTGGACCCCGCCGCCGGCCCCCAACTACGCCAGCCGGGACGCCTGGGCGATTCTGCCCGCTGACCCCCTGCGCTGGGGGGCCGGCGACCCACCGGCAGACGTCTTCTTCGTCCATCCGACCACCTTCGATGGCGGGCGCGACTGGAACGCAGCCTACGACGCTCCAGGCCCGGCGAAACAGTTGGCGCGGACCATGCTGCCCAACTACGCCGGGCCCTATCAGCGGGTCGGCCGGGTGTTCGCCCCGCACTATCGCCAGGCCAGCCTCTACGCCCAGTTGACCAACCGCGACGACGCCCGGGAGGCGCGCCGCTTCGCCTATGGCGATGTCCGGGCGGCCTTCGTTCAGTACCTCACGAGCTACAACCGGGGCCGGCCGCTGATCCTGGTTGGGGTGGAGCAGGGCGGATTCCTGGCCGCCCGGCTGCTGGACGAGATGGTGGTCGCCAATCCCGCCCTGGTGAAGCGCACGGCCGCCGTCTACTTGATCGACGCCGTCGTCCCGGCCCCGCGCTATGGGCCGGCCGCGGTCATGCCGGCCTGCACCGCCCGCGCCCAGGCCCGCTGCGTCGTCGCCTGGGTCTCGGCCAAGGTCGGGGACGACGAGAGGGCTGAACGGGTGGTCGAGCGCGCCTTCGTCTGGAACCTGGTCGGCGGCCTGATCCCGCTCGGCGCCCGAGAGCCCCTGTGCGTCAACCCCCTGACGGGGGCGGCGGATACCGCGGCGGCCGACGACCGCCGAAACCTCGGCGCCGCCAACGCCTCGGGCCTGGAGTGGGGCGCGCGCCCCGCCTTCCTGCCCCGCCAGGTCTCGGCCCAGTGCAAGGGCGGCGTGCTGCGCGTGTCGGCGCCTACTTCGCCGTCCCTGGTCATCGCTGGGGCCTGGGCCGACCGGCTGAAGGTCCCGCCCTACAACCTGTTCTACGCCGACCTGGAATCGGATGCGAAGAACCGCGTCGCCACCCTCATGGGCCGCGCCGACTTCCCCGTCTCCGCCCCCTCCATCGATCAGACGGTCGAGGTGCGGGAAGTGCCGGTCAGACGGGTGAACTGACCTGGGTCCTTCTCCCCTTGGGGAGAAGGTGGCCCTTCAGGGCCGGATGAGGGGTCTTGCGACGTGAAAAAGGGGTTGCGGGATTTGTCGTCCCGCAACCCCTCATCCGTCTGCTTCGCAGCCACCTTCTCCCCGAGGGGAGAAGGATTCTCCTTGGCTCACCCCGCCGCGGCCCACTGCTTTTCGCTGCGCCAGTCGAACAGTTCCTCCAGCATCTCCAGCGCCGCTGTGCGGTCGCCGGGGCCGCGGGCGAGGATCAGCTTGGCGTCGTCGGCGGCGGCGGCGATCAGCTCGGCATGGGCGGCCGGTTCGGCGAAGCGGTAGTCGGGAAAGCCGCTCTGTTTCAGCCCCATCAGGTCGCCGCCGCCCCGCAGCGCCAGGTCCTTCTCGGCGATGACGAAGCCGTCCTCGGTCTGGCGCAGCACGTCCAGCCGCGCCGCCCCGGCGTCCGAGAGCTTGTCGTGGAGCAGCAGGCAGAAGCTCTGGGCGGCGCCCCGGCCCACCCGCCCGCGCAGCTGGTGCAGCTGGGCGAGGCCGAAGCGCTCGGCGTGCTCGACCACCATGATGGTGGCGTTGGGCACATTGACCCCGACCTCGACCACGGTGGTCGCCACCAGCACCTGGATGGTTCCGTCGGCGAAGGCGGCCATCACCGCGTCCTTCTCCGGCGCCGGCATCTGGCCGTGGATCAGGCCGACGCGGGGGCCCAGGGCTTCGCGCAGGTCGGCCGCCCGGTCCTCGGCGGCGGTGACGTCGAGCAGTTCGGATTCCGACACCAAGGGGCAGATCCAGAACGCCTGGGCCCCGGCGGCGGTCGCCTTGCGCAGCCGCGCGACCACCTCTTCCAGCCGGCTGGTCGGGGCGGCCGTGGTCAGGACCGGCTTTCGGCCCGGCGGCTTCTCGTCGATGCGCGAGACGTCGAGGTCGCCGAACAGGGTCAGCTCCAGGGTGCGGGGGATCGGCGTGGCGGAAAGCGCCAGCAGGTGGACCGAGGCGCCCTTCTCCTGCAGCCGCCGCCGCTCGGAGACGCCGAAGCGATGCTGCTCGTCGACCACGGCCAGGGCGAGGCCCTTGAAGCGCACCTCGTCCTGGAACAGGGCGTGGGTGCCGACCGCCACCGCCGCCTCGCCGGAGGCCAGCTCGGCCAGCTTGGCGGCGCGCCCCGCGCCCTTGTCGCGGCCGGTCAGCAGCACGACGTGAACGCCTTGCGCTTCAAGGGGTTGGCGGATGGTCTCGAAGTGCTGGCGGGCCAGGATCTCGGTCGGCGCCATCAGGGCCGACTGCTTTCCCGCGGCCGCCACGTCGGCCATGGCCAGCATGGCCACCACGGTCTTGCCCGAGCCCACGTCGCCCTGCACCAGCCGGCTCATCCGCTCGCCCGACGCCAGGTCGGTGCGGGTCTCCCCCAGGGTGCGGGCCTGGGCGCCGGTCAGGGCGAAGGGCAGGGCGGCCTCGACCTGCGCGGCCAGGGCGCTGTCGGCGATGACCGGCGCGGGCTCGGCTCGGCGCGCGGCCTTGCGGCTCTTCATCGCCAGTTGGTGGGCGAGCAGTTCGTCATAGGCCAGGCGCTGCCGGTGGGGAGCGGCGGGGGCAAGGTCGGCCTCGCTCTGCGGCGCGTGCAGCCGCTGCAGCGCCTCCAGCCACGACGGCCAGCCCTGCCGCGCCCGCCAGGCGGGGTCCTGCCACTCGGGCAGGTCGGGCGCCTTGGCCAGGGCCTCCAGCGCCAGCTTGCGGAGGGTCCGCGACGGCAGGCCGGCGGTGGCCGGATAGACGGGTTCGACCAGGGGGATCTCGCCCGCCCGTTCGATCGGCAGGATGTAGTCGGGATGGGCGATGCTGAGCTCGGCCCCGAACCGCTCGGGCTTGCCGGCTACGGCGCGGTGCGCGCCGACCGGATGGTAGCGCTCAAGATGCGGTCCCTGACCCTTGAACCAGTTGAGGAAAATGAACCCCGTCTCGTCGCGGCAGCGGATGCGCCAGGGCCGCCCGGCCTGGCCAGCAGAATGGTGGTCGATGATCAGGCCGAACACCTGCGGCTCGCCCTCGCGGGCGTCGGCCACGCTGGTGGCCCGGCGCACGATCAGGCTGGCCGGCTGCAGGAAGGCGAGGTCGCGCACCAACGGCCCCGCCGCCCGGTCCACCAGGGGCGCGAGCTTGGGGCCGACGCCCTTGAGGGTGTCGGAGGCGGCGAACAGGGGGAACAGAATCTCGGGCCGCATGGCCAGGCCAGCATAGCGGGCGGGGGGCCTGTTCCTATATAGGGCGACAGCAAGCCCCGTCCTTTCCAGGTCGGGGCCCGTTTGCGTTTGCCAAATCGCTTTTTTGGGAAGACCGGATCGATGGACCAGCACGAGGTGAGGCTGAAGCGGCTGAAGTTCCGCGCCTGGCACCGGGGCTTCGTCGAGGCCGACCTGCTGCTGGGACCGTTCTGCGACAGCCACGCCGCGGACCTGACGCCGGACCAGCTCGACCGGCTGGAGGCCCTGTTCGAAGAGGCCGACCACGACATCTACAACTGGATCATCGGCCGCACGCCGACGCCGGCGCATTTCGAGACCGACGTGATGCAGCTTCTGAAGGCCTTCCGCTTTACCGCCCACGCGGTCCGCCGCGAAGACCACTGACCTCCCAAAGAACCCGCCAAGGACCCTGCGTGGACATCACTCGTATCAGTAAGGCGCCGGGCCGGCTGGAGCTGGTCGGCGCGCCGGAAGGCTTCGACGCCCTGGTGGTCGCCGACATGGCCCGCGCCCGCAAGGGCGTGGTGGTCTTCGTCGCCCGCGACGGGACCCGCGCCAGCGCCTTCGCCGACAGCCTGGCCTTCTTCGCCCCCGATCTTCCCACCCTGCGCATCCCCTCGTGGGACTGCCTGCCCTACGACCGCATCGGCCCGTCGGCGGCGGTGGCCGCCGAGCGCACCGCGGCCCTGTCGACCCTGTGCCACCGGGCCAAGACCGACGACGCGCCCCTGGTGGTCATCGCCACCGTCCCGGCCCTGCTGCAGCGGGTCCCCCCGCGCGAGGTGATCAAGGCCGCCAGCTACCAGGCCCGCACCGGCCGCGACGTGAAGATCGCCGAGCTGGAGCGCTATTTCGCGGTCAACGGCTACGTCCGCGCCTCCACCGTCTCCGAGCGCGGCGAGTTCGCCATCCGCGGCGGGGTGATCGACGTCTTCCCGCCGGGCGCCGAGGAGCCGGTCCGCCTCGACCTGTTCGGCGACACCCTGGAATCGATCCGCGCCTTCGATCCCGAGACCCAGCGCTCGACCAAGCAGCTCAAGAGCGTCGACCTGCTGCCCGTGTCGGAGGCCCTGCTCGACGCCGAGGCCGTGTCGCGCTTCCGCACCGCCTACCTGTCCATGTTCGGCGCCGCCGGCGACGATCCGCTGTACGCCGCCATCAGCGAAGGCGGTCGCCGGGCCGGGCTGGAGCACTGGCTGCCCCTGTTCTACGAGCGGATGGAGACCCTGTTCGACTATGTCGGCGACGGGGCCCTGATCGCCCTCGACCACCTCGCCGGCGAGGCCCGCGACGAGCGCCTGGCGATGATCGCCGACGCCTATGAGAGCCGGGTGGAGAACGCCAAGGCCAAGGGCGGCGCCGTCTACCGCGCCCCGCCGCCGGACGGGCTCTACCTCGACAAGGACGAGTGGGACATGCGGGTGGCCGGCCACCCCAGCCGCCGCTTCACCCCGTTCCAGCGCGAGGAGAGCGACGCCGTCATCGACCTGGGCGCCCGCCAGGGCCGCAGCTTCACCACCGAGCGGGCCCAGGACAGCGTCAACCTGTTCGAGGCCGTGGCCGCCTACGCCAAGGAGCAGGCCAAGTCCAAGCGCGTGCTGTTCGCCTCCTGGTCGGACGGCTCGTCCGACCGCCTCGCCTCCATGCTTGGCGATCACGGGCTGAAGGCCATCCGCTTCGCCAAGGACTGGGCCGACGCTCAATCGTTCGGTGTCGCCGGCACCAAGGCCAAGCCGCTGCAGCGGGTGGTCCTGCCCGTCGACGCCGGCTTCCAGACCGCCGACCTCGTGGTCATTTCCGAGACCGACATCCTGGGCGACCGCCTCGCCCGGCCGAGGAAACGCCGCCGGGCCTCCAACTTCCTGGCCGAGGCGACGTCCCTGACCGCCGGCGACCTCGTGGTCCACATCGACCACGGCATCGGCCGCTACGAGGGCCTGAAGACCCTGGAGGTCCAGGGCGCCCCGCACGACTGCCTCGACATCCAGTACGGCGGCGACGCCAAGCTCTATCTGCCGGTCGAGAACATCGACCTCCTGACCCGCTACGGCTCGGAGAGCGACGGGGTCCAGCTCGACAAGCTGGGCGGCGCGGCCTGGCAGGCGCGCAAGGCCAAGGCCAAGGAGCGGCTGCGCGAGATGGCCGAGGGCCTAATCAAGATCGCCGCCGCCCGTCAGATGAAGACGACGGAGGAAATCGATCCGCCTCAAGGGCTTTTCGACGAATTCTGCGCCCGATTCCCCTACGAGGAGACCGACGACCAGCTCAACGCCATCGGCGACGTGCTGACCGACATGGCCTCCGGCAAGCCGATGGACCGGCTGATCTGCGGCGACGTCGGCTTCGGCAAGACGGAGGTGGCGCTTCGCGCCGTCTTCGTCGCGGCCATGAGCGGCAAGCAGGTGGCGGTGGTCTGCCCGACCACCCTTCTGGCCCGCCAGCACTTCAAGACCTTCTCCGAACGCTTCGCCGGCTGGCCGATCAAGGTGCGCCAGCTGTCGCGCCTGGTCCCGTCGCGCGAAGCCAGCGAGACCCGCGAGGGCCTGGCCAAGGGCGAGATCGAGGTGGTGGTCGGCACCCATGCGGTGCTGTCGAGCCAGGTCTCGTTCAAGGACCTCGGCCTCGTCGTGGTCGACGAGGAGCAGCACTTCGGGGTCAAGGCCAAGGAGAAGCTGAAGGCCCTGCGCGCCGACGTGCACATGCTGACCCTGTCGGCGACGCCGATCCCGCGCACCCTGCAGATGGCCCTGTCGGGCATCCGCGAGATGTCGATCATCGCCACCCCGCCGGTCGATCGCCTGGCGGTGCGCACCTACATCGTGCCCAACGACCCGGTGACGATCCGCGAGGCCCTGCTGCGCGAGAAGTACCGCGGCGGCCAGGCCTACTACGTCACCCCGCGCCTGTCGGACCTGCCCGACCTGGAGCGGTTCCTGCGCGAGCAGGTGCCCGAGATCAAGTTCGTGGTCGGCCACGGCCAGATGGCGCCGACCCAGCTCGAAGAGGTGATGAGCGCCTTCTACGACGGCCAGTACGACGTGCTCTTGGCGACCACCATCGTCGAGTCCGGCCTCGACATCCCCTCGGCCAACACCCTGATCGTGCACCGGGCCGACATGTTCGGCCTGTCGCAGCTCTACCAGCTTCGCGGCCGCGTCGGCCGGGCCAAGACCCGCGCCTACGCCTATCTGACCACCCCGGCCGAGAAGCAGATCACCGTTTCGGCCGAGAAGCGGCTGAAGGTGCTGCAGTCGCTGGACAGCCTCGGCGCCGGCTTCCAGCTCGCCAGCCACGACCTCGACATCCGCGGCGGCGGCAACCTGCTGGGCGACGAGCAGTCTGGGCACATCAAGGAGATCGGCGTCGAGCTCTACCAGCAGATGCTGGAGGACGCGGTGGCCGAGCTGCGCGCCGGCGGCGGCGCCCAGGCGGCGGTCGACGAGCGCGGCTGGTCGCCCCAGATCAATGCCGGCGCGGCGGTGATGATCCCCGAGGCCTACGTCCCGGACCTCAACGTCCGCCTGGCCATGTACCGGCGCCTGTCCGAGGCCGAGAAGGTGGAGGACCGCGAGGCCCTGGCCGCCGAACTGATCGACCGCTTCGGCCCCCTGCCGCCCGAGGCCGGCCACCTGCTCAAGGTGGTGGGCATCAAGGGCCTGTGCCGCACCGCCAATGTCTCCAAGATCGACGTCGGTCCCAAGGGCGCGGTGGTGACCTTCCGCGACGACAGCTTCCCCAATCCCATGGGCCTGATCGCCCAGGTCCAGCGCCGGCCCCAGGACTGGCGCCTGCGGCCCGACAACAAGCTGGTGGTCAAGGGCGAGTGGGACACCTCGGACCAGCGGCTGGAGGCGGCCGAGCGGATCCTCGGCGCCCTGGCCAAGGTCGCGCAACAGCAGGCGGCTTGAGATGACCTTGTGGCTGGTCCGGCACGGACAGACGACCTTCAACGCCGAGGGGCGCATCCAGGGGGCCAACGACTCGCCCCTGACGGCGCTGGGAGAAGCTCAGGCGGCCCGGGTCGGGCGGCTGCTCGCCGACCTGACCGGCCACGAGTCTGATCGGGTCATGTGGTGCAGCCCCCAGGGCCGCGCCCGCCGCACGGCCGAGATCATCCGCGAGACCGCCGGCATCACCGGGCCCCTGCTGATCGAGCCTCGGCTGCGCGAGATCACCCTCGGCTCCTGGGACGGCCTGACCGACGAGGAGATCGAATCCGTCACCCCCGGCGCCTGCGAGCGGGCCACCCGCTATGACTGGTATTTCCGCTCGCCGGACGGGGAGACCCACGCCGAGATCCAGGAGCGCCTGGGCAGCTGGCTCGCCGAGATGGCGCAGGGGTCGGGGTGCCGCATCATCGTCTCCCATGGCCTCAGCGGCCGGGTGCTGCGCGGGCTCTACGCCGGCATGGACCCCATGGAAGCCCTCAAGCTCGACGTCCCCCAGGACGCGGTCTTCCGCCTCGACGGCGGCCAGATCAAACGCTTCGACGCGCGCGCCTAATATGCCGCTCGTCCCCGCGGAAGCGGGGATCCAGTTCTTTGCGGGAAGTGCGACGGCCAAAAACCTGGGTCCCCGCTTCCGCGGGGATGAGCGGATTGAACCTAGCCCGCCCGCTTCGCCATCGCCCGGGCGGCGGCGCGTTCGAGGGTGCGGGCGGCGGTTTCGCCGGGCTCCAGTTCCGCCACGCCGAGATCGAAGTCGACGGTGAAGGGCGGCTTGTCGCCGCCGGCCTCGAAGGCGGTGCAGGCGATGACGGCGGCGATGCGCTCGGCGGCGATGCGGCCGACGCCGGCGCCGGCCGCGGGCAGGGCGAGGGCGAAGACCTCGGGGGCGAGGCGGGCGGCGGTGTCCTCGGCCCGCACCAGGCGCCCGATCATCGAGCCGATCTGGGGAATGGCCCGGTCCAGCCAGCCCTGGTGGCGGGCGACCGCCGTTTCCGGCCGCTCGGCGATGCGCAGGACCGCGACCGACAGGGGGCGGCCCCGCGCCCGCGCCGCGTTGGCGAGGCGGGCGAGGTGCGAGGCGAACAGCTCGCGGGTGAACAGGCCCGTCGCGGCATCCATCAGGCCCGACGCCCGGGCCAGCTCCAGGGCCTGGCGGATGGTGGTCTCGCGCCGGTAGGCCTTGGCCAGCGAGATCACCCGCCGGGCGGTCTCGTCGGCGGGGGTCTCGGCGGTGGCCACGTCGGCGAGGCCGCGGTTGAAGGCGTCCTCCAGCCGCACCTCCGCCCCCTCGCGCAGATAGAGCACGGTGGGGATGTGGTAGAGGCGGGTGTTGCGGCGCATGCCCCCGGCGATGGACAGGGCCTCGGCGTGGGCCTGGCCGGCCCACAGCACCACCGCGTCGAACGCCTCCTCGTGCAGATAGTCGAAGGCGGTATAGGCGGTAAGGGCAGCGGTCGCCTCCGCCCCGAGCGCCGTCAGGGCGTGCGACAGGGCCACGAACTTGGGCGCGGGCTCGCCGACGGTCAGCACCTTCAGCGGGCCGGTCCGCGGCGCGGGCGGCGCCAGGGCGCGGCCCCGCTCGGCCAGGGTCTCCTGGCGCAGCAGGAACTCCTCCTCCGCCACCGCCCCGCGGGCCAGGGCCTCCAGGCGCAGGACGGCCTGGGCCGGATGCAGCGGCGGGCTGAGGGCCAGGTCGAAACCCATCTCCTCCAGCAGGGCGTCGGGGCGGCCGAGCGCCACCACCGGCAGGTTGCGGGGCGCGCGCACGGCCTTCAGGGCGCGGACCAGGCCCGAGGCCTCGATCCCGTCGCCGGTCTCGACGATCACCACCTCGATCTTCAGGTCGTGCAGGGCGGCCTCGGCGGCCTCGCGGCCCCGGGCGGTGACCGAGCGCCAGCCGTGCCGGTCCAAACCTTCGGCGAGGGGCCCCGCCAGCCGGTCGTCGGGCGCTATGATCAGGACTCTAGCGTCCAGCGCCACGCGTGCTCTCCCAGGGGTTGCGACTCAGCGGAACGATATCAGGCCGCGCGTTCCGGCGAGAGGGGCGAACGCCGCGGCCATTGGTCCAGTGAACGTGTTCACTGTTTTTCGACCAGGAAGCTCAGGGCGCCGTCCTGCCCGCCGGAATTCACCAGGACATGTCCGGCCTCCGAAAGGAAGTAGGGCACGTCGATCCGCGCCATCGGATCGTCAGCCAGCAGCAGCACCCGGTCCCCCGAGCCGGCGCGCTCCAGGGCCCGGCGCAGGCGCAGGGTCGGGACCGGGCAGCGGTGGCCGCGGGCGTCCACAACCTGGGCGGGCTGGGCGGGGGAGGGGTCGTCTGGCGGATCTTCCATGTGTAGCGCTTCTTCCGGACACGTCCCCCACTCCGCTCGCTCGCGCGAGTCGCCCTCCCCTCGGGGGGGAGGGGGAAGGACAGAGCCTCTTACCCTCCCCCTGGAGGGGAGGGCGACTCGGCGTAGCCGAGCGGGGCGGGGGGTGGCCAGCCGCGAGCGCGACCCTTGCCCTGAACGAATCACCCATGCCAGCGTTCAGCCTGCGACAGTCACGCTGCTCGGAGCGCATCTCATGGCCGCACGGCCGACCTGGCAAGGCCATCTCAAGCTCTCGCTCGTCACCTGCCCGGTGGCGCTCTACAGCGCGACCAACGCGGCAGGGGACGTGCACTTCAACCTGCTCAACCCCAAGACCGGCAACCGGATCAAGATGATCACCACCGATCCGGACACCGGGCCGGTGGAGCGCTCCAGCCTGGTCAAGGGCTTCGAGGTCGAGAAGGGCCGCTACATCACCATCACCGACGACGAGATCAAGTCGGTGCGGCTGGAGACCACCCGCAGCCTCGACATCGAGCGGTTCGTCGACGCCGCCGACATTGACCGGCTGTACTGGAACGACCCCTATTTCCTGGTCCCGGACGGCAAGATGGCGGCGGAGGCCTATGCGGTCATCCGCGAGGCCATGGCCAGTTCGGGCAAGATCGCGCTCGGCCGGGTGGTGCTGCACACGCGCGAGCGGCTGCTCGCCCTGGAGCCCCGCGACAACGGCATCGTGGCCTATTCGCTGCGCTCCAACGCCGAGGTGCGCCAGCCGGTGGATTTCTTCAAGGACGTGCCGGACGCCACCCCCGACAAGGGCATGGTCGAGATCGCCGCCAAGATCATCGACCAGCTTGAGGGCGCCTTCGAGCCGAAGGAGTTCGTCGACCACTACGAGGAGGCCCTGAAGGCGCTGATCGCGTCCAAGGACAAGGGCGAGGCGGTCAAGACGCCCGACGCGCCCAAGGACACCCCGGCCTCCGACCTGATGGAGGCCCTGCGCCGCAGTCTGCAGCGTGGCGCCGCCCCCCCGGCCCGCAAGCCGGACGGCCGCGCGGCGCCGGCCGCGCGAAAGGCCCCGGCCAAGAAGACCGCGCGCCGCAAGGCGTCCTGAGGGTCCGAAAGCCTCGTCCTTCGACAAGCTCAGGATGAGGCTTTCTACTGCGCCGTCGTATAAGTCGGCCTCATCCTGAGCCTGTCGAAGGACGAGGCCGCCGCACTGGAGCCAGCTTGTCCCGCGCATCAATCGCCCTCGCCGCTGTGCTCGCCCTGACGCCGGCGGCGGCGCTGGCCGCGCCCGCCTGCCGGGTCCCGTCCAACCTCTCGCCGGCGCCGGTCGAGCCGGTTCCGGCCCACGAGGTGCAGCGCGGCGTGACGACCGCCTACTATCTGCTGGCCCTGAGCTGGTCGCCGGAGTGGTGCCGCACCAACGGCCGGGGCTCGACCAGCCAGGCGCTGCAATGCGGCGGCGAGCCCCGGGGCTTCGTTCTGCATGGCCTGTGGCCCAACGGGGCGGCGCCGCCCTATCCGCGCTACTGCCGGCCGGTCGGGCCGATCGACGCCGCTACGGTGCGCCAGATGTTCTGCCGCACGCCGTCGCCCCAGCTGCTGCAGCACGAGTGGCAGGCCCACGGGTCGTGCGGCTGGAGCAGCCCCAAAGCCTATTTCGACCAGGCCGCCGCGCTCTATGACCAGGTCGCCATGCCCAGGATCGAGACTATCGACCGCAACGCCTTGACCGCCGGCGCCGTCCGCCGCGCCTTCGTCCGCGCCAACCGCGGCCGGCTGTCGGCCGACGGGATCTTCGTGGCCGTCGACCGGCGCGGGCGGCTGACCGAGGTGCGGCTGTGCCACGACCTGACCTTCCAGCCCTCGCGCTGCAGGGGCGGCACGGGCGCGCCGGACCGCATCGCCATTCGCCTGACGCCCAGCGCCGGGCGGCGGTTCTAGGCTTTCGGGCGCATCACCAGCCAGGGGGTGGGGCGCATGCGCCATTCCCACGCGCCGATCAGCTGGTCGATATGGCTGAGCTTGGTCATCCATGCCGGCAGGGGCGTGGTCTTGGGGCCCATCTCGACGCGGATGATGTCGTGGCTGGCCGCGAAGCGCTCGGTGATGATGGCGGTCAGGTCGAGGCGCGCATTCGGGTGGGTCTCGACCAGGATGTGCAGCCCCTTCAGGGCCGGATAGGCCTCAGGGTCCAGCAGCCCGTGCTCGCCGCCTTCGATGTCCATGAACACCAGGGTCTTGCCGGGGGTGAAGCCGGCGAAGTCCTCGCCCTTGAAGGTCTCGCCGATGGTCACCCGGTCCGAGACGCCATTGGCTTCGGCGAGGGTGCGGCAGGCGGTGCGCGCGGCCGGGTCCGTGTCATAGGCGTGGATCGTGGCCCCGGGGATCAGGCGGGCCAGGCCCACCGCGTAGTAGCCCTCGGCGCACCCGACATCGATCACGGTCTCGATGCCTTCCTCGATCAGGGCGAGGATGTGGGGGTGCAGCTCGGATTCGTAGGAGCCGATCAGGCGGGGCAGCAGCGCGCCCTCGGTGGCGGCGGCGACATAGGTCATGCCCTTGAACGGCCCATCCTGGATGACCAGCCCGTCGACGGTTCCGAGGTGGGCGGCCAGCACGCGGGAGCGCCAAACGGCGGCGATGCGCAGGGCCAGCTCCATCACCTGGGCGTCGGTCCTCCCTTGCGGATCTTCCAAAAGGCGGCGCAGGCCGGCGACGGTGTTGGCGTTCAGGCTCATGGGATCAAGCTAGCACAGCTGTGCGCCGCCTCGTCCTTCGACAAGCTCAGGATGAGGCGGACTTTGGACGGTTCAGTAGAAAAGCCTCATCCTGAGCCTGTCGAAGGACGAGGTTTTCGGGCCCGCGACCTCAAGCCGCCTTCTTGCCCATCTTGGCGATGGCGGCCCTCAGCGAGCGTTCGGACGCCTCGTAGTCGGCCCAGGCCTTGGTCTTCTTGAGCAGGCCGGGGGCCGTGCGCAGGGTGTAGGCCTTGGGGTTCAGGCCCGGCTTGACCTCCTTCCAGGTCACCGGCCACGACACCGGGGCCCCGCCGCGGGCGCGGGGCGAGAAGGGGGCGACGGCGGTGCTCATGCGGTCGTTGCGCAGGTAGTCGAGGAATATCCGCCCGGTGCGCTTGGCCTTGGCCATGTTGACCAGGTAGAGGTCCGGCCGCTCCGCGGCCATGGCGGTGCACAGGTCGCGGGCGAAGCCCTTGGCCTCGGGCCAGGTCAGCGGCGCCTTGTCCCTGGCCAGCTTGGTCACCACGTGCAAGCCCTTGCCGCCGGTGGTCTTGCAAAAGGCTTCCAGGCCAAGCGCTTCCAGCCGTTCCTTCACGTCCAGGGCGGCGGTGATCACCGCCTCGAAGGCCACGCCCTCGGCCGGGTCGAGGTCGAACACCAGCCGGCCGGGGATCTCCGGCTCGAAGGGCAGGCAGTTCCAGGGATGCAGCTCCATGGCGCTGGTCTGGGCCATGGCGATCAGGGCTTCTGGGCGGTCGATCTGCAGATAGGGCTTCTTGTCGCCGAACACCTCGACGGCGGTGACGAGGTTCGACGTGCCCTGGCCGAGGTGGCGCTGGAAGAAGCTCGGCCCGCCGATCCCGTCCGGCAGGCGGATGATCGAGCAGGGGCGGCCTTTGATGTGGGCCATGATCGGCTCGGCCATGGCCTCATAATACAGGGCGAGGTCGCGCTTGGTGAAGGCGGGCTCGCCGTCCGCGGCAGGCCACAGGACCTTGTCCGGGCTGGAGAGGGTGACGCCGGCGATGACGTTGCCGGCGGCCTTGGTCTTGGACGCGGGCTTGGCGGGGGCCTTGTCCACCGCCTCGACGGGGGCGACGGTCTCCTGCACCACCTCCTCGGCCGGCTTGTCGTCGCGCAGGGCCTTGAAGCTGGCCTGGCGCAGGTTGCCGGTTCCGGTCCAGCCGCCGCTCTCGATCTCGGCGACCAAGACGGGTTTGACCCAGTGGACCCCGGCCGCCGTCTTGGGCGCGCCCGGGCCTTCGAAGGGGGATTTGTCGGTCTCCACCGCCTGCAGCCGGGGGAGGATCTGGTCGACCTTGGCGCGGGAATAGCCGGTGCCGATGCGCCCGACATGCATCAGTCGGCCGTCGCGATGCACCCCGGCGATCAGCGAGCGCAACTGGTTGGCGCCCTCGCTGGTCCAGCCGGCCACCACCACCTCCTGGCCGCCCCGGCACTTGGCCTTGGTCCAGCTGTCGCTGCGGCCCGAGACGTAAGGGGCGTCCAGCCGCTTGGAGATGATCCCCTCTAGGTGCATGCGGCAGGCCGAGCTGAGCACCGCGTCCCCGCCGGTCTCGAAATGCTCGACGTAGCGCAGGCGGCCGGCGTCGGCGCCCTCGCCGTCCATCAGGGCCTCCAGCCGCGCCTTGCGGTCGCGCAGGGGGAGGGCGCGCAGGTCCTCGTGGCCGGCGAACAGCAGGTCGAAGACATAGAACACCAGGCCCCCGGTCTTACCGTCCGAGAGGGCGGCCTGCAGGGCGGGGAAGTCCGGGGCGCCCTCGGCGTCGAGGGCCACCGCCTCGCCGTCGATGATGCAGTCGGGCAGGGTCGCAGCTTCCGCCACGATCTCCTTGAATTTGTGGGACCAATCGAGCCCCTTTCGCGTCTTCAGGGTCGCCTTTCCCCCCTCGACGCGCAGCTGCATCCGATAGCCGTCGAACTTGATCTCGTGCGCCCAGGCGTCGCTGGACGGCGGCCGGTCGACCGATCGGCACAGCTGGGGCGGCACGAAGTCCGGCATGGTCTTGACGTTCGCGCCCTTGGCCAGCTTGGCGGGCTTGGCCTTGACCGCCACCGCCTCGGCGGACGCCTCGGGGTCGCCGCGGTCTGAGTTCCACACCGCCGCGGGCGCGGCTCGGCCCTTCTTCGCCGCCTTGATGAACGGCTTTGGCCCGGGGCCCTTGCCGGCCGCGATCTCATCCATGCTGCGGCCCGAGGCGACGGACAGGTCGTTGTCTTTCAACAGGGCGTCGGCGTCGCCGGGATGGGCCTCGTCGTCCTTGTGCTTGATCAGCAGCCAGTTGGTGCGCTTGCCCCCGTTGCGGTCGGTCTTCATCCGCACCAGGACCCACGATCCCTGCAACCGCTCGCCGTCGAGGGTGAACTTCAGGTCGCCCGACTTCAGCCCCTCCTCGACGGTCATGCCCTGAGGCTCCCAGTAGCCGCGGTCCCACAGCATCACCGTGCCGCCGCCGTACTGGCCCTTCGGGATCGTGCCCTCGAAGTCGCCGTAGTCGAGAGGGTGGGGCTCGACCTCCACCGCCAGGCGCTTGTCGGCGGGGTCCAGGGACGGGCCCTTGGTCACCGCCCACGACAGCATCACCCCCTCATGCTCGAGGCGGAAGTCATAGTGCAGGCGGGTGGCCGCGTGCTTCTGGATGATGAAGCGCAGCCGCTTGGAAGCGGGGACCTCGGCCTCGCCGCTCGGCTCGGCCGTCTGTTTGAAATCGCGCTTGGCCTGATAGGCCGAGAGACTGGATTTCGCCATACGCACCGCCCTCCCTGCCTGCGCCCACGCTTCTTTTCCAATGGACGAAGCCGTGCAGAGTTCCGAGCGGAAAAGCCGCTGTGCTTCCGCCGACACAGGCGCTGTGCATCCCGGCGATTTTTTCGATTTCGCACGCAGCCGTACGGCGGCCGTTCACGTTCGAGCCCATATCAATTGTGGGTGCGTCATCGGGCGCAGAGGTACGGACATGAGTAGCGATCTTAAGTCTTCCCTGAGGAACGCGGCTTCGCTGCTGGCGCTGGGCTTCGGCCTCGCCGTGGCGACCGGCGGCCTTGTCCGGTCCCAACCCGCGCCGCCGCCCGTCCCTGCACCGCAAGCTTCATCGGCCGGGCCGGTGGCCTCGCCGGTCCTGCGCGAGGACCAGGTGCAGCTGATGCTGAAGGCGCTTTCGGAGGCCGAGAGCCACGGTTTCGGCCCGGCCGAGTTCAACCAGCCAGAGCTGCGCAACCTGCTCGCCTCGGCCAACGTCAACGATCGCCAGAAGGGCGTGATCCTGCTGCAGCGGGCCATGGTCGCCTACGCCAAGGCCCAGCACGGCCTGCGGCTGTCCGGGGTCGACACCCCGGACGACTGGTCGATCAAGCCCGAGGCCTATGACGCCCAGGCCGACTTCGCCTTCGCGCTCAGCCAGGACAAGCTGGCCCAGTGGGTCGCGGCCCTGCCGCCGCCGTTCGAGCGCTACCGGGCTCTGCGCACCGCGCTCGGCCAG
>DAICXL010000009.1:0-423 GCA_027312185.1 Caulobacterales bacterium | reverse complement strand
TCGCTGAAGCCGGGCGTCAGCGATCCGCGCGTGGTGCAGCTGCGCCTGCGACTGGCGGCCGAAAACCCTCCTGGCGCGATCGAGACCACCAGCCCGCTGTACGACCCGCAACTGGCCCAGATCGTCGCCGCGGCCCAGGCCCGCTACGGCCTCGACCCCGACAGCGTGGTCGGCCCTGCCGCTCTGAGGGCGTTCAACGCCCCGGTCGAGGCGCGCATGGCCCAGATCGCCGCCAATATGGAGCGCTGGCGCTGGATGCCGCGCGCCTGGCCGGCCACCCGCGTCGAGGTCAACATCCCGAGCGCCGACCTCGATGTCTACGACCAGAACCGGCCGATCATGGACATGAAGGTCGTGGTCGGGGCGCCCGACAAGCAGACGCCGATGCTGCGATCGGACATCCATTCGGTGGTCCTGAACCCG
>DAICXL010000099.1:8182-8488 GCA_027312185.1 Caulobacterales bacterium | reverse complement strand
GGACGCGAGCGCCACGATCAGCAGTACCCATTCAAGTTGATGGATGTCGTCGGCAAACTCACGGGCCGGCTTGCCTTTCTGGTGTCGGACGCGAACCCGAGCGCTGAGCCCTGGCGGGTTTTCACCGCCTTGGAGGAGCGCGACCATGAGTTTGAGTTAGTGGGCGACTTCCTAGAGGGAATGGCTGAGGCATTGGTTGAGTCCGGCCAACCACCGAGCCCGGCGTTCTGGTCAGTCTGGAAGCCCGCTGCGGAGTGGGTGCTCGGTCCAGCGGATGGCCCTCTGAGGGCTTCGCGACGCTGGCAC
>DAICXL010000099.1:0-8172 GCA_027312185.1 Caulobacterales bacterium | reverse complement strand
ATCCTCGCCCACCGCGGCGGCCGGATTTGTAGGGCCGTATTCAACACCCATACCGCCTAACTGGCCGTATGTGGCTTCGTTGATGCAGTGGGTTGACGGCTGGGCAGTACGCACGCCGCATCTCGCCGGCGCGGCCGATGCCCTGCTGCGGTTTTGCGACCGACTTTCCATCGCGGAAATCGAGACACACGCCCTTCCGTGGGTGGAGCGCTGGCTGCCCTTGCATGAGAACAACGAGGATTTTTGGGGCTACGCTGACCTAGTGAACCGCGCCGCTACGGTCATTCTTCGGCTTCAGCCCTCGGATCAAGTAATCGAAAACTCAGACTTGAGGAGGCGCGTCCGCCAAGTTCTGGCGCGGCTGGCGGATAATGGATCTCTGACAGCCCGCGAGGCGATGGCGGCCATCGCCGCCCAGAGGCCCGGAGCTGCCTCTCGGTGACACTATCTGAGGCCCGGGCCGGGCGAAAAATTTAGACCGGCGCACTTACTCGCGATTTCGGAGGGGGGGTGCCCCCTAGATTCTGACGATTTCAACGCAGCAACTGCCCCGCTAATGCCCCACTGGCCGGGTGAGCGCTGGCAGTGACGCCCCTAGCCAAACCCCTTATCGCTCTGATTTTCAAGGGGAAAGGCACTGGCGCACCCGACACGATTCGAACGTGTGACCTTTGCCTTCGGAGGGCAACGCTCTATCCAGCTGAGCTACGGGTGCCTTAAGCAGGGCAGGCCGCTTCCTAGCGGAAGCCGGCCCCGGGCTCAATCCTTCGTGGGATCGGCGGCGTTGGGATCGCCGTAGGTCAGGGCCATGAACACGTCCTCCAGGTCCGGATCCTCGGTGGCCAGGTCCTTGATCGCCACCCCGGCCTGGCGCACCGCGGCCAGCACGTCCTCGAAACTGGCCTGGTCGGGCTTGTAGGTGATGGCCAGGCGCCCGTCCGGGCGCAGCCTGCCCTCCAGCGGCCCGAGGCCGGGGGCAGAGGCCAGGGGCTGGACCGGGGTGATCACCACCGCCCGGCTGTCCATCCGCCGCAGCAGGGTGGCGGTCGGCTCGCACGCCACCACCTGGCCGCGGTTGACGATGGCGATGGTGTCGCACAGCGCCTCGGCCTCCTCCAGATAGTGGGTGGTCAGCATGATGGTCACGCCCTGGCGATTCAGGCCCTGGACGAATTCCCACAGCTGGCGGCGCAGCTCCACATCCACCCCGGCGGTGGGCTCGTCGAGGATCAGCACCGGCGGCTGGTGCACCATCGCTTTGGCGACCATCAGCCGCCGCTTCATCCCGCCCGACAGCGCTCGCACATAGGCGTTGGCCTTGTCGGTCAGGCCCAGGGCCGCCAGCAGCGGGTCGGTCTGGCGCAGGGCCTTGGGCACGCCATAGAGCCCGGCCTGGACGTCGAGGGACTCCCGCGGCGTGAAGAAGACGTCGGCCGCCAGTTCCTGCGGCACCACCCCCAGGCTGGCCCGGGCCATGCGCGGGTGCTCGTCGATGTCGACGCCCCACACCTTGGCCGTCCCGCCGGTCTTGATGGTCAGGCCGGCGAGGATGTTGATGAAGGTCGACTTGCCGGCGCCATTGGGGCCCAGGAGGCCGAAGATCGAGCCGCGCGGCACCTTCAGGTCGATCCCCCTCAAGGCCTCCTTGGGGGGCGCGGTCTTGGTTCCGGGATAGACCTTGGCGAGGCCCTCGGCTTCGATGGCGTAGTCGGGAAGGCGCATGGAAGCGGCGGCCTGCAGTGACGGGGATGGGCGAAGAAGGCGATGAGGCGGATCGGGTTTGACGCCCCGCCCTCTCGCGCCTTAGGTATGCCCCGCCTGAGGCCTTGCCAAGGATGAGAGCCCCAAGATGCGTTCAGCCGCCCCTTCCGCCTCGCAAACGCCCGTCGACACGGTCGTCGTGCACGAACACCGCATCTGGTGCGACGGCTCGGGCGGGGCCCTGGGCCATCCGCGCGTCTATCTGGAGATGGGCGAGGCCCACTTCGTCGAATGCGGCTACTGCGACCGCCGCTTCGTGCTCGACGGTCACGTGCACCCCGAAGACGAACACACCGCGCCGGCCGCCTACGAAGGATCCGGCGGGCGCTAGGCCCGTCATGACCGGGCTCGGCCCGAGCGGCCAGAGCGTTGCGATTTCAGGATCGGCTCTGCCGTAAGCGCTCTCGCGTCCAGGCTTTCGCCCCGGGCTTCTCGGGCGAGGTCGGGAATGACGGGGTGTGGAAAAACTACGGGGGCCGACCCTTTCGGATCGACCCCCGCACAGCCCCCATTTTTATTTTCGCCTGTCCGCTGCGTTGACCGCGCGGTACCGACGATCCCCTCTAGACCCCCGGCGATTGGGTTGCTTTCGGCTGAACCGCCGAAGCACCTTTCACCAGCCCATCCTTGGCCAAGCGCCCCGCGCCCGCAAGATGGAAGACGGCCTCGGTCGCAAGAGCCGCGCCGCCTGTGGCGCCCGTATCACAGTCGCCTCATGGGCGAGCCGGGGGTTATGCTGGTCGCATGCCCAAGCCTGATCGCCGGCTAGAGGATGGCCGGATCGCCGTCCATCGCCATCCGGCCCTGGTGCGATTGACGCACTGGGCGGGCGTTCTGTGCCTTCTGGTGCTGCTGACCAGCGGCCTGCAGGTGTTCAACGCCCACCCGGCCCTCTACCTCGGCCAGGGTTCCGACTTCGAGCGACCGATCCTGATCATGGGCGCGGCGCAAACTCCGTCCGGCCTGCGCGGGACCACGACCCTGTTCGGCAAGACCTTCGACACCACCGGCGTCCTCGGCGCCTCGAAGGGCGGCGAGGACCTGGTCAACCGGGCCTTTCCGGCCTGGATCACCTTCCCGCCCGGGCGCGACCTGGCGACGGCGCGGCGCTGGCACTTCTTCTTCGCCTGGGGCCTGGTTGCGACCGGAGCGGTCTATCTGGCCTATGGAGCCCTTGGGCGCATCCGCCGCGACCTCGTCCCCACCGGCCCCGAGCTGAAGGGGATCGGCGCCGCGATCGGCGAGCACCTTCGGCTTCGCTTCCCCAAGGGCGAGGCGGCGCGGCGCTACAATGTGCTGCAGAAACTCGCCTACCTCCTGGTCCTCTTCGTCCTCCTCCCGCTGATGGTGCTGACCGGCATGACCATGTCGCCCGGCCTGAACGCCGCCTTCCCCTGGCTGCTGGAGCTGTTCGGCGGGCGCCAGACGGCGCGAACCCTCCACTTCCTGGCCGCCTTCGGCCTGGTGCTGTTCTTCCTGCTCCACATCGCCATGGTGCTGGCCGCCGGGCCGGTGAACGAACTGCGCTCGATGATCACCGGCCGTTACGTCATCGACCCCAAGGACGACCGCTGGAAGGACCCCAAGCCATGAGCCCGGACCAAGGCCGCCGCTTCTGGCTGACCCGGGCCCTCGCCGCCGTCGGCGCGGCGGCGGTCGCCGGCTGCGATCAGATCGCCCATTCCCCCAAGGCCCTGGCCGTCATCGGCGCGGCCGAGCAGCTGAACCGGCGGGTGCAGCGGCTGGTGACGCCGCGGGAGGCCCTGGCCCCCGAGTTCAGCGAGGCCGAGATCGCGCCGGTGTTCCGCCCCAACGGCGAGACCGAGCCGTCGAACCCCGACTACATCGCCCTTTTGGCCAACAATTTCGCCGACTGGCGCCTGCAGGTCGGAGGGCTTGTGGAGCGGCCGCTCAGCCTGTCCCTGACCGAGCTGCGGTCCGCGCCCGGGCGCACCCAGATCACCCGCCACGACTGCGTCGAGGGGTGGAGCTGCATCGGCAAGTGGAGCGGCGCCCGCCTCGGGCCCCTGCTGCAGCGGGCGGGGCTGAAACCCCAGGCGCGCTATATCGTCTTCCACTGCGCCGACGAGTGGTTCGGGCCGCCGGGGCGGGGCGTTCCCTATTACGAGAGCATCGACCTGATCGACGCCTTCCACCCTCAGACCATCCTGGCCTACGACCTGAACGGCCAGCCCCTGCCCATGGCCAACGGCGCCCCCCTGCGCCTGCGGGTCGAGCGCCAGCTCGGCTACAAGATGGCCAAGTTCGTCATGCGCATCGAGGCCGTGGAGTCCCTGGCCGGCATCGGCCGGGGCAAGGGCGGGTTCTGGCCCGACCAGGGATATGAATGGTACGCAGGGATCTGACGCGGTTGCCGCGCGCCGCCGCCCACCCCAGTTAGGTCCCCATGCAGATGCGCTTCATGATGCGGTCCTTCCGGCGCGGCTGGGTCGGCCGCTGCCCGGCTTGCGGCGACGGCAAGCTGTTCGGCCGCTATCTCAAGGTCGATCCGGTCTGCGGGTGCTGCAACCACGACAACGGCCGCTATCCGGCCGACGACGCCCCGCCCTATTTCACCATCCTGCTGGTCGGCCACCTGGTGATCGCGCCGATGCTGGCCTTCCCCTTCATCTGGGAATGGCCGGCCGGGCTGGTGCTGGCGATCACCCTGCCCACCCTGCTGGCGGCGACCCTGGTCCTGCTGCCCAGGGTGAAGGGGGCGGTGATAGCGTTTCAATACGCGGTGGCGTGCGACCCCGACCGCGGCCAGGAACTGCCCTAGGCCGGCGCTCAGAGCCCGAGGGCGCCGGCGACGACGTCCCGCGCCTCGGCCTGCACCTGCCGCAGGTGCGTCTCTCCAAGGAAGGATTCGGCGTAGATCTTGTAGACGTCCTCGGTGCCCGACGGTCGTGCCGCGAACCAGGCGTTGCGGGTCACGACCTTCAGACCGCCGATGGCCTCGCCATTGCCCGGGGCCCGGGTCAGCACCTCGACGATCGGCTCGCCGGCCAGTTCGCCGGCCTTCACGTCCTGCGGGCTCAGGGCGGCGAGGCGGGCCTTCTGTTCTCGCGACGCCGGCGCATCGACCCGGGCGTAGGCGGGCCGGCCATGGCGTTCGGCCAGTTCGTCATAGAGCTCGCTGGGGCTGCGCCCGGTGACGGCGCGGATCTCGGCCGCCAGCAGGGCCAGCAGCAGGCCGTCCTTGTCCGTCGTCCACACCGCCCCGTCCTTCTGCAGGAACGAGGCGCCCGCCGATTCCTCCCCGCCGAACCCAACCGTCCCGTCCAAGAGCCCGGGCACGAAATATTTGAACCCCACCGGCACCTCGATGAGCTTTCGGCCCATGGCGGCGACCACCCGGTCGATCATGGACGAGGACACCAGGGTCTTGCCCACGGCGACCTCCGCGCCCCAGCCGGGCCGGTTCGCGAACAGATAGGCGATCGCCGCCGCCAGATAGTGGTTGGGGTTCATCAGCCCGCCGTCGGGCGTCACGATCCCATGGCGGTCCGCGTCCGCGTCGTTGCCGGTGGCGACGTCGTAGGGCGCGCCTTCGCCCATGATCCCGACCAGCTTGCTCATCGCCGCCGCAGACGAGCAGTCCATGCGGATCTTGCCGTCGGTATCCAGCGGCATGAAGGCCCAGCGCGGGTCGACCGTGTTGTCGATCACCGTCAGGTCCAGCCGGTGGCGCTCGGCGATGGCGCCCCAGTAGTCGACGCTGGCGCCGCCAAGGGGATCGGCCCCGATCCTCACCCCCGCCTCGCGCACCGCGTCGAGGTTCAGGGCGTCGGGCAGGGCGTCGATGTAGGCGCCCAGGAAATCATAGGTCCCGGCCCCCCGGCGCGCCGCCTCGAAGCCGATCCGCTTCACGCCCTTGAGGCCGGTTTCGAGCAGCTGGTTGGCGCGGGCGGCGATGGCGCCGGTGGCGTCCGAGCCCGCCGGTCCGCCGGACGGGGGATTGTACTTGAAGCCGCCGTCGCGCGGCGGATTGTGCGAGGGCGAGATCACGATCCCATCCGACGCCGCGCCGCCGGAGCGATTGTGCCTGAGGATGGCGTGCGAGATGGCCGGCGTGGGGGTGTAGCCGTCGCGGGCGTCGACGCGCACCTCCACCCCATTGGCGACCAGGACCTCCAGCGCCGTGCGCCAGGCCGGCTCGGACAGGCCGTGGGTGTCGCGCCCCAGGAACAGCGGGCCGGTGACGCCCTGGCCGGCGCGATGCTCGGCGATGGCCTGGCTGATGGCCAGGACATGGTCCTCGTTGAAGCCGGCGTCGAAGCTGGAGCCCCGGTGTCCCGACGTCCCGAAGGCGACGCGCTGGCCTGGCTGCGTAGGGTCCGGCTTGAGATCGAAATAGGCCGTGACCAGGGCCTGCGGATCGATCAGATCTTCGGCCCTAGCCTGCTGTCCAGCGCGCTCATGCATGTCAGCGGTCCTAGCGCCTGCCTCTCGAACGCGCAATCGCATGGGGCAAGGCCCCGGCGGTTCAGGCCGATCGGCCCTTGGCCAGGGCGTCGAAGGCCAGCAGCCGCGCCATCAGGGCCTCGAACTCGCCCATCGGCACCATGTTGGGGCCGTCGGAGGGGGCCTTGTCGGGATCGGGATGGGTCTCGATGAACACTGCCGCCACGCCCACGGCCACGGCGGCGCGGGCCAAGACCGGCACGAATTCGCGCTGGCCGCCCGAGCTGGTCCCCTGTCCGCCGGGCTGCTGCACAGAATGGGTGGCGTCGAACACCACCGGACAGCCGATTTCGGCCAGGACCGGCAGGGCGCGCATGTCGGAGACCAGGGTGTTGTAGCCGAACGAGACCCCGCGCTCGCAGGCCATGACGTTGGGGTTGCCGGCCCCCGTCACCTTGGCGATCACGTTCTTCATGTCCCAGGGGGCGAGGAACTGGCCCTTCTTGACGTTGACCGCCCGGCCGGTTTCGGCCGCCGCCAACAGCAGATCGGTCTGGCGGCACAGGAAGGCGGGTATCTGCAGCACGTCCACGGCCTCGGCGGCCGCGGCGCACTGGCCGGGCTCGTGCACGTCGGTCACCACCGGCAGGCCCAGGGTCTCGCGGATTTCGGCGAACACGGCCAGGGCGGCGGAGAGCCCGATGCCGCGCCCCGCCGAGGCCGAGGTGCGGTTGGCCTTGTCGAACGAGCTCTTGTAGACGAGGCCGATCCCCAGCCGCTCGGCGATCTCCTTCAGGGCCGCCGCCGTCTCCAGGGCGTGGGCCCTGCTCTCCATGGCGCAGGGGCCGGCCAGAACGGCCAACCGCTCGCCCTGGCCGATGCGCACGACCCGGCCGCCGGGCGCGGCGACCTCGACGACGGCGTTGGGCTCAAGGGCAGGGGTCGAAGGTGCGTTCAAGGGTCTGGCCTCGGCTTGCTGCGGCGCGCTCAGGCGAAGGGTGTTTTGAAATCAGCCAGGGCCGGCCAGGCGGCGTCGCGAGCGTTGATGACAGGCTCGATCCCCGGCCAGGCGATGCCGAGCGCCGGGTCGTTCCAGAGCAGGCCCGCTTCCGAGGCGGGGGCGTAGTAGTCGGTCACCTTGTAGAGGACCTCGCAGTCCTCGGTCAGGGTCTGGAAGCCGTGGGCGAAGCCCTTGGGCACCAGGAGCTGGCGCCAGTTCTCCGCCGAAAGCTCGACCGCCACCGACTGGCCGTAGGTCGGCGAGCCTTTGCGAATGTCCACCGCCACGTCGAGGATCGCCCCGCGGGTGACCCGCAGCAGCTTGTCCTGGGCGAAGGGCGGGGCCTGGAAATGCAGCCCGCGCACGGTGCCCTTGGCCGGCGAGCGGGAGTGGTTGTCCTGCACGAACAGGGCGGCGAACCCCGCCTCGGCCAGGACCTTGGCGTTATAGGTCTCGGAGAAGAAACCGCGCTCGTCGCCGAACTTCTTCGGCTCGATCAGCAGCACGTCCGGGACGGCCTGGGGTGTGACGAGGGTCATCGGGCCTCCCGGGCGATTTCGATGAGGTAGCGGCCGTATTCGGTCTTGCCCATGGCCTGGCCCAGCGCCGCGCACTGGTCGGCGGAGATGTAGCCCCTGGCCAGGGCGATCTCCTCGGGGCAGGCCACCTTGACCCCCTGGCGGTGTTCGATGGCCCGGATGAACTCCGACGCTTCCAACAGGCTCTCGTGGGTGCCGGTGTCGAGCCAGGCGTAGCCGCGGCCCATCCGCTGCACCGACAGCTGGCCCATCTCCAGGTAGCGGCGGTTGATGTCGGTGATCTCGATCTCGCCCCGGGTCGAGGGCTCGATCGAGCGGGCGATCTCGCAGACCTGGGCGTCGTAGAAATAGAGGCCGGTGACCGCGAAGTCCGACTTCGGGTTGCGCGGCTTCTCCTCCAGCGACACGGCCCGGCCGGCGTCGTCGAACTCCACCACTCCGTAGCGCTCCGGGTCCGAGACCCGG
>DAICXL010000098.1:0-8529 GCA_027312185.1 Caulobacterales bacterium | reverse complement strand
GTCATGGCGGCGACGATGTCGGTGGCGGAGGCCTCGGTATCGAGGTGATCCTTGAGCCAGGAGAGGGTGAATTTCATGACAGACCACTCGCGGGGTTGGGCGCCGCGAAGGGCGAGAAGCCGTAATGGGCGAGCCAGCGCACGTCGCCAGCGAACATGTCGCGCAGGTCGGGCATGCCGTACTTCAGCATGCCGAAGCGATCGACCCCGAGGCCAAAGGCGAAACCCTGCCACTCCTCCGGGTCGAGGCCGCAGTTCCTGAGCACATTGGGGTGGACCATGCCGCAGCCGGCCACCTCCAGCCAGTCGGTCCCCGTGCCGATGCGGATCTCGCCGCCGGAGCGGTCGCACTGGACGTCGACCTCGGCCGAGGGCTCGGTGAAGGGGAAGTGATGGGGGCGGAAGCGCGTCGTCACGCCCTCAGTCTCGAAGAACCGGGCCATGAAGGTGTCGAGGGTCCACTTCAGCTGGCCCATGTGCACGGCCCGGTCGATCACCAGACCTTCGATCTGGTGGAACATCGGCGTGTGGGTCTGGTCGCTGTCGCAGCGGTAGGTGCGCCCCGGGGAGACGATGCGGAACGGCGGCTTGCCGGCCTGCATGGTGCGCACCTGCACCGGCGAGGTGTGGGTGCGCAGCAGCTTGCGTTCGCCGTCCGGGCCGGGGCTGAAGAAGAAGGTGTCGTGCATCTCCCGCGCCGGGTGCTTGGGCGGGAAGTTCAACGCGGTGAAGTTGTGGAAGTCGTCCTCGATGTCGGGGCCTTCGGCCACGGCGAAGCCCATCTCCGCGAAGATGGCGATCATCTCGTCCATCACCTGCAGGGTCGGGTGCACGCTGCCCTTGCGGCGCGGAGGGGCCGGCAGGCTGAGGTCCACGCGTTCGGCGGCGAGCTGGGCGTCCAGCGCCGCGGTCTCCAGGGCCGCCTTGCGCTCGGCGATGGCGGAAGAGACGGCGTCGCGCAGGGCGTTGATCTTCGGGCCCTGTTCCTTGCGCTCGTCGGGGCTCATCGCACCCAGCGACTTCAGGAGCGCCGAGACGGAGCCCTGCTTGCCCAGGGCCGTGACGCGCACGGCGTCGAGCGCCGCGAGGTCGGCGGCGGCGGAGACGGCCGAGGTCAACTCGGCTTCCATGTTCGACAGATCGGTCATGTCACTCGTCTAGCGGACGGAATGGTCAGCAAAAAGCCCTCCGGCTCGCACCGGAGGGCTCTTGTTCGGCTGGGAAGCTATGCAGCTTCCGTGACCTTAAGCCAGGGCGGCGCGGACCTTGTCGGCGATGGCCTTGAAGCCGGCCGGATCAGCGCCGGCGATGTCCGACAGGACCTTGCGGTCGATGTCGACGCCGGACAGATCCAGGCCGTGCATAAACTGCGAGTAGGTGAAGCCTTCCTGGCGGGCCGCAGCGTTGATGCGCTGGATCCACAGGGACCGGAACATGCGCTTCCTGACCTTGCGGTCGCGGTAGGCGTACTGGCCGGCCTTGTCCACGGCGGCCTTGGCCGCGCGGATGGTATTCTTGCGGCGGCCATAGAAGCCCTTGGCCTGCTCGAGAACTTTCTTGTGCTTGGCGTGGGACGTAACGCCCCGTTTGACACGCGCCATATCAGATCACCTCAGATTGGATTTGCGTTATGGCCGATCAGCCGTAGGGCATGAAGCTCTTGATGATCTTCGTGTCCGGGTCAGACATCACCTTGGTACCCCGGTTTTGACGGATGTACTTGGCGTTGTGGCTGATCAGGCGGTGACGCTTGCCGGCGACGCCGGCCTTGATCTTACCTGTGGCGGTCAATTTGAAGCGCTTCTTCACGCCCGACTTGGTCTTCAACTTCTGAGGCATTTTGCTGCGGGCCCTAAGACCCGTCCTCTACAAAGCATGACGAACCGCCATGGCATGCCAATCGGCCAGGCGGTTCCGTTAAGAACGCGGTGAGGTACTGGAAAAGGCTGGGGGACGCAACCCAGAGCCTCGCAGATCCCTCCGACCCCGGCCCTATCTGGGGGCCAGGATCATGATCATCTGCTTGCCTTCCATGCGCGGCTCGTACTCGACCTTGGCGACTTCCTCGAAGTCGACCTTGACCTGTTGGAGCAGCTTCATGCCCAGCTCGGGGTGGGCCAGTTCGCGGCCGCGGAAGCGCAGGGTCACCTTGACCTTGTCGCCTTCCTCGAAGAAGCGGTGCATCGCCTTGGCTTTGACGTCGTAGTCGTGGACGTCGATGTTCGGCCGGAGTTTGATCTCCTTGATCTCGACGACCTTCTGCCGCTTGCGCGCTTCGTTCTTCTTCTTCTGCTCCTGGAACTTGAACTTGCCGAAATCCAGGATCTTGCAGACCGGAGGATCGGAGTTCGGGGAGACTTCGACCAAGTCGAGGCCCACCTCTTCGGCGGCTTCGATGGCGGAGGAGGTTGGCATGATGCCTTGCTTCTCGCCATTATGGTCGATCAGAAGCACCCGCGGAGAGCGGATTTCGTCGTTGATACGCGGACCATCCTTGGTCGGCGGCGCTTGCATGGGGCGGCGAATAGGGGTCGTCTCCGGCAGTTGATCCATAGGGGCGGCGCTCCCGCGATAGGAATCGCGCGCCGCCGTGCATGCCTTATATAGGAAGCCGCGTCCTCACGCCACGGCCGGCCCCCTGTTTACCGAGAGAAAACGCCGCCGATGACGCGGATCCTGTTCGTCACCTCGACCCGCATCGGCGACTGCATCCTGTCCACCGGCCTGTATCGCCATCTGGCCGAGCATGAGCCGGACGCCAGGATCACCGTGGCCTGCGGGCCCCTGGGGCAGCCGGTGTTCCGCGCCGCGCCGAAGCTGGAGCGGATCATCGTCGTCGCCAAGTCGCCGACGGGGCACCGCGGCCACTGGCTGAAGCTGTGGCGCGGGGTGGCCGGGACGCGCTGGGACCTGGTGGTCGACCTGCGCGGCTCGGGCCTGGCCTATACCCTGATGGCCAAGCGGCGGCGGCTGTTCCGGGGCGAGAGCCGCGAGCCCGAGCACAAGGTGATCGAGCTGGGCCGCGTGCTGGGCCTGTCCCCTCCCCCCGATCCGGTGTTCTGGCTGGACGACCGGGCGCAGGCCGACGCCGCCGCCCTGATCGGCGACGATCCGCGCCCGCTGCTGGCCATCGCCCCGGCGGCGGCCGTGGCGGACAAGGCCTGGGCGCCGGAGCGGTTCGCGGACGTCGCCGAGCGGCTGGTGCAGGGCTCCATGGCCGGGGCAAGGGCGCTGGTCCTTGGGGGACCGGGAGATGCGGCGGCCGCCGCGCCGGTGCTGGAGCGCCTCGGCCCGGACCGGACGATCGATGCGGTCGGCCGGCTGGACATGCCGGCGGCGGCGGCGGCGGTAGCGAAGGCGCAGCTCTACATCGGCGCCGATTCCGGCCTGGGCCACGCGGCGGCGGCGGTGGGGGCGCGGACCCTGTCGCTGTTCGGGCCCACCGACGAGCGGCGCTACGCCCCATGGGGGCCGCGGGTGCAGGTGGTGCGGGGCGGGGCCGAGATGGCCGACCTGGACGTCGACACCGTCTACCGGGCGGCGGAGGCCCTGCTGGCCAGCAGGGCGGCATAGGCCTCCAGCGTGGCGCGGGTCATGGCGTCCACCGAGTAGCGGCCGCGCACCTGGGCGATCCCTTCCTGGCCCATCCGGGTCCAGGCGTGGGGGCCGGCGGCGAGCGCCGCCTCGATGGCGTCGGTCCAGGCCTGCGGGTCGCCGGGGGGAACCAGCCAGCCGGTCTCGCCGGGCAGCACGGTCTCGCGCGCCGCGCCATGATCGGCGGCGATCACCGGGCGGCCCATGGCCTGGGGCTCCACCGCCGTGCGCCCGAAGGCCTCGGGGCGCAGGGAGGGGGCGATGGCGACGTCGGCGGCGAGATAGGCGGCCGGCATGTCGGCGCAGTGGCCGACGATGCGCACGCAGTCGCCTAAGGCCGCGCCGGCGATCGCCGTCTCCAGCTCCATGCGATAGGCGTCGCGGCCCTGGTCGTCCCCGGCCAGGACCAGGATGAAGTCCGAGACGCCGCGGGCGTTGAGGCGGCGGGCGGCCTGGACGGCCAGGGCCTGGCCCTTCCAGCGGGTCAGGCGCCCCGCCAGCAGGATCACCGGGCGCGTGTCGCGCTCGCCGATGCCCCAGGCGTGGCGCAGGGCCTCGACCCGGTCCGCCGATACGGCGGCGGGGTCGAAGGCCGCGAGGTCCACCCCGCGGGGGATGGCGATCACCTTGGCCGGGTCCGTGCGGTGCATGGCCAGGACGTGGGCGCGGGTGAAGTCGGAGTTGGCGATGACCAGGTCGGCCCGGGCCATCACCCCGTTGTACCAGCGCTTCCACGGGGTGGTGGAGTTGTAGACCCCGGCATAGGTGGCGACGGACGGCGTATTGGTCGCCCGGGCGGCGGCGAGGGCCGAGAAGGCCGGGGCGCGGGAGCGGGCGTGGACGAGGCTGACCTGGCGTTCGGCGATCATGGCCTTGAGTGCGCGGGCGTTCGCCAGGAGGGTCAAGGGGTTCTTGGAGGCGACGGGCAGGCGCACCAGCTCGGCGCCCATCGCCAGGAGTTCGCCCTCCAGCCGCCCGCCCTCGGAGACCACGACCGCCCTGCCCCCGGCCGCGATCACCGCCTTGGCCACATCGAGCGTGGTGCGCTCCACCCCGCCGGCGTCGAGGCGCGGCGTCACCTGCAGCAGGGTGAAGTGGGGCGGGAGGGTCACGGGACCTGTGTGCCTCAAAGCGGGGGCAGGACCAAGCCGACACGTCCCCCCGCCCCGCTCGGCTGCGCCGAGTCGCCCTCCCCTCCGGGGGGAGGGTGAAGGGCGCCCGCCTACAGCGGGAACCAGTTGCGTTTGCGGCTGTAGGACAGGTAGCCGACGTTGGCGCCGAGGCGCAGGCCAAGCCCGGTGCGGACCGGGGCCAGGGTGATCTGTTCGGCGCGCTGGTAGTTCACGCCGAGGCCGCCGATCAGATAGGCCGAGCCCTCGACGCCGGGATAGCGGCGGTACACCGCCTCCGGGTACTGCAGATTGTAGCACAGGGTGAAGACCCGGCTGGCGTTGCCGCCGAAGTCCCAGCCCACCGACGGGCCCTGCCAGTAGACGGCCTGGGGCTCGCGGTTCTTCATATAGAGCAGGCCCTTGCCGTAGCGCAGGCCGATGGCGATGGCGGCGGAGCCTTCCTCGCCGGCGATGTAGCCGGTGGGCTGGCCATTGTCGTTGAAGGTGCGCTGGATCACCCCGGCGGCCGCCTCGGACGTCACCCCGAAGAAGTCGGACACGCTGTTGACCAGCTCCTCGCGGGTATAGGTCTCGGCCTTGGCGGGATAGGACGGCTGGGCCGTGGCGGGGGGCGCGATCGGTTCGGCCGTGCCCGAGGGCGGCTGCAGATAGTCCTGGGCCATGGCGGGCGCGCCGATGCCGGCGGCGACGCCGGTCAGGATGAGGTGTCTTCTGTCGATCATGGGTCCCTGCTCCCGGATGCGCCTGCCCCCGCAAAGCTGTCGCGCAAGACGATGGCCCGGCATGCTTAACGAGCGATGAACCGGGCGGCGGCGGGCCCGAAAGCCTCGCCCTTCGACAAGCTCAGGATGAGGCCTTCTACTGCACCGCCGCCGAAGTCCGCCTCATCCTGAGCCTGTCGAAGGACGAGGCGGTCGCACGGCAGCTCGGATGTGCTAAAGCCCGCCGCAATGAGCACGCCCCTGAATCGCATCCGCAACTTCTCCATCGTGGCCCACATCGACCACGGCAAGTCGACCCTGTCCGACCGGCTGATCCAGCAGACCGGGGCGCTGACCCAGCGCGAGATGAAGGAGCAGGTGCTCGACTCGATGGATATCGAGCGCGAGCGCGGCATCACCATCAAGGCCCAGACCGTGCGGCTGGAGTACCGGGCCGCCGACGGGGAGGACTATGTCCTCAACCTGATCGACACCCCCGGCCACGTCGACTTCGCCTATGAGGTCTCGCGCTCCCTCGCCGCCTGCGAAGGCAGCCTGCTGGTCGTCGACGCCTCCCAGGGCGTCGAGGCCCAGACCCTGGCCAATGTCTACCAGGCCATCGAGAACAACCACGAGATCGTGCCGGTCCTCAACAAGATCGACCTGCCCGCCGCCGACGTGGAGCGGGTCAAGGCTCAGATCGAGGACGTCATCGGCCTCGACGCGTCGGACGCCATTCTCTGTTCGGCCAAGTCCGGCATCGGCATCCCCGAGGTGCTGGAGGCCATCGTCACCCGCCTGCCCCCGCCCAAGGGCGACCCGGACGCGCCCCTGAAGGCCCTGCTGGTCGACGCCTGGTACGACGCCTATCTCGGCGTGGTGGTGCTGGTGCGGGTGATCGACGGCAAGCTGCGCGCCGGCCAGCGCATCAAGATGATGCAGTTCGGCTCGACCCACCTGGTCGACCGCATCGGCGTCTTCCGCCCCCACCGGGTGGACATGGAGGAGCTGGGGCCCGGCGAGATCGGCTTCATCACCGCCCAGATCAAGGAAGTGGCCCACGCCGCCGTCGGCGACACGGTCACCGACGAGCGCAAGCCGACCGAACACCCCCTGCCCGGCTTCCGCGAAGTGCAGCCGGTGGTGTTCTGCGGCCTGTTCCCGGTCGACGCGGCCCAGTTCGAGGACCTGCGCGCCGCCGTCGGCCGCCTGCGCCTGAACGATTCCAGCTTCTCCTACGAGATGGAGACCAGCGCCGCCCTCGGCTTCGGCTTCCGCTGCGGCTTCCTGGGCCTGCTCCACCTCGAGATCGTGCAGGAGCGGCTGAGCCGCGAGTTCAACCTCGACCTGATCGCGACGGCGCCGAGCGTGATCTACAAGATCACGCTGACCAACGGCGACGTGATCGACCTGCACAACCCGGCCGACATGCCCGACCCGGTGAAGATCGACTCCATCGCCGAGCCGTGGATCAAGGCGACCATCTTCACCCCCGACGAATACCTCGGGGCGGTGATCAAGCTGTGCCAGGACCGGCGCGGCGCCCAGCGCGAGCTCTCCTACGTCGGCAGCCGGGCCATGGTGGTCTACGACCTGCCGCTGAACGAGGTGGTGTTCGACTTCTACGACCGGCTGAAATCGATCTCGAAGGGCTATGCCTCCTTCGACTATTCGATCGAGGAATACCGCACCGGCGACCTGGTGAAGATGTCGATCCTGGTCAATTCCGAGCCGGTCGACGCCCTCTCCATGCTGGTGCACCGGGGCCGGGCCGAGGCCCGAGGCCGCGGCATGGTCGAGAAGATGAAGGAGCTGATCAGCCCCCACATGTTCGTCATCCCGATCCAGGCGGCCATCGGCGGCAAGATCATCGCCCGCGAGACCGTGCGCGCCCTGCGCAAGGACGTGACGGCCAAGTGCTACGGCGGCGACGCCAGCCGCAAGCGCAAGCTGCTCGACAAGCAGAAGGCCGGCAAGAAGCGCATGCGCCAGTACGGCAGCGTGGAGATCCCGCAGGAAGCCTTCATCGCGGCGCTGAAGATGGACGCGGACTAGGGGGCGTCCCTCTCAGCGTCATAGGGGACGTTTCCTTGCGTGCTTCGAGACGCCCAAGGCTTCGACAAGCTCAGCCTCGGGCTCCTCAACATGACGAACGTTTACAACCCGCCCCCTTCGTCATGCTGAGGAGCCGGATGAAATCCGGCGTCTCGAAGCACGCAGCGCCATGGTGCAGCAGCCCCCGCATTCCCGGGTCAGCTTGAATTCAGTCCTGTGATCGGCGCGCTCGCCCGCGCCGCGCCGAGCGGAACCATCGGCTCCGATCCGAACGCCGCGGGCTCCTCATCGTCCGCGTCCGTGAAGGCCGGGGCGGCCCAGGCTTGCGCGGCAAGCATCGGGGAGAGCCCGAGGTCCTGGCAGATTTGCGCCACCACCTCATCGATGGGGCGATCCAGGACGGCGCTCTCGTCCGCGTCGGTCAGCCGCTCCCAGACATCCGACGACAGTTGCTCGGCCTCGTCCGCGTCGGCGCGTTCGGCCTCAATGATCGTCTCGACCCGGCGATGGATACGGTCGCGGCGCTTGAACGCCTCGGCGGCGCGGGCCTTGGTCTCGGCGCCGTCCAGGGCCGCCAGGTCGCTGAGCAGCCTCGACTGCAGGGCGATGGTCAGGCGCACGGCGCGGGCCGCCCGGGCGTAGCTGAGCGCCGGGTCGAGCCCGCTCGCCTCATCGCTCTCGGCGAGGGCGCAGGCCCTGCGCCCGGCCGCCCTGGCCATCTCCATCCCGATCTCGGCCAGCTCCGCCAGCATCGCCAACTGGCCCTCGATCATCGCCCGCGCGGACGCGCCGACGGCCGGAGGCGGATCGGCGGAGAGGGTGATGGGCGGGGCGGCGGTCATGGAACGGAAAGCGAGCGGCGGTTCGCGGGCGGTGTCAACACGGGGGAATAGCGCCGAGTCTCGCCGTCCAGATGCAGATGGCCCTTTATCGCGGCGCTGAAATGGGCGCGGACTAGGCATCTTACCCCCGACGTAGCTGCACAACTGGCGCAGCTTCCCTCCTGAGGTAGCCTTTAGGAAGTGAAGCGAGCATCTCTACATCAGC
>DAICXL010000097.1:8405-8650 GCA_027312185.1 Caulobacterales bacterium | reverse complement strand
CGTCAATCCGGTCCAGGCGGCCGTGTTGCGGTGGCGCAGCTAGGCGCCTCCAGCCGGGCCATGAAGCCGGCGCCCGCCTCCTTCAACAGGCCGCGCAGCCACTGCAGGGCGGGCCCATCGTTGTCCTTGCGCCACAGGCCAACGACGTCGAGGGGCGGCGAGGGGTAGGGCGGCTCCATCGCCATCAGGCCCAGGGCCTTGCCGAAGACCTGCACCATGCCGAGCGGCGCCGGGGTGGTCATCTC
>DAICXL010000097.1:0-8233 GCA_027312185.1 Caulobacterales bacterium | reverse complement strand
CCAGGACCGCGCCTTGGATGGTGGCGGCCGAATCGACGGTGGTCACAACGAGGTGGGACAGGGCCGCCAGCGCCTCGACGGTGAGGGGGCGGGCCGCGGCGGGATGTCCCGCGCGCAGGACCCAGACCATCCGGTCCCGGAACAGGGTCTCGCTGTCGAAACGGTCAGGCGTGCGGCCGAACCCCCCGACGACGAGGTCGGACCGGCCGGCGTCGAGCTCTTCGACCGCCCCCCGCGAGGGGCTGCGTACGCGGATGGAGGCGTGCGGCGCCTCGGCCTGCACCCGGGCGATGACCTCCGGCAGCAGCACGCTGGCGGAGTAGGGGCCGGCGGCGATGACGAAGTCGCGGTCCGTCTCCGCCGGATCGAAGGCGGCCGGCGCCAGGGCGGTCTGCAACTGCCCCATGCCCTGCCGCAGGCGCGGCGCGATCTCCAGCGCGCGGGCGGTCGGCTGCATGCCGGAGGGCCCGCGGATGAACAGCTCGTCGTCGAGGGCGTAGCGCAAACGGTTCAGCGCATGGCTCACCGCCGACTGGGTCAGGCCGAGCCGGGTTCCGGCCCTGGTAACGCTGCCTTCATCGACGAGGGCCAGGAACACTCTAAGGAGGTTCAGGTCGAGATTGCGCAAATGAGGCACGTTCATCACCGGCGTGACCAACTCTCATTTGAGTCATAGCGACCAGCGCTTATGTGTGCACCGCGAAATTGAGCGGAATCGTGCGGCAGCTTGCGCCGTTTCCGAGGGGACGAGGGGCCGATGGCGTCAATCGACAATAGTGCGGGAAGCGCGCCTGCGGCGGCGCCGCCGCCTTCCCTCATGCGGCGTCTGCGCTGGCCGCTGATGGTGATCGTGCCGGTGGCGATGATCGCGGCGGCGGCCGTGTTCTACCTGAACGGCGGCCGCTACGAATCCACCGACGACGCCTATGTCCAGGCCGCCCGGGTGCAGGTCAGCGCCTCGATCCCCGGCCGGGTGGTCGAGCTGCTGGTCAAGGAGAACCAGCCGGTGAAGGCCGGCCAGGTGCTGTTTCGCATCGACGCCCGGGACTACGATGTGGCCATCGCCAACGCCCGCGCCCAACTGGCCCAGGCGCGGCTGCAGGTGCGCTCCACCCAGTCGTCCTACGCCCCGCGCGCCGCCGAGCTGAAGGCGGCCCAGAACGACCTCGCCTACCGGCTGAAGGAACTGGCGCGCCAGCGCCAGCTGACCGCCACCGAGGTCGGCTCGCAGCGCGAACTCGACGAACGCACCAACGACGTCAACGTCGCCCGCCAGCGCGTGGCGACCGCCCAGGCCAACCTGGAGGAGGCCCTGGCGACCATCGGCGGTTCGCCCAGCGGACCCACGGACAGCCATCCCGCCGTGCAGGCCGCCCAGGCCGCCCTGGACCAGGCCGTCCTCAACCGCTCCTACACGGTCGTGGCCGCTTCCCAGGACGGGCTGGTGACCAAGGTCGAGCAGCTGCAGGTCGGCTCGTACATCAACGCCGCCCAGCCGCTGTTCACCCTGGTGTCGGAGCGGATGTGGATCGACGCCAACTTCAAGGAAGTGCAGCTCACCTACATGCGCGAAGGCCAGAAGGGCGAGGCGGAGATCGACGCCTATCCCGGCCAGGCCTTCGCCGTCCACCTGGAGAGCCTGAGCCCGGGCACGGGCTCGGCCTTTTCGATCCTCCCGGCCGAGAACGCCACGGGCAACTGGGTGAAGGTGACCCAGCGCCTGCCGGTGCGCGTGGTGTTCGACGACCCTGAGGCCGTGCGCAACCGCCTGCACGCCGGCCTCAGCGCCAAGGTGACCATAGACACCGGGCACGTGCGCACCCTGTTCGGCAAGACGCCGCCGCCGAGTCCGCGGCCGTGACCAAGGTCGCGCCGGCGGAGGTCCCGGCGGTCAACCGCCCCATGGTCACCCTGGCGGTGATGACCACCACCCTGATGATCGTGCTCGACACGACGATCGCCAATGTCGCCCTGCCGCACATGCAGGGCACGCTCAACGCGTCGCAGGACCAGGTCACCTGGATCCTGACCTCCTACATCGTCGCCTCGGCGATCATGACCCCCCTGACCGGGTGGCTCGCGGCCCGGCTGGGGCGCAAGACCCTGTTCCTGGTCTGCGTCGCGGGTTTCACCATCGCCTCGGCCCTGTGCGGCATCGCCACCTCGATCGAGGAGATGGTGATGTTCCGGCTGCTTCAGGGCGTGTTCGGCGCGCCGATGCTGCCGATGGGACAGTCGATCCTGCTCGACATCAACCCGCGCGAGAAGCACGGCCAGGCCATGGCCCTCTATGGCATGGGGGTGATGGTGGGGCCGATCCTGGGGCCGGTCCTGGGCGGCTGGCTGACCGAGACCTACGACTGGCGCTGGTGCTTCTACATCAACGTGCCCGTCGGGATCGCCGCCGCGGCCGTCATCGTGCTGTTCATCCATGGCGGCAAGGACGCCGTCCCGCCCAAGCTCGACCTCGTCGGCTTCCTGATGCTCAGCCTTGGCATCGGGGCCCTGCAGATGATGCTCGACCGGGGGCAGGGCGAGGACTGGTTCGCCTCCGCCGAAATCTGGTTCGAGATGTGCCTGGCCGTCCTCGGCTTCTGGTGGTTCGCCATCCGCACCGCCACCACGGCGCGGCCCTTCGTGGACCGGGCCCTGTTCCGTGACCGCAACTTCGTCACCGCCTGCGTCCTGGGTTTCTTCCTGGGGGTGATGCTGTTCTCGACCCTGGCGCTGCTGCCGCCCCTGATGCAGCGGCTGATGGGCTATCCGGCCCTGCAGACCGGCATGGCGCTGGCGCCGCGCGGCATCGGCACCCTCTTCGCCATGTTCATCATGGGCCGGGTGATGGGCCGGATCGACGCCCGGCTGGTCATAGCGGCGGGCTTCACCCTCAATGCGGTGGCCCTGTGGGTCATGACCCACATGGCGCTGGGCCAGGACGACCGGCTGATCGTGATCGGCGGGGCGCTTCAGGGCCTGGGTCTGGGCATGGTCTTCGTGCCCCTGACCACCATCGTCTTCGCCACCATCCCCGGCCACCTGAGGACCGACGCCTCCAGCCTGTTCACCCTGGTGCGCAACATCGGCTCCAGCGTGGGCATCTCGATCATCGGCGCGATCCAGCTCAACAACATCGGGGCGGCGCGCAGCTCCCTGGCCGAGCATATCCGGCCGGACAATCCCCTGATCGGCGCCCTGGGCGGGCCTTACAACCTCGACTCCCAGACCGGCCTCGCCCTGCTCAACGCCGAGGTCAACCGTCAGGCGGCCATGATCGCCTATGTGGACGCCTTCTATCTGACGGGCCTGCTGTGCCTGGCCTGCGTGCCGCTGCTTCTGCTGGTGCGGTCGGCCAAACGCCAGGCGGCCCAGAAGGCCGAACCCGCCCACGCCGTGATGGAGTAGGACCGCTCGTGCCCCGCACCCTTCTATCCAAGTCCGCCTCGGCCCTGGCCCTGATCGGCGCCCTCGCCGGCTGCAAGACCGTGGGGCCCGACTTCGAGCGCCCGGCCGCGCCGGCCACCTCCGGCTACCTGGCTCCGGGCGACGCCGTCGCCGGCGCCCAGCAGGCGGCGCTGGGCGAACAGGTCGCCGCCGACTGGTGGCGCTACTTCGGCTCGGCCGAGCTCGACCAGGTGATGAGGATGGCGGTGGCGGGCAATCCGTCGATCCAGGCCGCCGAGGCGACGCTCGCCGCGCTGCAGATGCAGACCCGCGCCACCAAGGCGGGCTCGGCGCCGCAGGTGACTCTCAACGCCGGCGTCGAAGGCCAGCGCCTGAACCTGAACTCGTTCGGTTTCGACACCGCCAGCTTCCCGGACCTGAACGCCAATCCGTCCTTCGTGCTCTATTCGATCGGGCCGGCGGTCAGCTACGGGGTCTCGCCCTGGGGCCAGAACAGGCGGGCGGTGGAGGGGGCGGCGGCCCGGGCCGAGGCCCAGGCCCACCAGATCGACGCCGCCTACCTGACCATCACCGGCAACATCGCCGTCCAGGCCGCGCAGATCGCCGCGGTGCGGGCCGAGATCGCCACGGTCGAGGCCATCATCGCCGACGACCGGCGGCTGATCGACCTGGCCCGCAAGGCCGAGGAGGCCGGGGCCCAGGCCCAGGGGCCCCAGGTCGACGCCCAGGCCCTGCTCGACGCCGACCTGGCGCGCCTGCCGCCGCTGCGCCAGGACCTCGCCGCCGCCCGCCATGCGCTGGCGGTTCTGGTCGGCAAGGCGCCGGCCGACTGGCAGCCCCCGGACTTCGACATGGCCGGGCTGACCCTGCCCCAGCGTCTGCCGCTGGCCCTGCCCTCGGAACTGGTCCGCCGGCGCCCCGACATCCTGGTCGCCGAGGCGCAACTCCACGCCGCCACCGCTCAGATCGGGGTCGCGACCGCCCAGCTGTACCCCCAGATGCAGCTGACCGCCGGCCTGACCCAAACCGGCCTGTCGCCCGACAAGCTGTTCTCGACCAGCGCCACGGTGCTGAACCTCGGCCTGGCGCTGGCCGCCCCGATCTACGACGGCGGTCGCCGCAAGGCCGAGAGGGAGGTGGCGCGCCAGAACGCCAAGGCGGCCCTGGCCACTTACCAGGCCACCGTGCTCACCGCCTTCGGCCAGGTCGCCGACCTGCTCACCGCCATCGCCCATGACGAGGAGGAACTCGCGGCTCAGGTGAGGGCGCGCGAGACCGCGGGGCGGTCGTTGCAGCTGGCTCAGGCGGCCTACCGCGGCGGGGCGACCGGCATCTTGCCGGTGGTCGATGCGGGGCGGCAGCTGAATATGACGCGGGTGGCCGAGGTGCGCGCCCAGGCCCAGCGCTACACGCACACGGCCCAGCTGTTCGCCGCCACCGGCGCCGGGCTACGCGACGCGCCCGCAGCCGGGCCGCCAGCCGCCTAGCGGGCGGCGGCGCCCGTGAACAGAAGGTCGAGCTGACGGCTGAAATGGGCGTCCAACTCCTCGGCGTCGAGGGCCGCGTAGTGGGCGGTGCGGAAGTTGCGCAGATAGGCGGCGGAGATCAGGTCGATCAATATGTCGATGTCGGCGTCTGCCCGGACGTCGCCGCGCTCGACGCCCTCGACCAGGAGGCTGCGCAGGGCGCGGGCCAAGCCGGAATGGCGCAGGCGGTGCTCCTCCTCGAGCTTACGGCTCCAGCCGTAGGACGCGCCGATATAGGCCACGACCATTCGAGTGCGCGGCGCCTCATAGGCGTGGGCCACCGCCATCAGGGCCTCGATACGCTCTCGGGTTGAGCCGGTGAGCGTGGGCCGGAGCCGTTCGGCCTCCTGAAACAGCTGTTCTCGTTGTTCGGCCAGGATCTGGCACAGGATGGCGACCTTGTCGTCGAAGGTGGTGAACACGCCGCCCGGGGAAAGGCCGGCGCGCTCGGCGATCATGCGGACGGTGGTTTCCTGAAAGCCGACTTCATCGAACAAGACCCGAGCGGCTTCCAGCACCCGGGCCCGGCTCGCCTGCTTTCTCGCATCGCGTACTCGCACAACAAACCCCCGCCGCGCTCGATGAGTAACCGAACCCGTTGCAGGGACTATCCGTAGTCGCGTCATGATGACAAGGCGAGAACGCGCGACGTTAGCGCGCACCGGCGCACACTGCTGGCGAAAATATGGGCTAACATGTTCGCCGACCATGTTCAACACCTGTCAGGCGAACACCAATCCTCGGCTGGCGCCGATCGAGGCGGCGGCTTAGACTTGACGAATGGAGACCCTCTTCAACGTTCTCATCCCCATCTGCCTCGCGGCGGTGTTCATCACCTTGTGCGTGGGCGTGTACTCCCTGTTCAGGGGGGGGGAGTTCGGCCGCAGCTATTCGAACAAGCTGATGCGCCTGCGCGTGCTGCTGCAGTTCATCGCCGTTCTGGTGCTGGTCGCCGGCTTCGTGTGGAAAGGATCACACGGTTAGGTTGTGGCGCCTAGAAGGATGGCCGAGGATCGGCCTGGGCCTGGGGCGAACGACGCTCGGCCTCGGCCAGGGCCTGCTGGGCGGCCGCGGCGCGGGCGTCCACGGTGAGGGGGCGGCCGGTGATGTGCGGCAGGTAAAGAGGCGTGGCGCAGGTGCGCGTCGTCGGCTCCCACCAGTGGCCCACGCCCTCGCACTTCTGGGCCGGGATCACGTACATGAACTGGTAGGCGACCGCCACGGCGACCCCAACCACGAACAGGGCGCAGAACCCGAGCATCAGGCGATTGTAGAAACGCGTCATGGGCTCCTTTATGGGTTCGACGAACGGACGCGGCAAGACCGCGCGCGGATACGCCACACGGAGTCCCCATGAAGGTGCTGGTCCCGGTCAAGCGGGTGATCGACTACAATGTGAAGGTCCGGGTGAAGTCGGACCAGACCGGCGTCGACCTCGCCAATGTGAAGATGTCGATGAACCCCTTCGACGAGATCGCCGTCGAGGAGGCCGTGCGCCTGCGCGAAAAGGGCGTCGCCACCGAGGTGGTGGTCGTATCCATCGGCCCGGCCCAGGCCCAGGACACCATCCGCACCGCCCTGGCCATGGGCGCCGACCGGGGCCTGCTGCTGCAGACCGACCAGGACCTCGAGCCCCTGGCCGTCGCCAAGCTGCTGCAGGCGGTGGTCGGCGAGGAGCAGCCCAAGCTGGTCCTGATGGGCAAGCAGGCGATCGATGGCGACAACAACGCGGTGGGCCAGATGCTGGCCGCCCTGCTCGACTGGCCGCAGGCGACCTTCGCCTCCGCGGTGGAGCTGAACGGCGAGGCGAGCGCGAAAGTCACCCGCGAGGTGGACGGCGGCCTGCAAACCATCGAGGTCGACCTGCCGGCGGTGGTCACCGCCGACCTGCGCCTGAACGAGCCGCGCTACGCCTCCTTGCCCAACATCATGAAGGCCAAGAAGAAGCCGATCGAGGTCAAGGCGGCCGCCGACTATGGGGTCGATATCGCGCCGCGGTTGACGGTGCTCAAGGTCACCGAGCCGCCCAAGCGCGGGGGCGGGGTCAAGGTCGAGACCGCCGCCGATCTGGTCATGAAGCTGAAGAACGAAGCCGGGGTGCTCTGAAGATGGCCGTCCTTGTCCTCGCCGACCACGACAACGCCCACCTGCGCGACACCACCGCCAAGACGGTGACGGCCGCCCAGATCCTGTCCACCGATGTCGACGTCCTCGTGCTGGGCGAGGGCGCCAAGGCGGTGGCCGACGCCGCCGCCCAGATCGCGGGCGTCCGCAAGGTGCTCCTGATGGAAGGGCCCGAGCTGAAGGCCATGCTGGCCGAGGCGGCGGCCGCCGCCGTGGTTCCCCTGATGGACGGCTACGACGCCTTCCTCACCCCCGCCACCTCGGTCGGCAAGAACGTCGCCCCGCGCATCGCCGCCAAGCTGGACGTCAGCCAGATCTCCGACGTGATCGAAGTGGTCGACGGCTCGACCTTCGTGCGCCCCATCTACGCCGGCAACGCCCTGGAGACGGTGTCTTCCTCGGAGGCCAAGAAGGTGATCACGGTGAGGCCGACCGCCTTCAAGGCCGCCGCCGATGGCGGTTCGGCGCCGGTCGAGACCGTGGCCGCACCGACGGTCCAGGCCCACGCCCGCTTCGTCTCGGAGGCCGTCACGGCCTCGGACCGCCCCGAGCTGGGGGCGGCCAGGATCGTGGTGTCCGGCGGCCGGGCCCTGGGGTCGGCCGAGGAGTTCAACGGGGTGCTCGAGCCCCTGGCCGACAAGCTGGGGGCGGCCATCGGCGCCTCCCGCGCGGCGGTGGACGCCGGCTACGCCCCCAACGACTACCAGGTCGGCCAGACCGGCAAGGTGGTGGCGCCGGACCTCTACATCGCCATCGGCATCTCGGGGGCGATCCAGCACCTGGCCGGGATGAAGGACAGCAAGGTCATCGTCGCCATCAACAAGGATCCGGAGGCGCCGATCTTTCAGATCGCCGACTACGGCCTGGTGGCGGACTACAAGACGGCCATCCCCGAACTGATGCGCGCCCTGGGCTAGGCCGGCGCCGCCGCGCCTGCGGCCGGCGCCTTGCGTTGCATCGCAGCAAAGACTTTTCCGCGACGCCTCGTGTCGTGTTAGAAACATGCGTCAATTGGGGGTCGCTAAAGCCGGAAAGGCGCTGCGAGCATGACTGATATCAAGACCGTCGGCATTGTCGGGGCCGGCCAGATGGGCGCGGGGATCGCCCACGTCTGTTCGGCGGCGGGCTACAAGATCCTGTTCCACGACGTTTCCGCCGACCGGATCAACGAAGCGATCGAC
>DAICXL010000096.1:0-8652 GCA_027312185.1 Caulobacterales bacterium | reverse complement strand
CGTCAAGGCGATGGCCGCGGCGGCGAAGAGTGCAATCTGTTTCATGGGATCCTTCCAGCTGCCCAGGCTGAAAACGCGGGCTGGACTTAGTCGTTCCGTGGTTTTGCCGCCGTCGGCGGGAGCCCGCTGGCGGGGCATTGCGAGAAGACATGGGCAGTACGGAGGAATACTGGGATGGGGACGGGGGAATACAGGGGCGGGCTTGTTGGGCGCAGGGGGCGGGCGGCGCTCTCGCCAGCCGCGCCAGTTGGGCGAGGTGAGCGAGTTGGCGGTCGGGGCCCAGTCAGGGGCTGCCGCCTAAAACCTGGGTCCCCGCTTTCGCGGGGATGAGCGGAGAATCCGGCATCCATCGAGAACTATGGATAAGCTATGCTTAGCTCGTCCTGAATGGTCTTAAGGCGCTCCCCCTCGAAGACCAGCACCACATTTCGGCTCCACTGGCACAGAGGACGGCGCCGGTTGTCGAACCGCCACTGCTGGAAGTGTTCGGCGACCGCCTTTAGCTCATCAAGCGTTCCGATAAAGGTGATGTCGCTGCCGCCGGTCCAAACACTGACATCCGCAACGTCGTAATCCCGCCGCACAACATCAGCCGCCGCCCGGCGGTCCATACCGATTGTGAAGCCGAAGTGTCGCCCCTCGGCATAGGTGTGCTCGCTTAAGCAGCCGATGACCGGCGTGCATTGCGTGACCCACAGCAAGACAGGCACAAGCACGACACCGAGCCATATCCATCGCCGCTTCAACCGCATGGCCTGATCACTGTGTCACGCCCTTCTGCGCGGTGCGGGAGATGTACGTGAAGGGCAAAACCCGTCGATAGAATCGTTATCGGCGTTCCAGCGCTAATCAACTCTTCTGTCGGCCTTCCTAGGGTTGCCGCGATTCGCGGATTGGGCGGCGCCAGTGATCCACAAGCCCGTGGCATGGCGCTTCATCGTCGAGGGTGGCGCGCCCAAAGCCCCCATCCCCCGGCTGTAGCCGGGTACTTCCCCCGCGCCGAAGAGCGCGGGGGAAGAGCTTCGCCTCGGCGTCGTTTCGTGCGGCGGCCAATCCTGCGCGGGGTGCGTTCGCCAAAACCTGGGTCCCCGCTTCCGCGGGGATGAGCGGCGGGGGGCGGGCGGCAGGCCGACAGGTCCCCCCGCCCCGCTCGGCTGCGCCGAGTCGCCCTCCCCTCCGGGGGGAGGGGAAGGGAGGCGCACGGGCCTTCGAAAAGGTGATCGCTGGGGGGCTGGCGGGGAGGAACCACGCCGGGCCCGGCGGTGTATGGTCGGGGGGGCCTTGCAACGGAGCGGCAGGTGGATCGTAGGACGCTGATCGGGGGCTTGGCTGTCGCGGCCGTGGGGGCGGCGGCGGGGATGGTCGCGCTGACGCTGGGGAGCGCGGCGGTGGAGCGCATGAGGGCGCAGCGGGCCGGGGGCGACCTGAACGCCCAGATCCTGTCGGCGACGCCGGCGCGCGAGATCGTGGTGATGTACGCGGACGCCAAGGTCATCGGCTCGGCCCGGAAGAAGGAGGTGCTGAACCGGACGTCGGAGCTACACTACGTCAGCCGCGCCAAGTTCACCTATTCCGTCGACATGCGCGGGGTGGGGCCGTCGGCGTTCAAATACGACGCGGCGGCCGACGTGCTGAGGGTCGAGATCCCCTCGATCAAGATCCAGTCGAACGTCTATGGGCCGCGCAACCGGATCGCGTCGCTGGCCTTCCTGGCGACGGAGGGCGGCAGCGGCAACGCCCTGGAGCGCGAGGCCGCGGCGGACTTGGCCCGCAACGCCATCGCCGAGGCCTCGCGGCCCGAAATGGTGCGGGCGGCCACGACGGCGGCGAAGTACGAGATCGGCAAGCTGTACGAGGACGCGCTGCGGGCGACGGGCAAGACGACCCGCGTGGTGGTCGGCGCGCGGCCGGGGCCGCCCGAGCCGAGCCCCATGTGAGGCCTGATGGACGGGCGGCTTGGGCGGCCGTATGAGCGGGGCGCGCCAAAGCCCGGGGAGCCCCATGTCCGCCACCTGCCTCTACAGCTTCGTCGACCTGTTCGCCCGCTCGGTGGTGACGACCAAGCACCTGCTGGCCAAGGGCGCGGCCCATGCGGCGGCGACCGGGATCAGCGAGCGGGAGATGCTGGGCTGGCGCCTGGCGCCCGACATGCACCCCCTGGGGTTCCAGGTGCGGGTGGTGGCCGATTTCAGCCGGATGTGGCCGGCGCGGGTGGCGGGGCTGGAGCCGCCGGCGGGGATTTCCGCCGACCTGGACGTGGCGGGGTTCAACGCCGCCCTGGACGACGCCCTGGCCTTCCTGCGGGCGCTGACGCCGGAGCAGTTCGCCGGGCGCGACGCCGAGCCCCTGACCTATGAGATCATGCCGGGCATGGCCCCCACCTTCCCGGCGGCGCAGTGGCTGACGGTGTTCGCGGCCACCAACATCAGCTTCCACGTCTCGATGGTCTACGCGCTGCTGCGCGCCAACGGCGTCCCGATCGGCAAGGCGGACATGTTCTCGGCCGGGCTGGGGTAAGGCGCTCTAGAGGCGGACGGCCTCGGCGGCGGCGTCGATCAGGACCTCGGCCGAGGCGATGGCGGCCTCGGGCGTGAGGGCGAGCGACACGCCTTGCGGCCCGACGATCACCACCGCGTCGGGGTGGGCCTCGACGATCAGGGGGCTGGCCTCGCGGTCGTCCAGGCTGAAGGGGTCCGAAGCGGCTGTATTTGTCATGACTAATGAATGCGGCCGACAGGATAATATTTGGACAATATAGGTTCGTATAGACACGACCCTCTCTTCGGCGAACGGCAGGCCTGTCGGCCGCCGGGCGCAGGCGACAAAAAAACCTCGGTCCCCGCTTTCGCGGGGATGAGCAGAGTTTGGGTGGTATGCGTTGGCTTCCCCAGGAGCCCTGCCCTTGCCTAAGCCCCCGCGCACGCCCCGCACCGCCCGTCCGCCCGCCGGCCTGCCCGAGCGGGCCGAGCTGGAGCGGTTCATCGCCGAGGCCGGCGAGACCGAGCTGGACAGCATCGCCCGGCACTATGGGCTGAAGGGCGAGGGGCGGCGGGCCCTGCGGTTCATGCTGCGCGACATGGAAGAGGCGGGGGTGCTGGGCAAGCGGGGGCGCAAGGGCGTGGCCCGGGCCGGCGCCCTGCCCCCGGTGGGCGTGGCCGACGTGGTCGAGCGCGACACCGACGGGGACCTGTTCGTCCGCCTGACCAAGGCGGGGGACGACGCGCCGCTGGTGCGGCTGGCGCCCGGCAAGGGCGAGGCCGCCGCCGGGGCTCCAAGGCTGGGCGACCGGCTGCTGGTGCGCTTCGAGGCGGTGGAAGGCGGCGAGGTCGAGGCCAAGCTGATCAAGCGGCTGGGCCAGAGCGCTCACCGTATCCTGGGCGTGGTGAGGAAGTCGCACCGCGAGGTGCGGATCGAGCCGGTGGACCGCCGCTCCAAGGAGAGCCTGGTCGTGGCCGACGCCGGTCCGAACGGGGGCGCCCTGAAGGACGGCGACCTGGTGCTGGCCGAGGTGGGCAGCGCCGCCCAGCGCTTCGGGCCCAAGCGGGGCCGGGTGATCGAGGTGGTGGGGCGCGAGGACCAGCCCCGGGCCGCTTCACTCATAGCCCTGCACACCCACGACATCCCGACCGGCTTCCCGCAAGCCGCCGAGGACGAGGCGGAGGCGGCGGAGAAGCCGACCCTGGGGGGCCGCACCGACCTGCGCGACCTGCCGCTGGTGACCATCGATCCGCCGGATGCGCGGGACCACGACGACGCGGTCTACGCCCAGGCCGACGACGACCCCAAGAACCCGGGCGGCTGGGTGGTGTGGGTGGCGATCGCCGACGTGGCGGCCTATGTGCGGCCGGGCTCGGCGCTCGACAAGACCGCCTGGGACAAGGGCAATTCGGTCTATTTCCCCGACCGGGTCGAGCCGATGCTGCCCGAACGGCTGTCGGCGGGGCTGTGCTCGCTGGTCGAGGGGCAGGACCGCGCCTGCATGGCGGTGCGGATGGTGTTCGACGCCAGCGGTCGCAAGACGGGGCACCGGTTCGTGCGGGGCCTGATGCGCTCGGCGGCCAAGCTGAGCTATGAGCGGGCGCAGGACGCGGTGGACGGGCGGCCCGACGAGGTCACCGGGCCGCTGCTGGAGCCGATCCTGGGGCCCCTGTGGGCCGCCTACGCCACGATGAAGAAGGGCCGCGAGGCCCGCTCGCCCCTGGCCATCGAGAGCATGGAGCGGCGCATCCAGCTGTCGCCCGAGGGCGAGGTCGCCTCGATCCAGCCGCGCGCCAGCCTGGAGGCGCACCGGCTGATCGAGGAGATGATGATCCAGGCCAATGTCTGCGCGGCCGAGACCCTGGAGGGCAAGAAGAGCCCGCTGATCTACCGGATCCACGACACGCCGAGCCAGGAGAAGATGTTCGCCCTGGCCGACTTCCTGTCGACCATCGGCATGAGCTGGAACAAGGGCGAGCCGCCGCGCACCGACCGGTTCAACCGGCTGCTCGAGCAGACCCGCGAGGGGCTGCACGCCGAGATCGTCAACGAGGTGGTGCTGCGCACCCAGATGCAGGCGATCTATTCGCCGGAGAACATCGGCCACTTCGGCCTGAACCTGATGAAGTACGCCCACTTCACCTCGCCGATCCGGCGCTACGCCGACCTGGTCGTGCACCGGGCGCTGATCCGGGCGCTGAAGCTGGGCGAGGACGGGCTGACCGACCACGAGGCGGCGCGGCTGGTCGCCACCGCCGAGCACATCACCGCCACCGAGCGGCGGGCCATGGCCGCCGAGCGCGACGCCACCGACCGCTATGTCGCCGCCTTCCTGGCCGACCGGGTGGGGGCGGAGTTCGACGGGCGGGTGACGGGGGTGACGCGGTTCGGCCTGTTCGTGCGCCTGGCCGAGACCGGGGCGGACGGGCTGGTCCCCGTCTCCAGCCTGGGCGACGAGTATTTCGTCCACGACGACAAGGCCCACGCCCTGGTCGGCGAGCGCACCGGCAAGCGCTGGCGGCTGGGGGCGTCGGTGACGGTTCGGCTGACCGAGGCGACGCCGCTGACCGGGGGCCTGCTGTTCGAGATGCTGAGCGAGCCGGAAGCCGCCGACCCCGACGCGCCGCGGCCCCGCCTGGGCGTGCGGCCCCGCGGCGGCAACCAGCCGCCGAGGGGGCGGCCCGCCAATGTGCGCATCGGCAAGGGCAAGGGCGGGCCGAAACGGCGGGGGCGGTGAGCTCTTCCCCTGCGCGCTTCGGCGCGGGGGAAGTACCCGGCCCCCCGGTCCGACCGAAGGTCGGCCGGAGGATAAACTCCGCCGGGGGATGGGGGCTTCGGTTCACTGCGGCCAGCCGTGTACCCAGTTGCCCCCTCCACCACCTTCGGTGGTCCCCCTCCCCCGCGCCGAAGAGCGCGGGGGAGGAGCCAAGGCCCCGTTGACTTCGGACCGCGCCTGAGTATTGTCCGCGGCTCTCGATTTACCGGCTTTCGGCCGGCGCAGGAGTCACGCCATGGCCAAACCGGCATCCATCAAGATCCGCCTCAATTCATCGGCGGACACCGGCTTCTTCTACGTCACCAAGAAGAACGCCCGCACCAAGACCGACAAGATGGTGCTGAAGAAGTACGATCCCGTCGTGCGCAAGCACGTGGAATTCCGCGAAGGCAAGATCAAGTAGGATCGCGCCATCCGCGCTGAGCCTTGACGCCCGGCCCCTGGCCGGGCGTTTTGCGTTGATGATCGAACTGGCCACGGCCTTCGACCCGGTGCGGCTGTCGTTCCTGCGCGCGGTGCTGGACGATGCGGGAATAGACGTGGTGGTGCTCGACACCGGCGCGGGCGCGATCTGGCCCGGCGCCATCCCCGCCCGGCTGATGGTCGACGAAAAGGACCACTGGCGCGCCAGGCGGGCGCTGGCCGAGGCGGGGATCGAGGACCCCTAATTCCGCTCATCCCCGCGCAAGCGGGGATCCAGGTTTTGGCGGATGCGCTTCCTGTAAGAACTGGGTCCCCGCTTCCGCGGGGATGAGCGGGTTTGTCAAGCCGCCCGGGCCACGACCTGGTTCCGGCCCTTGGCCTTGGCGTCGTAGACGGCTTCGTCGGCGCGCTTGAGGAGCTGGTCGGGGCTTTCCTCGACGTCGCCGGTGCAGGCCACCCCGATGGAGATGGTCACCGACAGGGGGTCCTCGACCCCCGACACCCGGAACGGCGAGCCGGCCACGTGCAGGCGCAGGCGCTCGGCGATGCGGTGGGCGGTCTCCAGCCCCGTGTCGGGCATGATCACCACGAATTCCTCGCCGCCGTAGCGGCAGGCCAGGTCGATGGCGCGGACGTTGGTGGCCAGGCGCACGGCGAACTCGCGCAGCACGTCGTCGCCGACGTCGTGGCCGAAGCTGTCGTTGATGCGCTTGAAGTGGTCGATGTCGACCAGCAGGGCCGCCACCGGCTCCCCGCCGCGGGCGGCCCGGCGGACGAGCCCGCTGAGCTGGCCGGCCATGTAGCGGCGGTTGTGCAGGCCGGTGAGCGGGTCGGTGACCGCCAGCTCCAGCGAATGGTCGAGGTTGTTGCGCAGGAAGTCGGTGTAGCGCTTGTGCCGGATCAGGGTGCGCACCCGGGCGGCCAGCTCCTCCGGATCGATCGGGCGGGCCAGGAGGTCGTTGACCCCCAGCTCCAGCGCCTTGACCACCCTCGCCTTCTCGCCCGGCTCGACGATGGCCAGGATCGGGGTGTGGCGGGTGGCCTCCTCGGAGCGGATCTGGGCGGCCAGGCGCAGCCCGTCGAAGTCCTTGGAGGCGATGTTGATGATGATCAGGTCGGCCCTGGCCTGGGAGGCGGCGACGCCCTTGCTGGGGTCGGCCTCGTGGGTGGGCCGGTGCTCGACGGAGAGCTCCTCCATGATGCGGCGGGCCTGGCGCTCATTGTCGTCGATCAGCACGATGCGGCCGCCGGTGGCGCCGAGGCGGGCGCCGACGCCCTCGATGACGCCCATGCGCCGGCCCGAGGCCTCGCGCTCGCGCAGCTCGTCGATGACCAGCTTCATCCGGCTGAGGCTGCGCACCCGGGCCAGGAGGGTGACGTCGTCGATCGGCTTGGTCAGGAAGTCGTCCGCCCCGGCCTCCAGCCCCGCCAGCCGGTCGCGCCGGCCGTCGAGGGCCGTGACCAGCACGACGGGGATGTGGCGGGTGGTGAGGTCGGCCTTGAGCCGGCGGCAGACCTCGAAGCCGTCGAGCTCGGGCATCATGACGTCGAGCAGGATGATGTCGGGCAGTTCGGCCGCGGCCTTGGCGAGCGCGGTGGCGCCGTCATAGGCCACCGAGACGTCATAGTATTCGGCCGTGAGCTTGGCTTCGAGGAGGCGGACGTTGGCCTCGATGTCGTCGACCACAAGGATACGCGCGGTCATTTCACATCACCCCAGGAAGCGGCGGACGGTTTCCAGGAAATAGGCGACGGAGATGGGCTTGGAGATATAGGCCTCGCAGCCGCCCTCCCGGATCCGCTCCTCGTCGCCCTTCATGGCGAAGGCAGTAACGGCGATCACCGGAATGTGGGACAGCTCGTCGTCTTCCTTCAGCCACTTGGTGACCTCCAGTCCGGAAATCTCTGGAAGCTGGATGTCCATCAGAATAAGGTCAGGGCGATGCTGGCGCGCCAGGGCGAGCGCGCTCAATCCCTCGCGTGTTTGCAAGGTCTCGTAGCCCTGAGCGTCGAGCAAATCATGAAAAAGCTTCATGTTCAGCTCGTTATCCTCGACTATGAGGACTGTCTTGGACGTCATTGACCCATGCCATCGCCGCGGGGGGGCGTTTTTTAGACTCGCCGCCCCTGTGCCAGCTGTGGTTTTGACACGAATATCCTTAAGTCCGGGTTGACCGGGATTCAGTCTGTGGAAAACTCATCGGCCGCCCTTTGCCGCGACTGCTTCTGGACGGGCCCCGCGCCGGCCACGAAGCGATGCCCCCGGTGCGGCACGCCCCGGCTGGCGGTCCACGCCGAGCTGGACCGGCTGTCGATCGCCCACCTCGACTGCGACGCCTTCTACGCCTCGGTGGAGAAACGCGACCGGCCCGAGACCCGCGACCAGCCGCTGATCGTCGGCGGGGCCAAGCGGGGCGTGGTCACCACCTGCTGCTACATCGCCCGCACCTTCGGGGTGCGCTCGGCCATGCCGATGTTCACCGCCCTGCGCCTGTGCCCCCAGGCGGTGGTGATCCGGCCGGACTTCTCGAAATACATCCATGAGAGCCAGCGCATCCGCGAGAAGATGGAGCGGCTGACGCCCCTGGTGCAGACCCTGTCGCTCGACGAGGCGTGGCTGGACCTGTCCGGCACCGAGGCCCTGAACGGGGGCTCGGCGGCGATGACCCTGGCCCGGCTGCAGGCCGAGATCGAGCGCGAGGTCGGGATCACCGTCTCCATCGGCCTGGCCCCCAACAAGGTGCTGGCCAAGATCGCCTCCGACCTCGACAAGCCGCGGGGCTTTTCCGTGATCGGGGCGGCGGAGGCGAAGGATTTTCTGGCCCCCCGGCCCGTGACCCTGCTGCCGGGGGTGGGGCCGGCCATGGCGGCGAGCCTGGCCAAGGCCGGGTTCACCACCATCGGCCAGCTGGCGGCCGCCGACCCCAAGATGCTGGCGACCAACTGGGGCGCCTACGGCCTGCGGCTGGTCGACC
>DAICXL010000095.1:462-8665 GCA_027312185.1 Caulobacterales bacterium | reverse complement strand
CCTGCCCAAGGTCCTGCATAAGGTCGGCGGGCGCACCATGCTCGACCGCATCATCGACACTGTATCGGCCATCGGCTGCGAGCGCATCGTGGTGGTGGTCGGGACCCACAGCCCCGCCGTGCGCGAGGCGGTCGTCCGCCGCCTGGGCGAGGCCGCCGTGGTGGTTCAGGACCCGCCGCTGGGCACCGGCCACGCGGTTCTGGCCGCCCGCGAGGCCCTGGCCGACTTCGCCGGCGACGTGGTGGTCACCAACGCCGACTGCCCCCTGCTCGCCCCCGCCGACCTCGAGCCCCTGTTCGCCATGCGCCAGGCCGGGGCGGCGATGGCCCTGCTGGGCTTCGAGCCGCACGACACCCTGCTCTACGGCCGGCTGATCCGCGGCGCCGACGGCCACGTCATCCGCATCGTCGAACCCAAGGAGGCGACGATCGAGGAGAAGACCGTCCGCGCCTGTTACGCCGGCATGCTGTGCGCCGAGCGCGGCGCCCTGTTCGGGTGGCTGTCCCGCCTGACCAACGACAACGCCAAGGGTGAATACTACCTGACCGGCGTGGTCGGCATGGCCGCCGGCGAAGGCACCAGCGTGCGCGCCTTCATCGCTCCCGAAGAGGCGGTGATGGGGGCGGACACCGCCGCCCAGCTCAGCCACGCCGAGCAGGTGTTCCAGCGCCGCCGCCGCGCCGAGGCCCTGGCCTCCGGGGTGCAGATGCCCGCCCCGGAGACCGTCCACTTCTCCTGGGACACCGCCCTGGCCCCCGGCAGCATCGTCGAGCCCTACGTGGTGTTCGGCCCCGGCGTCGCCGTCGAGACCGGGGCGGTCATCCGCGCCTTCAGCCATGTCGAAGGCGCCGTGGTGCGTGAAGGCGCCATCGTCGGCCCCCACGCGCGCCTGCGCCCCGGCGCCGACATCGGTCCGGGCGCCCACATCGGCAACTTCGTCGAGGTCAAGAACGTCACCGTCGGGGCCGGCGCCAAGGCCAACCACCTAGCCTATCTGGGCGACGGCGAGGTCGGCGAGGGCGCCAACATCGGCGCCGGTACGATCTTCTGCAATTACGACGGCTTCACCAAGGCCCGCACCGTGGTGGGCAAGGGCGCCTTCATCGGCTCCGACACCGCCCTGGTCGCCCCGGTCACGGTCGGCGACGGCGCCTATGTCGGCTCCGGCTCGGTGATCACCCGGGACGTCGCCCCCGACGCCCTGGCCCTGGGCCGCGGCCAGCAGGTCGAGAAGCCCGGCTGGGCCGCCCGTTTCCGAGCCATGAAGAAGAAACCGGAGAGCCCCCCCCAATGAGCGCGGACGACCAGAAGCGGATCGCCGGCCAGGCCGCCGCACGGCTGGTCGAGGACGGCATGACCGTGGGCCTGGGCACAGGCTCGACCGCGGCCTATTTCGTCGAGGCGCTGGCGGTGCGCGCCACCATCGAGGGGCTGAAGCTGCGCTGCGTCGCCACCTCCGCCGCCACCGAGGCCCTGGCCACGAAGCTGAGCCTGCCGCTGCTGGCCCTGGACGAGGCCGGCCGCATCGACCTGACCGTCGACGGGGCCGACGAGGTCGGGCCGGGCCTGTCCCTGATCAAGGGCGGCGGGGCCGCCCTGCTGCGCGAGAAGCTGGTGTGGGAGGCGTCGCGCCGCTGCGTCGTCATCGCCGACGCCGCCAAGAAGGTGAAGACCCTGGGCCGCTTTCCCCTGCCCGTCGAGGTGGTCGCCTTCGGCCACACCACCACCGCCCGGCGACTGTTCGACGCCCTGGCCGAATGCGACCTCGGCGCAGCCCCGTCCCTGCGCATCCGCGACGGCGCCCCGGTCAGGACCGACGGCGGCGGCCTGATCTACGACATCCCCTGCGGCGCCATCCCTGACCCGCCCCTGCTCGCCGCGGCGCTGAAGGCCGTCACCGGCGTCATCGACCATGGCCTCTTCCTCGACCTCGCCGACGAGTGCCTGCTGGGCACGGACGCCGGCGTGGAGCGCATCACGCCATAACCACCTTCTCCCTCGAAGAGCGGGCGACTGGGAGTCGATACGGTTGGCTCGCGCCCCAACTCGGATTAGAGCCGGACAGCGCGAGGGAACCCCATGGCTGAATACGACTACGACCTGTTCGTCATCGGCGCCGGCTCCGGCGGGGTGCGGGCCGCCCGGGTGGCGGCCATGTCCGGCGCCCGCGTGGCGGTGGCCGAGGAGTTCCGGATCGGCGGCACCTGCGTCGTCCGGGGCTGCGTGCCCAAGAAGCTGATGGTTTACGCTTCCGAATTCGCCAAGACCTTCAAACTGGCCAAGGCGTACGGCTGGACCGGCTGCGAAGGCGTCCGCTTCGACTGGCGCGAGTTCCTGATCAACAAGGACCTGGAAATCTCCAGGCTTTCAGGGATTTACGCCTCGAACCTGGCCAAGGCCGGCGCCGACCTGTTCCAGGCCAAGGCCCGCTTCACCGACCCGCATACGATCGAGCTGGTCGGGCTGGACAAGTCGGTCACCGCCGCCAGGATCCTCATCGCCACCGGCGGACGGCCCAAGGTCCCCGCCGTGCCGGGGATCGAGAACGCCATCACCTCCAACGAGGCCTTCCACCTGCCCGACCTGCCTCGCAGCATCGTGGTGGTGGGCGGCGGCTATATCGCCGTGGAGTTCGCCTGCATCTTCCACGCCCTCGGCGTGAAGACCACCCTGGTCTACCGCGGCTCCAACCTGTTGCGCGGCTTCGACGAGGACGTCCGCGCCCACCTCGCCGACGAATTCCACAAGTCCGGCCTGCGCGTCGCCCTGCAGACCGAGCACGAGTCCATCGTCAAGAACGAGGACGGCACGCTCGACAGCATCATGACCAACGGCATGCGGCTGACCACCGACCAGGTGATGTTCGCCACCGGCAGGGAGCCCTATGTCGAGGGGCTGGGCCTGGACACGGCGGGGGTGAAGCTGACCGAGGGGGGCGCCGTCGCCGTCGACGAGTGGTCGAAGACCAACGTGGGTCATATCTGGGCCATCGGCGACGTGACCGACCGCATCAACCTGACCCCGGTGGCGATCCGTGAGGGCCACGCCTTCGCCGACACCGAGTTCAACGACAAGCCGACCCGGTTCGACCACCTGGACGTCTCCACCGCCGTGTTCTCGCAGCCGCCCGTCGGCGTGGTCGGCATGACCGAAGCCGAGGCCCGCCACGCCTTCGCCCATGTCGACGTCTACATGACCCGCTTCCGCCCGATGAAGACCGGCTTCGTCGGCGACGAGTCGCGGATGCTGATGAAGATGGTGGTCGACGCCGACACCGGCCGGGTTCTGGGCGTGCACATCGTCGGACCCGACAGCGCCGAGATGATCCAGATCGCCGCCGTGGCGGTGAAGGCCGGCCTGACCAAGGCCCAGTGGGACGACACCTGCGCCCTGCACCCCACCGCGGCCGAGGAGCTGGTCACCCTGCGCGACAAATATGTGCCGCCCGAACTGAAGGCGGCCGAATGAGTCTGGCGCAGACGGGAGCGGACCTGGACGAGGCCGTCCCGGCCGACGCCCCGCCTCCGGTGCGTGAAAGCCGCTGGGCCGGCTGGGTGGTCACCGGCGTCGCCGGGCTCACCCCCCTGATCGCCTATCTGTGGAGCCTGGGCTTCGCGGCCATCGTCGCCCTGGCCGGCCTGCTCTGCCTGCCGCTGCTGTACCGCAGCCGCCGCCCCGACCTGGGCCAGGGCCTGCTGCTGGCCCTCGTCTTGTGGGCCCTGGCCTCCATGGCCTGGGGCGTCGCCGTCCCGGCCGCGCCGCGCGACTTCAGTGTCGAGTCGATGACCGGGCTGAAGCTGGCCCTGCAGCTCGGCCTATACGGCGCGTTCGTCGGCGGCGCCCTGATGCTGTCGAAGGCGGCCGGCGCGCGCGCCAGCCTGGTGCTGGCCGTCGGCCTGCTCGCCATCACCGTCGTCTTCGGGATCGACGCGGTGACAAAGGCTGAGATCTATCAGTGGATCCGGGCCGCCGCCGGCCAGCCGCAACGCCCGGACTGGGCCATGCGCGACGTGGCCCGGGTGGCCTATGTGCTCGCCCTGCTGTTCTGGCCCGCCTACCTGCGGCTGGAGCAGGCCGGGTGGCCGATCCCCGCCGGGATCATGGCGGCGGCCATGGTGGGCGGCGGCTACCTCCTCAACGCCGACGCGCCGCTCGCCGCCTTGGCCGTCTCGGCGGCGGTCTTCATGGCGGTGCGGTTCTGGGGGCGCCCGGCCCTGCTGGCCTGGGTCGGCGGCGTGGCGTTCTACTTCCTGGCCGCCCCCCTGATCGTCCACGCCCTTGGCAACGGGCCCCTGATCCAAGCCGCCGAGGGCGATATCCGTGTGCAGTCGTGGGCGATCCGCACCGACATCTGGCGCTTCGCCGCCGACCGCATCCTGGAGCGGCCGTTTCTCGGCTGGGGCCTCGACGCAGCCCGCACCTTCTCGCCCCAGATCCCCCTGCACACTCACAACGCCGCCATCCAGATCTGGCTGGAGCTGGGGGCGATCGGCGCGGGAATCGCCACCCTGTTCTGGCTGTGGCTGGGCGGGCGCATCGACGCCATGGAAGCCCGTGACCGGCCGCTGGCCGCCACCTGCGCCGCCTGCGCCAGCGCCTATCTGACCATCGGCGCCCTCAGCTTCGGGGTCTGGCAGGAGTGGTGGCTGGGCCTGGGCGCCCTGGCCGTGGCGTCCTGCGCCGCCTTGGCCGCGGCGCGGCGGGGCATGGTCTTTTCCCCTCCCCCTGGAGGGGAGGGCGGCTCGGCGCCCGCCGAGCGGGGTGGGGGGGCGCCGGCCCCGGACACAGCCATTACGACAGACGACGCTCCCAACTTATAGCTCCCCCCGCCCGGCGGGGCTCACGCCCCGTCGCCCCCCCCTCCAGGGGGAGGGGAAGCAGGTTGAGGCCCCAAACTTTGCCCTTGGGCCGCTTTGCCCCTATATCAGCGCTCCATTTTGAACCGGTGCGGGCTCGCCCGCGCCACACGAGACCTGTCATGACCGAGCGTTGGACCCCATCGAGCTGGAGATCGAAGCCCGCCAAACATATCCCGGCGGACTATCCCGACACCGCCGCCCTGGAGCGGGTCGAGCAGACCCTGCGCGCCATGCCGCCGCTGGTTTTTGCAGGCGAAGCCCGCCGGCTGAAATCGCTGCTGGGCGAAGTCGCGCGCGGCGACGCCTTCCTGCTCCAAGGCGGCGACTGCGCCGAGAGCTTCAAGGAGTTCGCGGCCGACAACATCCGCGACACCTTCCGGCTGATCCTGCAGATGGCCGTCGTTCTGACCTTCGCCGGCGGCAAGCCGGTGGTGAAAGTCGGCCGTATGGCTGGTCAGTTCGCCAAGCCGCGCTCCGAGCCCGTCGAGACCATCGATGGAGTCACCCTGCCTTCGTACAGGGGCGACAACATCAACGGCTCGCCGTTCGACGCTGAGAACCGGATCCCCAATCCCGACCGCCTGCTGCAGGCCTACCACCAGTCGGCGGCGACGCTGAACCTGCTGCGCGCCTTCGCCACCGGCGGCTACGCCGACCTCTACAATATCCACAAGTGGACTTTGGGGATGGTGGCGGACAGCCCGCAGGGCGCGCGATACCGCGAGCTCTCGGACAAGATCTCCGAGAGCCTGTCCTTCATGGCCGCCATCGGCCTGACGCCGGAGAAGCAGCCGACCCTGCACCAGGTCGAGTTCTTCACCAGCCACGAGGCCCTGCTGCTCGGCTACGAAGAGGCGATGACCCGCGTCGATTCCACCTCGGGCGACTGGTACGACACCTCGGCCCACATGGTGTGGATCGGCGAGCGGACCCGCCAGCTCGACGGGGCGCACATCGAGTTCTGCAAAGGCGTCAAGAACCCCATCGGCATGAAGGTCGGCGGCACGCTCGAGTCCGACGACCTGCTGCGCCTGATCGACGCCCTGAACCCCGCCAACGAGGCCGGGCGGCTGACCCTCTACGGCCGGTTCGGCGCCGACAAGATCGCCGAGCGCCTGCCCCGCCTCATGGCGGCGACCAAGCGCGAGGGCAAGCAGGTGGTGTGGGCCACCGATCCGATGCACGGCAATACGCTGAAGGCCGCCAACGGCTACAAGACCCGTCCCTTCGACCGCATCCTGGCCGAGGTGAGGAGTTTCGTGGAGATCGCTGATTCCGAAGGGGTTCACCCCGGCGGAGTCCACCTGGAGATGACCGGGCAGAACGTCACCGAATGCCTGGGCGGCGCCCGCGCCCTGTCCGAGGACGAGCTCAGCCACCGCTACCACACCCACTGCGACCCGCGCCTGAACGCCGAACAGGCCCTGGAGCTGTCGTTCCTGGTCGCCGAGAAGCTACGCGGCCAGCGCGATACCAAGCCGCAGCGCGCGGCCGGCTGAACCTGAGCCCCTCCCCTGGCCGCGTGCGGCCGGGGGAGGCTTGAGGCTAGCTGGCGAACCACCGCCCGATCATCGCCGCTTCGGTTCGCAGACCCTCGGTCCGCTGGGCGGCTTCCTCGTCCACCCCCCACCGCTCCTGCTGGAACGCCTCGTCCAGACGCGACAGCTCGAAGGCCTCGCCCGCGTCCAGGGCGCCATGCACGACGGCCAGGGCCAGCACGGCCGAGCCGTAGAGGCCGGCCGCGTAGACCAGACCGGTCAGGGCGAAGTCGTCCATCGCCTCGGCCAGGGCCTTCACCCGGGCCAGCGAAGCCTCCGGCTGGGGGGCGTGGGCGATGCCGAGCGACGGCCGCAGCGCCACGCCCAGCTCGCGCTCGGCCCATGCCAGCCACGGCCCCCAGGCGGCGACCTCCTGTTCGGCCAGGAGGGTGGGATGCTCGGCGATGTAGCAGAGCAGGTCCGAGCCGGCGTAGGCGGCGACCTCATTGGCGAGGCCCGCGCGCGCCTCCGGGGTGCGGTCGATGGCGGTGAAGGCCAGGCGCGTGGCCGGCATGCGAGAAAAGTCGATCGTCTCGGCCTGCCCGTCCCACTCGCTGGCGATCAGCTCAGCCCGCGCCAGGGTCGGGGCGACCAGGGGTTTGCCGCCCGCGGTCTTTCCGCTGCGCCCGTCCAGCCGCAGGGCGAAGCCGCCATCCACGGGCTCCACGCTCACAACCTCGTAAAAGCGGCGGGGGCGGGCCGGTTCAGTCATGGTTTCGCCTCACGAAACAGCGACGGATGAGCCGCCGAGTTGCGTTATCTAGGGACCGGCAAGCCCGCTGGCGAGGATCGAGATGGCCGCCGCCGACCGTGACCTGCAAGCCGCCATCGCCGTCACCCGCTTCGGCCTGGGTGCGCGCCCGGGAGAGATCGCCGCCGTGCGCGCCGATCCGCGCGGTTGGCTTAAGCAGCAGATTCGACGCCAGGGCGCCGACCAACCCCAGGGTCCTGACGGCCCGCTGCCGTCGATGCGGGAAAGCTATCAAATCGTCGCAGATTATAAGGCGGGCTTGAAGTCGATTAGCGAGGCAAGCCGCGCGCGCGGGCGCCGCTCTTTGGCGACAGTGCGCGAAAGCGGTATGGCGGCAACGCAGACTGGCGCTCCTCGCGAGGACATCAGGGCGCGCCGCGAGGCGATCCGGCCACTCCGGCTGGCCGTGGCGTCGGAGATGCTTAGCCGGGTCCAGTTGGCCGCCGCGACAACGGAAGGCTTTCGGGAACGGTGGACGCTATTCTGGGCCAACCACTTCACCGTCTCGCGCAAATCCGTGTTGATGACGGCTTCTGTGGGCCCATTCGAGCGGGAGGCGATCCGGCCGCATGTCTTCGGCCGCTTCGGCGACCTTGTAGCTGCAACTTCGCGCCATCCGGCCATGCTGCTCTATCTGGACCAGGCCCGCTCGGTCGGGCCGCAAAGTGCGATCGGGCGGCTGCGCAAAGCCGGCTTGAACGAGAACCTGGCGAGAGAGATCCTCGAGTTGCATACGGTGGGCGTGGACGGAGGCTACACCCAGGCCGACGTCACCGAACTCGCTCGCGCCCTGACGGGCTGGACCATGGGCGGCGCCAACGCCGGGGCGCGAACCTATTCCTACCTCTACCGCGCCGACCTGCATGAACCTGGCCCCCGTCGGGTCATGGGGCGCAATTATCGCGAAGGCGGCGACGACCAGGCGACCGCCATCCTAGCCGATCTGGCCGCCCACCCCTCTGCCGCCAGGCACCTCGCACGCAAACTTGCCATCCACTTTGTCTCCGACGAACCCCCGCCCGCTCTCGTTTCCCGGCTGGAAGCGACCTGGACCC
>DAICXL010000095.1:0-290 GCA_027312185.1 Caulobacterales bacterium | reverse complement strand
CCGTCCCCGCCGATCCCAACCGGGAAGTGGAAGTCCCCTTGCGCACCTTGGGTCAGCGCCCATTCTCGGCGCCGCAGCCTGACGGCTGGTCGGACCTCGCCTCCGATTGGGCGGCGCCGGACGCTCTGGTGAAGCGACTGTCGTGGTCGCGGGGCTTCGCGCGCCGATTCTCGCCGCAGGGCGCGCCGGTGGAGGCGGCGCGTGCGGTGCTCGGGGCCCGCCTGACCTCCCGCACAGCGACCGCTCTGGCTCGCGCCGAAAGTCGTGACGAAGCCTTCGCCCTATTCCTC
>DAICXL010000094.1:0-8948 GCA_027312185.1 Caulobacterales bacterium | reverse complement strand
GCCCGCCGCCTCCATCACCGCGCGGGAGACGATGTTCTCAGAGGCGATCAGCTCCAGATGGCTCTGCTGACGCGACAGCTCCTTGGCGACGATCCGGGCCACATCCGGATCGCCGCCCAGACCGGCGCCGAAGAAGCCGTCGGCGATAACGCCGGGCGTCGGTGCGGTCAGGGTTGCAGACTGGGAGGCGGACACGGCGAGACCCTCGGTGTGGGGTGGATGAGGGGGGCTGTTTACGCGCGGCGGGGGCTCCAGATCAACCGGCCCGAAGATACGGGTACGTTCGACCGGAACCCACCGTCACCGCAGCACGTTTGATGTCTTTAAGTGAGCGGTTCTCGAAATCTTGTTTTCCAAGCTCTTGGATTCGCGCCAGACTGCTCATAACGACTCTATAAACAAGAGAAGCGAGGGGAAGACGCAATGAGCACAGATGACGACGTCGGCGCTCTGGGGGCCCAAGACGTCCTGAGGCTCAGCACGGAGGTTGTCGCCTCATATGTAATGAACAATTCAGTATCGGCTGCCGCGCTGCCCGACCTGATCCGTTCCATCCATACGTCGCTGAACGCGCTTAGCCATCCCGAGGTGGTCACTGCCCCTGCCGAAAAGCAGAAGCCGGCGGTGCCGATCAGTCGATCCATCAACGATGACTACATCGTCTGCCTGGAAGACGGCAAACGACTCAAGATGCTCAAGCGCTACCTGCGTTCGAAATTCAACCTGAGCCCGGACGAATATCGCCGCAAGTGGGGGTTGCCGCCCGATTACCCGATGGTCGCCCCGGCCTACGCCACCCGCCGCTCGGAGTTCGCTAAGCAGATCGGGCTGGGACGCGGCGTGCGCCGCGCCGCGACGGGCGCGGCCAAGCCGAAGGCGGCGCGGAAGTAGGAAGCATGCGGACTTATCCCTCCCCTCGATGGGGAGGGCGACTCGCGGGCGTCAGGCCCGCGAGCGGGGTGGGGCGGAAACGCGACGTTCGCGAACACTTCCCCCCACCCGACCCGCTAGGCGGGCCACCCTCCCCACAAGGGGGAGGGATAAACGATCAGCGAATTTTTAAGCCGCCGCCCGGTGGCGCTTGACGTTGCACGCGGTCCACAGAGTGTCCATGGCGCCGACCAGGTCGTCCATCATGGCGTCGGTGTGGAAGGGGGTCGGAGTGAACCGCAGGCGCTCGGTGCCGCGCGGCACGGTCGGGTAGTTGATCGGCTGCACATAGATCGAGAAGTCCTGCAGCAGCATATCCGACACCATCTTGGTGTGGACGGGGTCGCCCACCAGCACCGGCACGATGTGGCTGACCGAAGGCATCACCTGGATGCCCTCCTTGCGCAGGCGGACCTTGAGCGTCTCGGCCCGCTCCTGGTGCAGCACGCGGACGTCGTTGTTTTCCTTCAGCCAGCGCACCGAGGCGCTAGCGCCGGCGGTCAAGGCCGGGGGCAGCGAGGTGGTGAAGATGAAGCCGGCGGCATACAGGCGGATGGCGTCGATCAGGTCCGCGTCGGCGGCGATATAGCCGCCCATGACGCCGAAGGCCTTGCCCAGGGTGCCTTCGCAGATGTCGATCTGGTCCATCACCCCGTCGCGCTCGGCGACGCCGCCGCCGCGGGGGCCGTACATGCCGACGGCATGGACCTCGTCCAGATAGGTCATGGCGCCGTATTTCCTGGCCAGGGCGATGGTGCCGGCCAAGTCGGCGATGTCGCCGTCCATCGAATAGACGCTCTCGAAAGCCACCAGCCTGGCCGCGCCCGCAGGCGCGGCGGCCAGCAGCTCTTCAAGGTGGGCCAGGTCGTTGTGGCGGTAGATCCGCTTCTCGCCGCCGCCATGGCGGATGCCGGCGATCATCGAGTTGTGGTTGAAGGCGTCGGAGAAAACGATCAGGCCGGGCAGGATCTTGTAGAGGGTCGACAGGGTCGCGTCGTTGGAGACGTAGCCCGACGTGAACAGCAGGGCCGCTTCCTTGCCGTGCAGGTCGGCCAGCTCGGCCTCCAGCTCGACGTGGAAGTGGTTGGTGCCAGAGATGTTGCGGGTGCCGCCCGAGCCGGAGCCGCCGGCGTCGATCGCCGCGTGCATGGCGTCCAGCACCACCGGGTTCTGACCCTGGCCGAGGTAGTCGTTCGAGCACCAGACCACGACTTCCTTTTCCTCGCCCGCGGGCGAGGTCCAGACGGCGCGCGGAAAATCGCCGCGGCGGCGCTTCAGGTCCGCGAACACACGATACCGTCCTTCGGATCGCACCTGCTCGATGGCGGCGCGGAAAGCGGACTTATAAGCGGCGGCTTCCATCTATCCGGCTCAGCCTTGTGACCAACTCTCGATGCGGCGCGGGTTTTGGCATTGATCCGTCCACGCGTCCACTTACGGATATTACGTAGTGTAGGCCGTCTCCCCCCGAAAGCGCGTGCGCCTACACGACGCAGGCGAGCCTGCGCGCGACGCGGGGCCGCACCCTCGGAGCCGCGCCCTCCGCCGAGCGGAGGACGCGGGTTGGAGGCCTTAGCCGGGCTTCTTCATGCGCAGGCCGAAGCGGTCGCTGTTGAAGCTGCCCGATTCGGCGTTGGCGCCCGACTTGTTGTCGGCCGGGTTGCGGAGCAGGTTGGTCTCGCCGTCGAGGCGGAAACCGGCGGCCTGCAGCTCGGCCTTTGCGACGTCCTCGTCCATGCGGTGCACCGAGGAGGTGGCCGCCAGCCCGGCGCCCTTCGCGGCCGAGTGGTCCTCGACGAAGAAGACCCCGCCGGGCTTGAGGCTGTCGAACACCGCCTTGTTCAGGGCGGCGATGTCGCCGCCGTTGTTGTGGAAGTCGTGGTAGTTCTCGGTGGTCCAGAACAGGTCGGCCGGGGTCGGGGTCTTGAGCGCCGCCAGGGTGGGAACGACCACGACCTCGACGTTGCCCAGCACCTTGGCCAGGGCCTCGAGGTTGGCGGTGCGCCCAGCCGCGACCTGGGGCTGGGTGACGAAGGCGTAGACTTTGCCGCTCGGCCCCACGGCCTTGGACAGCAGGCGGGTGTAGTAGCCGCCGCCGGAGCCCAGTTCGCCGATCGTCATGCCGGACTTCACGCCGGCGAAGGCCATGATCTCGTTCGGCTTGCGGTTGGCGTCGCGCGCCATGTCGCCGGCGGGACGCTCGGCGGTGATCGGGCCGGCCGCGGGGGGCATGGCGGCGAAGGCGGGGGCGGCGAGCAGGGTGGCGCCCAGCAGGGCGGCGCAGAAGGCGGTCTTCACGGGTGGGACTCCTCGGGTTTGAAAAGGCTTAGCGGGGCTTGCGGAAGCGCATGACGAACTTGTCGGTCTTGCCGCGCACCGACGGGTCGAACACCGCCGCCGTCTTCGGGTCGTCCGGATGGGCGAGAATGTCGGTCTGCAGTTCGAGCCGGAAGCCGGCCGCCTCGACCTCCTGCTTGACCAGGGCCGGATCGATCCGGTGCAGGGTGTCGGTGACCGTAGCGCCGGCGCCGGCGGCCGCGGCGTGGTCCTCGATGTAGTAGACGCCGCCGGGCTTCAGGGCGTTGAACACCGCCTTGTTGAGCGCGGCCATGTTCAGGCCGCCGAACATCGGGTTGCGGAAGTCGTGGTAGTTCTCCGAGGTCCACACCACGTCCAGCTTCTCGGGCGGATTGAAGCTGGCGAGGGAGCCGCCCACCACCGTCACATTGGGATAGGCCTTGACGAGGTCGGCCATGGCCTGGACGGCGGCCGGGCGCGGCGCCGGGGTGTCGGGGACCACCGCATAGACCTTGCCCTGCGGCCCCACGACCTTGGAGAAGATGCGGGTGAAATAGCCGCCGCCCGGGAACAGGTCGGCCACCTTGTCGCCGGCCTTCATGCCCGAATAGCCGACCACGTCCGCCGGCTTGCGGTCGGCGTCGCGGGCCTTGTCGGCGGCGGGACGACCGGCGTCGGCGACGGCGGCGGTGATGGCGGGGGTGACCTGAGCCGTGGCGGTGGACGCGAGGGCGGTGGAGCCCAGCAGCACGGCGGCGGCGAGAGCGATGGACGCGCGGTTCAACTTAGCCTCCCTGGCTTATTCCTGTTGGGGATAAGCCTGACCCGTTAAGCCAACGGCGTCCACTGTTCTGCGGGGGGAAGCGGCGCGAATAGGCCGTCGATCGTGGTTTTATCAACCTGTGCGAGCGTCGCCGGTCGCCAGCGCGGGGCCTTGTCCTTATCGATCAGGACGGCGCGGACGCCTTCGCGGAAGTCGTGCCCGGCCGCGATGCGGATGGCCAGGGCGTATTCCTGGGCCATCTCCTCCTCCAGGCTCTCGACCTTCGCGCCCTGCTCCAGAAGCCGGAAGGCGACCTTGAGCGTGGTCGGCGAGGCGGCGTTCAGGGTCTCCAGCTGCGCCAAGGCCCAGGGCGATCCGTCCCGCTCCAGCGCCCGCACGATCGCCTCGACGCTCGGCTGGCCGAACAGCCGGTCGATGTCGTCGCGGACCAGGGAGACCGGCGGCTCGCCGGCGTCGCCCTCCAGCTCGGTCAGGGTCTCCTCGATCATGCGGGGGTCGGCGGCGAAGGCGGTCTTGAGCGAGGCCAGCCGGGCGCTCGGCACATAGTCGGTGGCGAGGCCCAGCAGCAGGGCGTCGGCCGGACCGATGCGGGCGCCGGTGAGCGCGAACCACAGGCCGGCGGCCCCCGGCAGGCGCGGCAGGCGCCAGCCCATGCCGACGTCGGGGAACAGGCCGATGGCGCTCTCCGGCATGGCCAGGACCGAACGCTCGGTCGCCACCCGGTAGCGGCAGGGCCACGACAGCCCCAGCCCGCCGCCCATGGCGATGCCGTCCATCACCGCCAGGATGGGCTTGGGATAGGCGTGCAGCAGGGCGTTGAGCCGGTATTCGGCGAGGAAGAAGGCCTTGGCGGCCTCTGCGTCCGCCGCCGCGGCCCGGATGTCGCCGCCCGCGCAGAAGCCCCGGTCCCCCTCATGGTCGATCATCACCGCCTCGACCTCGGGATCGTCCCGCCACGCCAGCAGGGCGTCGGTAATGATCCGGCACATGTCGAGGTCGAGGGCGTGCAGGGCCCGCGGCCGGTTGAGGCTCAGCCGGCCGGTGCGGCCTTCCCTGCGGACGATGACCTGGGTCGCGCTGTCGCTCATGGAGGCTCCTGGAGGACGGCGGCACAGGCTGGGCAGGGCGGACGCCCGCGTCAAGGGCGGCGTTGGTCTGGGGCCCGCAGACGCAATGCATAGCCCTCCACCTTGCCACCGCCCGCCGGATCGGCGAAAGCGACCCCATGACCAGAGCGCCCCTGGCTTCCTATCCCCATCTGCGGCCGCGCCGCCTGCGACAGGCGGACTGGATCCGGCGGTTGGTGCGCGAGAGCGTGCTGACCCCCGCCGACCTGATCTGGTCGATGGTGGTGCACGACGGGACCGAGCCCGAAATCACCATTTCGTCCATGCCGGGCAGCCCGCGCTTCTCCCTGGCCCGCGCCGTGGAGGCGGCCAAGGAAGCCCGCGCCCTGGGCATCCCGGCCATCGCGGTCTTCCCCTATATCGACGGGGAGAAGAAGGACGCGGCGGGAACCCAGGCCTTCGACGCGAACGGCCTGATCGCGCGCACCGTGCGGGCCATGAAGGACGCCGCCCCCGAGGTCGGGATCATGTGCGACGTGGCGCTCGACCCCTATACCGACCACGGCCATGACGGGGTGCTCGAGGGCGACCGCATCGTCAACGACGCCACCATCGAGCGGCTGGTCGAACAGGGGCTGATGCAGGTCCGGGCCGGCTGCGACATCCTCGCCCCGTCGGACATGATGGACGGGCGGGTCGGCGCCATCAGGAAGGCGCTGGAGGCCGAGGGCCACCAGGACACCCTGATCATGGCCTATGCCGCCAAGTACGCCTCGGCCTTCTACGGCCCCTACCGCGACGCCATCGGGTCCTCGAAGGCCCTGCGCGGCGACAAGAAGACCTATCAGATGGACCCGGGCAATTCGGACGAGGCCCTGCGCGAGGTGGCGATGGACATCGCCGAGGGCGCCGACATGGTCATGGTCAAGCCGGGCATGCCCTATCTCGACATCGTCCAGCGGGTGGTCGAGGCCTTCAACATGCCGACCTTCGCCTACCAGGTGTCCGGCGAGTACGCGATGCTGATGGCCGCCGCTCAGAACGGCTGGCTGGAGGAGGAGCGCGCCATCCTGGAGAGCCTCACGGCCTTCAAGCGGGCGGGCTGCGCCGGCGTCATCACCTATTTCGCCCCCCGGGCGGCGCGGCTGCTCGGCGCCTGAGGGCGCCGGTGGCTCGTTCACCGCTTCGGCAGGTCGTCGAGGCCCTGCGGGCGCAGGCGCGCAGCAGCGCCTTCGAGTTCGATGGGCGGACCCTGGCCAACCTGCGCCGGCTGTTCGCCCGCCCCCTCCCCTGGCCGCCGCACGACTTCGCCGCCCTGACCATGGGCCGGGCCCTGGGCGACGCCATGGCGATGGACCCCGCGCGGGGGCGGCGCATCCTCAAGGCGGCCGCTGCGCAGGGCGCCCTGCCCTATGTGGTCATCGGAGACAGCCATTCGCGGCACCTTATCCGGCGTTCGGCCCGCGACGGCCGCTGGCTGCTCCCGGTGCATTTCCTCTGCACGGGCTCCTCGGCCCGAGGGCTGGCCAACCCCGCCTCCCTGTCCGGGTGGAATCACAGGGTCGCGGCCCTGCTGAGCGAGCTTGCCGAAGCGGACTCCCCGATCCCGGTGCTGTTCGAGTTCGGCCAGGTCGATGTCGAGTTCGTCTTCACCTTCAAGCGGCTCAGCGAAGAGCGCCGCACCTTCGAGCCGGACGCCTTTTCCGATTTCGTCCGCGGTACGGTCGACAGTTACCTGGGCTTTCTGGCCGGGGCCCTGCCCGAACGGCTGAAGCCGTTCGCGACGGTGGTGTCGATCTTCCCCTCGTCGCTCTCGGACGCGGCGTGGCGCCAGGGCTACATCAACGCCCACATCGCCGACCTGCACGGCGAGGCGAACGCGGTGGCCCTGTCGCAGAGGCTGCGCGCCATCGACATTCCGCACGAGGCGGCGCGCACGGCGCAGCACCGGCTCTTCAACGCGGCGCTCGCCGCCGGCGCGGCGGCGCGGGGCCTCAGGTTCCTCGACATTTTCAGCCCGCTGATCGGCGACCTGGGGACCGTCCACCGGCCCTATCGCGGCCTGGCCGGCGGGCGCGATCACCACCTGTCGTACGGCGCCCTGGCCCCGCCGGTGGTGCAGGCCCTGTGGTCGCTGCCAACGCTGCGGGGCGAGGCCCGCTAGACCTACTTCAGCCGCGCCACCAGGCTCGACGTGTCCCAGCGCCTGCCGCCCATGGCCTGCACGTCCGCGTAGAACTGGTCGACCATGGCGGTCATGGCCAGGGAGGAGCCGTTGGCGCGGGCCTCCTCCAGGACGAGGCCGAGGTCCTTGCGCATCCAGTCGACGGCGAAGCCGAAGTCGAACTTGCCCTCAGCCATCGTCCCCCAGCGGTTGTCGAGCTGCCAGGACTGGGCGGCGCCCTTGGAGACGGCTTGGTGCACGGCCTCCAGGTCGAGGCCGGCGTGTTTGGCGAAATGCATGGCCTCGGCGATGCCCTGGACCACTCCGGCGATGCAGATCTGGTTGACCATCTTGGTCAACTGGCCCGAGCCCGAGGGGCCCAGCAGCTTGGCGGCCTTGGCGTAGGCGGCCAGGACCGGCTCCATGCGCGCGAAGGCGGCCGGATCTCCGCCGGCCATGACGGTGAGGGTCCCGTTCTCGGCCCCCGCCTGGCCGCCCGATACGGGGGCGTCGACGAAGGCGCGGCCCACGGCCTGGGCGCGCTCGTCCATCTCGCGGGCCAGATGCGCCGAGGTGGTGGTGTGGTCGACGATCACCGCGCCGGGCGCCAAGTCGGCCAGGGCGCCCTCCACCACCCCGCGCACGTCGCCGTCATTGCCGACGCAGAGGATCAGGGCCTCGGCGCCGTGGGCGGCCTCGGCCGGCGACCGCGCCGCTTCGCCGCCGTGGGCCTGGACGAAGCGGATCGCCTTTTCCGGACCGCGGTTGAACACCGAAAGCGTGTGCCCAGCCTTGGCCAGGTGGCCGGCCATGGGGAAGCCCATGACGCCCAGGCCGACGAAACCGATCTTCATCGTGCGTTCTCCGGAGAAGCGGCCCGGCCATAGCGGCCGCGGTAATAGGTCAGGCTGTCGCCCTCGCGGGCGTCGAAGCTTGTCACCTCGCCCACGAACAGCAGATGGTCGCCGAGCGGAATGGTCTGGACGACCCGGCAGTAGAGCCGGCTGAGGGCCCCCGCCACCGAGGGCGGGTCGCCGGGGGCGGTGCGTTCAGGCTCCAGCCGATAGTTTCCGCGGCGGGCGTGGTCGGCGGCCAGGCCCGCGTCGTCGGCGCCGAGGATGTTGACCGCGAAGCGCTCCGCCTCGCGGAACCAGACGCCGCGGTCGGACGCCGCCCCGAGCGACCAGGCGACCAGAGGCGGCTCGAGCGAGATCGAGGAGAAGGAGTTGATGGTCAGCGCCGCCGCCCCGCCCGCCCGGTCGTCGACGGTGATCACCGCCACCCCGGTCGGGAAGGCGCCGAGGGCGTGGCGGTAGAGGGCCTTGGCGTGATCGTCCACGTCCTCTCCAGGGCGGGTGCGGGAAGGTCCGCGCGATAGGCGATGTACAACCGGCGCGCAACCGCATCTTAACCGCGGACCCGTTAAGCCTACCGGGAAGTAAGCGCGGGGACGGGTGGGCATGGCCTACGGCAGCGATCAGCCGATCGTCATCAAGAAGGTCAAGAAGGGTCACGGGCACGGCCACCACGGCGGCGCCTGGAAGGTCGCCTATGCCGACTTCGTGACCGCGATGATGGCCTTCTTCTTGTTGCTCTGGCTCTTGAACGTTACAACCGAAGTGCAGCGCCAAGGCATTGCCGAATACTTTGCACCAACCAGCATCAGCAGCAGCAGTTCGGGCGCGAATGGTATGTTTGGCGGTAA
>DAICXL010000093.1:0-8998 GCA_027312185.1 Caulobacterales bacterium | reverse complement strand
TACACCGTCAAGGGCCCGGCGCGCCGGCAGAAGATCGTGCGCAAGGTCCTGGTCAGCGAAGGCGGCTGGACCGAGCGGCGCCGCCCGGCGGTCTATCGCAACGAGGTGGTCAAGACGGTGGTGCGCAAGGGGGCCGCCCGCGTCATCCACCACCCGGCGGTCTATTCCACCGTCAGCAAACAGACCCTGATCCGCGCCGAAGGCCCGGGCTGGGCCCGGGTGGTGTGCGGCGGCCAGCTCAACCCGGCCTGGGTCGCCATCCTGCAGCAGCGCCTCATCGACCAGGGCTTCGACGCCGGGCCGCCCAATGGCTACGCCGGGCCGCAGACCATGGCGGCGCTCAGGATGTACCAGCGCAGCCACAACCTGGCCCAGGGCCAGGTGACGGTGGAGAGCGCCAGGGCCCTCGGTCTGCTGTAGGGGGCGCTCTGTTGTAGGGGGCGGCCGGCTCCGCTAACCAGCGGGGATGGAACTGGCCGACCTCCTTCTGCTGCTGGGCGCGGGTTTCCTCGCCGGGACCATGAACGCGGTGGCGGGGGGCGGTACCTTCGTGACCTTGCCGGCGATGATCTTCGCGGGCCTGCCGTCCACCGTCGCCAACGCCTCCAGCACCGTCGCCCTGACCCCGGCGCTCCTGGCCTCCAGCTGGGCCTATCGCGAGGACGCCCGGCCGGTCGAGCGCGTATCGATCCCCCTGTTCCTCGCCATCAGCGTCGCCGGCGGCCTGATCGGCGCCCTGCTGCTGATCTGGACCCCGACCAGCACCTTCGACCGCCTGATCCCCTGGCTGCTGCTGGTGGCCACCGTCGCCTTCGCCTTCGGCGGCCGGGTCGGGCTGTGGCTGCGCTCGCGCTACACCATCGGCCAGGGGGCCCTGCTGGGCATCCAGATGGTCCTGTCGATCTATGGCGGCTACTTCGGCGGCGGCGTCGGCATCATGATGCTGGCCGCCTGGAGCCTGATGCTCCACGCCGACGTCAAGGTGCTGAACCCGATCCGCACCCTCCTGGTGGCCTGCTGCAACGCCGCGGCGGTGGTCTGTTTCGTCATCGTCCGCCAGGTCAGCTGGCCCGAGACCCTGGCCGTCCTGGTCGGCGCCCTGGCCGGCGGCTACGGCGGCGCCCGCGTCGCCCGCCGCCTGCCCCAGCCCATCCTGCGCGGCGTGATCATCGCCATCGCCTCCCTGATGACGGCGGTGTTCTTCGTCCGCACCTTTTCCTGACGGTCTTCCCCTCCCCCTGGAGGGGAGGGCGACTCGGCGCAGCCGAGCGGGGCGGGGGGACGCTGGCCGCCTAGCTCAGCAGGTCCTTCTTCAGGTGCTTGGCCGCCAGGATGAAGTGCAGGCCGGACCACAGATAGACCGCCGCCGCCGCGATCAGGGCCTGCTGCAGGCCCGAGAACGAGGCCGCGCGGCAGGCGGTGGCCGCGAAGCCCTCCGCTCCCGCCGGCGCCACCCCGCCCGGGCACCCCACGGCGAAGGACATCAAGCCCGTATAGCTGCGGCTGGCGAAGAAATCGCTGAGCGCGCCGATGGTCATGGGGCCCAGCCCCAGGCCGATCAGGGTGATGACCACATTGACCACCGCCGTGGCCGTGGCCCGCGTGCGGGCATCGACCATGTTCTGGGCCAGGGCGAACACGGGGCCGAGGTAGAGGTACTGCAGGATCGCCGGCAGGATGATCGCCGCCCCCAGCGCGCCGATGGTCGGGCGGGTGAAGGCGAACATATAGAGCGGCGCGGCCGCCATCAGGGCGAAGCCGGGGATCCAGGCGCGGAACCGCGCGTCCTTCTTGCCGAAGAAGTCAGCCAGGAAGCCGCCGGCGCCGACGCCCACGGCCGCCGCCAGGGTGCCGACCACCCCATAGGCCAGGGAGGCGGTGCGCAGGTCGAGGTCATAGCCCCGCAGCAGCAGGGGCACGGCGAACTGGGCCACCGCATAGCCGGAGAACGAGGTCAGGCTGGCCCCGAGGGTCAGGTGCACGAAGGCCCGCTTGCGCATCAGCATCCGCAGCACGGCCGAGAACGACGGCGGCTGGCCGTCGGCGACGGCGCCCCCGGGGTCCATGCCCCCGCGCGCCGGCTCGCGCACGGTCAGCTTGAACAGGATGGCCAGGGCCACGCCGGGCAGGCCGAGGGCGAAGAAGGCCACCCGCCAGCCATAGGCCTGGGCCAGGGCGCCGCCCAGCACCGCGCCGAGGAAGGCCCCCAGGGGCACGCCGAGGGTGAAGACCCCCAGGGCCGAGGCGCGCTTTTCCGGCGGATAGTAGTCGGCGATCATCGAGTAGGACGGCGGGATATAGCCGGCCTCGCCCAGGCCCACCCCGACCCGGGCCAGGGCCAGGCTCCAGAAGCCCACGGCCGCGCCGCAAAGCGCCGTCATCGCCGACCAGATTCCCAGCGCCGCCGAGATGATGGTGACCCGGTTGGCGCGCTCGGCGAAGCGGGCCACGCCCAGGCCGCCGATGGAATAGAGCAGGGCGAAGGCCAGGCCCCCCAGCACCCCCACCTGCCAATCCTGCAGCTTTAGGTCGGCCTTGATCGGCTGGCCCAGCACGCCCAGCAGGCTGCGGTCGATGAAGTTGAAGGTGTAGACCAGCACCATGAGCGTCAGCATGTAGGTGCGTTGCGCCCGGGAAATGGGCGCGGCGGCGTCGGTCATCGATGGTCCCCCGGTCGAACGCCGGCCGTGGCTTGGGCGTTGACGTTATGCAAGCTAAGTCGCGTCGGGCCGGATGAGAAGGAGACAAGCGTGGAGTTGGTGATCGGGGACAAGAACGTGTCGAGCTGGTCGATGCGTCCGTGGCTGGTGCTGAGGCGCATCGGGGCGCCGTTCGACGAGACCCTGATCCGGCTGCGCCAGCCCGACACGGCCGATGTCGCCGCGCGCCATTCGCCCAGCGGCAAGGTCCCGGCCCTGAACGACGACGGCCTGGTGGTGTGGGATAGCCTGGCCATCTGCGAATATCTCGCCGATCGCTTCCCTGACGCCGGCCTGTGGCCCGCCGACCCGAAGGTGCGCGCTATCGGCCGCTCGGCCGTCGCCGAGATGCACTCCGGCTTCCCCCACGTGCGCGGCGAGCTGTCGATGGACCTCGGCCTGCGCAAGGTTCACGAGGTGGTCGAGGCGACCCGCGGCGACATCCGCCGCATCGTGGATCTGTGGCAGGACCTGCGCGGCCGCTTCGGCGACGGCGGGCCGTTCCTGCTCGGCGCCTGGTCGATCGCCGACGCCTTCTACACCCCCGTCGCCACCCGCTTCCGCAGCTATGGCGTGCAGCTGTCCGATTACGGCGACCAGGGCCAGGCCGGCGCCTACGCCGCCCTGCTGCTGGACCAGCCCGAGTTCCTGGAATGGGAAGCGGACGCCAAGGCCGACGAGGCGGCCAAGGCGGGCTAGGCCGGCCGCGCCATCGACCGCGGCCCCAGGGCGCTCCACAGGGTCTTCAGCCCCAGCAGGTGCGCGGGGGTGTCGTTGTTCAGCTGGTGGCTGCTCTCGAAGGCGAGGCCGGCCAGGGGGTAGCGGGTCCAGGTGGTGCGGGCCCGGTGCGCCGAGCCGGCGCGGACCACGATCAGATAGAAGTCCGACGGGAGGGCCTGGTTCTCGGGGAGGCGCAGGCAGGCCCCGGAGCTTGAAAGGTCGCGGATGGCGCAATCGGCGGTGAAGCCGGAGCCGTAGACGATCTTGCCGGCGAGCAGCACCCGGTTGCGCGGACGGGACCTGCGGTCGGTGGGCCTCAGCCTGTCGATCTGCCGGCGCCCGCGCGTCCCAAATCCCAGCATCGTAAGCTCCTACCCACGCCGTCCCTCCCCGGGACAAGATGACAGGGGCCGATCACGGAACATGCCAAACAAAACCTTAATTACCGCTCCCCCTGCAACCTTGGGTGTATCTTGCCGCATCGACGAAAAGCGGAGGCCGCTATGTCCGAAAACGGGACAATCCCCGAGACCCTGGTGATCGCCTGCCCCAGCGACGGGACCTTGAACCGTGTGCCGGCCGCCCGCCTTAACGCCGGGGGCAAGTGCGGGCGCTGCCACAAGCCTCTGTTCCAGGCGGCGCCGATCGAACTGACCGCCGCCAATTTCGAGGCGCACACGGCCAAGTCTGACCTGCCGATCGTGATCGACTTCTGGGCCGAGTGGTGCGGGCCGTGCCGGATGATGGGTCCGAACGTCCAGGCCGCGGCCCCCCTGCTGGAGCCGCGGGTGCGGCTGGCCAAGCTGGATACGGAGGCCGAAGCCGATATCGCCGGCCGCTTCGCCATTCGCGGCATCCCCTGCCTGGTGATGATCCGACAGGGCCGCGAGATCGGCCGCACCGCCGGCGTCATGCCCACCTCCGACATCGTGCGGTGGGTCCAGCGGATGTTGAACGGCTAGGGTCTGAGGCCGGCGAGATCCCGCTCCAGCGTATCGCGCGAGATCTGGCCGAGGTGCGCCGCGGCGAGGCGACCGTCGCGACGGATCACCAGGGTGGCGGGCAGGCCGGCGGCTGCGTAGTGCTGGGCGAGCGCCCGGCGCGTATCCAGGGCGACGAGGGGAAGCGAAAGTCCCTTGCGGGCAAGAAAATCGCGCACCGCGGGGCCGGCCTCGCCCTGGTCCGCGAAGATGAACCGCACCTCAGGGTGCTCGCGCGCGGCGAGCGCCAGCATCGGCAGCTCGCGCAGGCAGGGCGGACACCAGGTGGCCCACAGGTTGATCACGGTCGGCCGCCCCGCTGTGTCCGCCAGGCCGATCACGCCGCCGTCGAGCGTCTGCAGCGACAGGGCGGGAAGGGGTTTGGGGTCCACGCGCCCCCCGAGGTGGACGAGGCCCGCGGTCAGCGAGACGCAGATCGCCAGGACCACGGCCGCTATCCCGATCAGCCTGGGGCGGCGCAGGGCCACGATGGTGGCCAGCGCCGCCGTGACCGCCGCCCAGGGCCAGGCCAGACCCCCGTCCCACACCGCCAGGGCGCTCCAGGGCTCCGCCGCGAAGTCGGAGGCGTGGTCCAGCACATAGCCGGCGCGGGCGCCCGCCAGGGCTGCGGCCAGCGTCGCCATGACCCAAGGTCCAAATCGCCGGTCGACGCGGCGGGCGAGCCATTCGCCCGCGAAGAAGACCAGCAGCACGCCGGCCACCAGGGCGGCGCGCTCGGCGGAGAACACCAGCGGGCCCAGGGCGATGGTGTTCATCCTAGTTCGGCAGCAGGGCGTAGCCGCGCAGTTGCAGGGTCGACAGGGTGGTGAGGGCGGACAGGTCCACCTGCACCTGCGGCAATACCTCGCTCCGCTTGATCCTGGCGCCGGCCAGCGCCTGGCCGCACACATGCACCTCGACGCCCGCCTCGGTCAGCCTGGCGATCAGAGCGGCGCTCGGGTTCGGCGCCTGGCCGCGCGCCTTGAGGCCCGCCGCGTTGAGCACGGCGGCGGTGGCGGCGCCGTGCAGCACGGCCACGATGTGGCGATGGTCGGCGGCGACGCCCGATTGAGCGAGCAGGTTGGCGAGGCGCGCGGCCCTGTCCAGCGCCGGCGGCGGCGCGCCCGCCTCGCCGGCCTCGGTGACGTCCATCACCACCTTGTAGTCGATCGCGGGGTCGGGCCGCACGCCGGCGTTCTCGACCACAGATGTCCTGCCGAAGTCGCTGATGAGGGGCGGCGGGGCCTGGGCCTGCGCGCGGGTGAGCGTCGGCGCCAGCGCGAAGGCGAGCACGGCGGCCATGGCCAGGGCGCTGCGGGTTCGGGGGGCGGGGAAGGGACGGGGCGTCATCGGCGGCTCCTTTCAGGAGTGCGGGGCGGGGTCGGCGAACGGCGGGGGAGGGATCAGGCGAGGCCGATCAGGGGGCCGGCGCTGCGGTAGAGCATGTAGGCGGCGACGGCGAACAGCACGACGGCGAACACCCTGACCAGGGCCCCGCGGTTGGCGGCGAGCCGGATCGCCAGCCGCATGCCGACCATGCCGCCGACCACGCCGCCGGCGATGAACAGGGCCGCGATGCGCCAGTCGATCAGGCCGGAGACGGCGTAATTGGCCGCGGTGGTGATGCCGAACGTCCCGACGGAGAACAGGGACGAGCCGACCGCATTGAGGATCGGCATGCCGCTCGACACGATCAGGCCCGGGACGATCAGGAAGCCGCCGCCGATGCCGAAGAAGCCGGAGAGCAACCCGGCGCCGAGGCCGACGGCGAGGAGGCGGGGCGCCATCGCGGCGTTCATCCGGACGTCGGGATTTCCTTCACCGGCCCGGCCGCGCAGCATGGCGACGCCGACCGCGACCATGACGATGGCGAACAGGGCCAGCAGGTGCTGGCCATTGATCATCTTGCCGATCGTCGATCCGATCAGGGCTCCGACGACCCCCGAGGCGGCGAAGGTGGCGGCGCACGGCCATTTCACCGTCCCGGCGCGGGCATGCTGCGCCAGGTTCGCGAAGGCGTTCAGGGCCACCGCCAGGGCGCTGGTGCCGATCGCCACGTGCGGGTCGCGTATGCCGACGACATAGAGCAGCAGGGGCACGGCGAGGACCGAGCCGCCGCCGCCGATCAGGCCGAGGGAGAAGCCGACGAGGCCGCCCGAGAGGATGGCGAGAAGGTCTTGCAGGGACATGACCGGCGACCCGTCTTAAACCCGCGGTTCGACGGCCCGGGCGACCGCCGGGTCCCTGATCTTGACCGGGACCATCATGTAGTGAACGCCGTTGGCCTCCGCCGGCGGGAAGCGGCCGGCGCGGATATTCACCTGGATGGACGGCATCAGCAGAGCCGGGGCGGACAGGCCCGCATCGCGCGCCTCGCGCATCGCCACATAGTCGTCTTCGCTCACACCGTCGCGGATCTGCACATTGGTCTCGCGCTGCGCCTGCACCGTCGTCTCCCAGGCATAGCTGTCGCGGCCGGGCGCCTTGTAGTCGTGGCACAGGAACAGGCGGGTGTTCGGCGGCAGGGCGAGGATCCTGCGGATCGAGCGGTAGAGCCGTCGGGCGTCGCCGCCCGGGAAGTCCGCCCGGGCGGTGCCGTAGTCCGGCATGAACAGGGTGTCGCCCACGAACACGGCGTCGGCGATCCGATAGCTGACGTCGGCGGGCGTGTGCCCTGGGGTGTGGAGAACCTCGAACGCGAGCTCGCCCAGGCTGATGCGCTCGCCATCCGTGAACAGCGCGTCGAAGTCGCTGCCGTCGGCCTTGAGGTCGGTGGCGTTGAAGATGGGCCGGAAGATCTTCTGCACGTCGCGGATGTGCTCGCCGATGCCGACCTTCGCGCCGGTTCGGGCCTTGACGTAGGGCGCGCCGCTGAGGTGGTCGGCGTGCGCGTGGGTCTCCAGCGCCCAGACGACGCGCAGATGGTGCTGCTCGGCCAGCTGCAGGACCCGGTCGGCGGACCGCGTATCGACCTCGCCGGAGCCGAAGTCGAAATCGAGCACCGGGTCGATCACCGCCGCGTCGCCGGTGGCGGGGTCCCAGACCAGATAGGTGACCGTCTTGGTCGCTTCGTCGAAGAAGGCCCGGATTTCGGGGGTCGGCGTCATGGCGTCAGTTTCCTCGTCATGTCGCGGGGGCGTCGTGCGGACATATATAAGAATTATCTAAATTAGACAATCCTTATGGATCGGCGCCTGTATGGAGTCGCCGCTCAGAACAGCCCCAGCGCCTTGAGGCTGGCCACCCCGTCGCGGCCGACCACCAGGTGGTCGTGGACCACGATGTCGAGGGTGCGGCCGGCCTCGACCACCCGCCGGGTCATGTCCACGTCGGCGGCCGAGGGGGTGGGATCGCCCGACGGGTGGTTGTGCACCAGGATCACCGCGCTGGCCGACAGCTCCAGCGCCCGGCGCACGATCTCGCGCGGATAGACCGGGGCGTGGTCGACCGTGCCCCGGTTCATCAGCTCGTCGGCGATCAGCTGGTTCTTCCTGTCGAGGAACAGCACCCGCACCTGCTCGCGCGGCTCGTGGGCCAGGGCGACCCGCACATAGGCCAGCAGGGCGTCCCACGACGAGATCACCGTGCGCCGCGCCACCGGGTCGCGGGCCAGCCGCGTCGCCGCCTCGTGGACCAGTCTGAGGTCCAGCGCCACGGCCTCGCCGACCCCCTTGACCGTGCACAGCTCCTCGACGCTGGCGCTCCACACCGCCGACAGCGAGCCGAAGCGGGCGATCAGCCGCTTGGCCAGGTCCTTGGTGTCCTTCTGGGGGATCGAGCGGAACAGGTAGAGTTCGAGCAGCTCATAGTCCGGCAGGGCGCCCGGCCCGGCCGCCCGCGCCCGCTCCCGCAGCCGCTCGCGGTGGCCCAGGTGGTGCGGCTTGGGCGCGGCCAGCCACAGGTCCGGTTGCGAGCGTTCGGCCACGGTCTGCATGGGTCAATAATGTTCCCGATGTGTTCCGGCGTGGCAAGGGCTAAAACGGCCCTGCCGCTTCGAAGGCGCGCAAAGCGCTATCGGCGGAACGCTTCGGCCCAGGCTGCCGCGTCGGCGGGTTTGAGGATGCGGATATCGGGATTGGGCAGGCCGATTCCCGCCTCGCGCAGCATCGCCACCAGCGCCAGCCGCACGGCCGAGGCGGTGTCTTGGAAATCCGTGCGCCGGGAATCGGTCCAGAACGCCACATTCAAGGTCACGTCTGAAGCGCCGAGTTCGCTGACGCGCAGGCGGGGCGGCGGGCTCTCAAGGACACCATCCGCCTGCGCGACCGCCCTCGGGGCAAGCGCCGCGACGCGCGCGAGGTCGATGTCGTAGCCGAGGCGGAGAATGGCGTTGCCGCGGCGCACCGGGGCGGCTGTGTTGTTGGTGATCCGCGACGTGAAGACCTCCGCGTTCGGCACCAGGGTCACGCGGCCGTCGTAGGTGCGGACTTGGGTCGCTCGCAGTTCGATGCGTTCGACCGTGCCCTCGGTGTCGGAACCGATGACGATCTGGTCGCCGATCTCGAACGGCCGCAACGCCAGGATAAGGACGCCGCTCACGAAATTGGAGAGGATGTCCTTGAGCGCGAAGCCCAGCACCAGGCCGGTAAGGCCGAGGCC
>DAICXL010000092.1:0-9108 GCA_027312185.1 Caulobacterales bacterium | reverse complement strand
GTCGTCCCTGCCGGCCAAGCTCACCGTGCCGATGATCGTCTTCTTCCTGCCGGTGCTGTTCGTGGTCATCCTCGGGCCCGCCATCCTCAAGGTGCAGGACATCAACAAGCCCGGCGGGCGCAACGCGGCCACCGTCCGCGACCAGCCCCAGACCCACGACGCGGCGAAGTAGCCGAGGCTTGCCCGCGTCCCTGCGGCGCCCGAATGTGCGCGCCGGAGGAGCTTCCCATGTCCCGTCTGTCACACCTCGCGTTCGCCTGCCTCGCCGCAGCCCTGCTTCCGGGCCTAGCCCATGCGGCGGCCGCGGACGCCCGCTGGGGCCTCTACGCCCAGCTCGCCGCCGGCGGGACCTGGGCCCACAAGCTCAGCTCCGGCGCCGAGGCCGTCGCCCGCTACACCTGGGTGCGCCCCAATGAGGAGCTGCGCGCCGAACACCGGCTACAGGGCGGCCAGTCGGTCACCGTCGAGACCATCACCCCCGGCGCCGAGCCCGGCACCCTCACGGTCATGACCAAGGAGGACGAAGCCGCGCCGACCCGCTCGGTGGTGCGGCTAAACGCCGACGGAACGGCGGTCGAGACCTTCGTCGCCAGCAGCGGCGTCAACGGTCGCGCCACCTACCGCATGCCCGACGCCGACCACTACGAGGCCCTCACCGAGGGCCAGATCGAGGGCGAGTGGCGGGAGGTCTACGCCAGTGTGGCGACGCGGGTAGGGGAGTAGGGCGCGCGCCACTACCGTTCGTCATCCTCGGGCGGAGGCCGAAGGCCGCAGATCCGAGGACCCAGCCACGCGGTGGTGGAAGCTGGGTGTGCGACGGCAAGGGGGCTGCTGCTGGGTCCTCGGGTCTGCGCTGCGCTCCGCCCGAGGATGACGATTTCGGGTCGTGGCGTTCGGTCTTTTGGACCGAGGCGCGTCCCGGATTGGGGAGAGTCGACTTTCCCTCCGTTTTCCCCTAAATCCCCGCCCTTCGGCGCAATCTAGATCGCGCCCTCCTCCGTCACGACCCCCTGGGCCTTAGTCAGGGACGAGGACGGCGAGGCCCCCCGTCGACGTGATCGTCCACGGGGGCGATCTGCGTTTGCGTGTTGGGAGCTATCGAATGTTCGACAGCCTAGGCGAGCGGCTTACCAGCGTTTTCGACCGGCTCACCGGTCGTGGCGTCCTGTCCGAGAAGGACGTGGACGAGGCGCTGCGCGAGGTCCGCCTGGCCCTGCTCGAGGCCGACGTCGCCCTGCCGGTGGTCAAGGACTTCATCGCCAAGGCGCGCGAGAGCGCCCAGGGCGAGGCCGTCATCCGTTCGGTCAAGCCGGGCGAGCAGGTCATTAAGATCGTCCACGACGGCCTGGTCGAGATGCTCGGCGGCGAAACGCCCGAGCCGCTCCAGCTCGCCGTCTCGCCCCCGGCGGTGATCCTGATGGCCGGCCTGCAGGGCTCGGGCAAGACCACCACCTCGGCCAAGCTGGCGTCGCGGATCGTGCGCACCGAGCGCAAGAAGGTCCTGATGGCCTCCCTCGACACCCGCCGCCCGGCGGCGATGGAGCAGCTGGCCACCCTCGGCAAACAGATCGAGGTCGACACCCTGCCGATCGTCGCCGGCCAGTCGGCCCCCGACATCGCCCGCCGGGCCCTGAACGCCGCTCGGCTGGGCGGCTACGACGTCCTGATCCTCGACACCGCCGGCCGCACCACCCTCGACGAGCAGATGATGGGCGAGGCGGCCGAGATCGCCCGCATCGCCACCCCGGCCGAGACCATCCTGGTCGCCGACGCCCTGACCGGCCAGGACGCGGTGCGCACCGCCAAGGCCTTCCACGAGCGCCTGCCGCTGACCGGCCTGATCCTCACCCGCGCCGACGGCGACCAGCGCGGCGGCGCGGCCCTGTCCATGCGCGCCGTCACGGGCCTGCCGATCAAGTTCCTGGGGGCGGGCGAGAAGCTCGACGCCCTGGAGGCCTTCGACGCCCGCCGCGTGGCCGGCCGCATCCTGGGTCAGGGCGACGTGGTGGCCCTGGTCGAGCGGGCCGCCTCGCAGATCGACACCCAGAACGCCGAGGCCATGGCCAAGAAGATGGCCAAGGGTCAGTTCGACCTCGACGACCTGGCCGCCCAGCTGCGTCAGCTGCAGAAGATGGGCGGCATGTCCGGGATCATGGGCCTGCTGCCCGGGGTCCAGAAGGCCAAGAAGCAGATCGCCGAGAGCGGGGTCACCGACAAGACCTTCCAGCGCCAGGAAGCCATCATCACCTCGATGACCAAGGCCGAGCGCAAGAAGCCCGAGCTGCTCAACGCCTCGCGCAAGCGCCGCGTCGCCGCCGGCTCCGGCGTCGAGGTCGCCGAGGTCAACCGCCTGCTCAAGCAGCACCGCCAGATGGCCGACACCTTCAAGGCGATGAGCCGCGACGGCGGCAAGTCCATGGCCCGCATGGCCCAGATGATGGGGATGGGCGGCGGCGGGATGGGCGGCGGCATGCCCCCCGGCATGACGCCCCCTCCCGGCATGGGCGGCCCCACCCAGGGCATCGACCTGGCCCGACTTCGTTCGCTGGGGGCCGGCAAGGCGCCCGGCTCGCTACCAGGACTTCCGGGCCTGCCCGGCCTCAAGAAATAACCGACAGACTAGAAAAAGAAGGACCACCACCAATGCTGAAGATCCGTCTCGCCCGTGGCGGCGCCAAGAAGCGCCCCTACTACCAGATCGTCGTCGCCGACAGCCATTCGCCCCGCGACGGCCGTTTCATCGAGAAGGTCGGTTCCTACAACCCGCTGCTCGGCCGCGACAATCCCGAGCGCGTGAAGCTGAAAGTCGAGCGCATCCAGGAGTGGATCGGCAAGGGCGCCCAGCCCACCGACCGCGTCGCCCGCTTCCTGTCGCAACAGGGCCTGGCCGAATGGCAGCACGGCAACAACCCCAACAAGGGCAAGCCGGGCAAGAAGGCCGAAGAGCGCGCCACCGAGCGCGCCCAGCGTGAAGCCGACCGCGCCGCCGCCGCCGCCGAAGCCGCCGCCAACCCGCCCCCCGAGCCCGAGCCCGCCCCCGAGCCGGAGGTCGAAGCCGCCCCCGAGCCCGTCGCCGAAGCCGCCCCCGAGCCGGCCGCTGAAGAAGCCGCCCCCGTAGCCGAGGAGGCCCCGGCCGCCGAAGCCGCCCCGGCCGCCGAAGAAGCCCCGGCCGCGGAAGAGCCCGCCGCCGAAGAAAAGACCGAAGCCTAAGACGAACACCCGGCCCTTCCCCCTCGATGGGGGAAGGGCCGGGGATGGGGGTGAGTGCGGCTGCGTATTCACTGCGTGCTTCGAGACGCGCAAGCTACGCTCGCGCTCCTCAGCATGACGGAGGTTTGTGCGGTTGATTCAAAAGAGCTTTCTGCAATCCACCCCCACACGTCATGCTGAGGAGCCGGATGAAATCCGGCGTCTCGAAGCACGCAAGACCGTTTTGCAATCGGTCCAACGAGGGGGATGGATATGACCAAGCTCATCCTCGTCGGCCGGGTCTCCGGCGCGTTCGGCGTGCGCGGCGAGGTGCGGATCGGCAGCTATACCGACGATCCGATGGCCCTGGCGCGCTACAAGACCCTGCTGCGCGAGGACGGCTCACCCGGCCTGACCCTCACCGCCGCCCGCCCGGCCAAGGGCGGGGTGGTCGGGCGCTGCCCGGAGATCGCCACCAAGGAGGCCGCCGACGCCCTGCGCGGCCTGCGGCTTTACGTGCCCCGCGACGTGCTCCCCGAGCCGGACGAGGACGAGTTCTACCTCACCGACCTGATCGGGCTCGCCGCCGAGACCGAAGACGGGCAGGGGCTGGGCAAGGTCAAGGCGGTGCAGAACTTCGGGGCCGGCGACATCCTGGAGATCGACCCGGGCGGCGGCCGGCCGACGGTCTTCCTGCCCTTCACCCGCATCACGGTTCCTGAGGTGCGCCTGTCCGAAGGGCGGATCATAGTGGTCCCGCCGATCCTGGACGACAGCCCGCAAGAGGACGCCCCCGAATGAGCGAGATCCTGATCGGGATGGCCGACGGCAAGCCGGTGGGTCTGCGCCTCGACCGGGCCAACCGCCACGGGGTGGTCGCCGGGGCCACCGGCACCGGCAAGACGGTGACCCTGCAGGTGCTGGCCGAGGGCTTCTCCGCCGCCGGCGTCCCGGTCTTCGCCGCCGACATCAAGGGCGACCTGTCCGGCATCGCCATGCCGGCCGTCGTCTCCGACAAGCTGCAGGCCCGGGCCGCGGCCCTCGGCCTGACCATAGAGCCGCACGGCGCGCCCGCCATCTTCTGGGACCTGCTCGGCGCCCATGGCCACCCGGTGCGCACCACCATCACCGAGCTTGGCCCGGTGATGCTGTCGCGGCTGCTGGAGCTGTCGGAGGCCCAGGAAGGGGTCCTGACCATCGCCTTCGAGGTGGCCGACAAGGAAGGCCTGCCGATCCTCGACCTCGACGACCTGCAGGCGGTGCTGGCCCACCTCGCCGACAACGACAAGCAATACTCGGCCCGCTACGGCAATATCGCCGACGCCTCGGTGGGCACGATCCAGAGGAAGCTGCTGACCCTGCGCAGCCAGGACGCCGAGAAGTTCTTCGGCGAGCCGGCGCTCGACCTGTCCGACCTGATGCGCTGCGAGGGCGACCGCGGCTGCGTCAACCTGCTCGACGCCACCCGCCTGATCCAGCAGCCCCGGCTCTATTCCACCTTCCTCCTGTGGCTGCTGTCGGAGCTGTTCGAACAGCTTCCCGAGATCGGCGACCCCGAAAAGCCCCGGCTCGTCTTCTTCTTCGACGAGGCGCACCTGCTGTTCCGCGACGCCCCCCGGGCGCTGCTGGAGAAGATCGAGCAGGTCGTGCGCCTGATCCGCTCCAAGGGCGTCGGGGTCTATTTCATCACCCAGAACCCGGCCGACATCCCCGACACGGTCCTGGCCCAGCTGGGCAACCGCATCCAGCACGCCCTGCGCGCCTACACCCCCGCCGACCAGAAGGGCCTGCGCGCGGCGGCGGGCAGCTTCCGCCCCAACCCCGACTTCGACACCGCCGAGGCGATCCAGACCCTGGAGGTCGGCCAGGCCCTGGTCTCGGTCCTCGACCAGAAGGGGGCGCCCACGGTGGTGGCCAGGACCTCGGTGCGCCCGCCCAACGGCCGCATCGGCGTCCTGCAGCCGGCCGAGCGCGCCGCCCTGATGGCGGGCAGCCCGGTGCGGGGCGCCTATGACGCGCCGGAGAACCGCGAGTCCGCCTATGAGCGGCTGCAGGCCCGGGCCGAGGCCAAGGTGGCGCCCGAGCCGGCCATCCGGACGGCGCCCCAGCGTGAGCCGGCGCCCCGGCCGGCGCCGGCCCCGCGCGCCTCCAACCGCCAGAGCACGGGCGAGGCCCTGATCAAGTCGGTGGTCCGCGCCGCCGGCAGCCAGGTCGGGCGCGAGATCACCCGCCAGATCATGCGCGGCATCCTGGGGTCCCTGTCGGGTGGAAGCGGCTCGCGACGCCGATGAGCTTTTCCGCCACCGTCCTGACCATGTTCCCGGAGGCCTTTCCGGGGCCGCTGGGGGTCAGCCTGATCGGCACGGCCTGGACCGAGCGCGGCCTGTGGTCCCTCGATACGGTGGACATTCGGGCGTTTTCGACAGATAAGCGCGGCTTCCTGGACGACACCCCTGCGGGCGGCGGACCGGGGCAGGTGATGAAGGCGGACGTGATCGCCGCCGCGCTAGACAGCGTGGAGCGGCGGGGACGGCCGCTTTTGTACATGAGCGCCCGGGGCCGGCCCCTGACCCAGGCGCGCGTTCGCGAGTGGTCCCAAGGCCCCGGCTTGGTGGTGCTGTGCGGACGCTTCGAGGGGGTGGACCAGCGGGTGCTCGACGCCCGGGGGTTCGAGGAGGTCGCCGTCGGCGACGCGGTGCTCGCCGGTGGCGAGGCGGCGGCGATGCTGGTGATCGAGGCCTGCGTGAGGTTGGTTCCCGGCGTACTCGGGGAAGCCGCGTCCCTCGCGGAGGAGAGCTTTGAAGACGGTCTGCTGGAGCATCCGCAGTACACGCGGCCACGGACCTTCGAAGGGCTCGAGATTCCCGAGGTCCTGACCTCCGGTCACCATGGTGCGGTGGCGCGTTGGCGGGCGGAGCAGCGGGAAGAGACCACGCGGGAGCGGCGTCCGGACTTATGGGCGGCGCATCTCGCCAATCAACAGGCAAAGGGCGGCTGAAGCCCAGTCACAACAGCCAAATGAAGGATTTTTGACGTGAACATCATCCAGACTCTCGAACGCGAAGAAGTCGATCGCCTGAAGGCGATCCGCACCACCCCGAAATTCCAGCCCGGCGACACCCTGCGCGTCAACGTGCGCATCAAGGAAGGCGACCGCGAGCGGGTCCAGGCTTTCGAAGGCGTCTGCATCGCCCGCTCCGGCGGCGGCGTGCAGGAGAACTTCACCGTCCGCAAGATCAGCTTCGGCGAGGGCGTGGAGCGGGTGTTCCCGGTCCTGTCCCCGAACATCGAGTCCATCGAGGTCAAGCGCCGCGGCGTCGTGCGGCGCGCCAAGCTCTATTACCTGCGCGAGCGTCGCGGCAAGTCGGCCCGTATCGCCGAACGCCAGCAGCAGCGCCCCGGCGACGCGGGCGACGAGGCGTAAGCTTCGTTTCCTCCAAGACGACGAAAGGCCCGGGAGCGATCCCGGGCCTTTTTCTATTCGGCCCTCCACCAAAAACTCTCGTCATCCTCCGGTCGCCGGAGGCGATCCGGGGGACCCAAGCCACGTTACGTCGGCGACCACATCCCGTCGGCGTTGATCCGCTCGTAGAGATCGAGCCAACCGGGGTTCTCGCTCTCGATCAGCTTGATCTTCCACTCCCGTGGCCACTTCTTCAGCCGCTTCTCCCGCGAGATGGCCGCGATGATTTCGGGATAGGGCTCGACGCGCACCAGACGATGCACGCCGTACTTGCGGCAGAATGCAGAGCCGTGGCCCTCCCGATGCTCCCAGACGCGGCGCGCCAGATCGTTGGTCACGCCGACGTAAAGCGTGCCGTAGGGAGCGCTCGCGAGGATGTAGACCCATCCGCCCATCGGCGCAGCCTAGCTTCAAACGTGGCTTGGGTCCCCCGGATCGCCTTCGGCGACCGGAGGATGACGAGTTTTAAAGCAGGCGAAATTGGTCGCGAAAGCCGCCGGGGTCTGCGCCAGGCCGTTCCTCATTCCCGTCATCCTCCGGCCGCGCGCAGCGCGGTCCGGGGGACCCAAGCGGCCGTCGCCCTATCCTGCCGAGGTCAGAACAGGTCGAAATTGGCCGCGAAGGTCTTGGGCTCGCTCACCCGCGGCGGCTCGCGCACCACCTGCGGCGCCCGGGTGCGGACCGGGCCGCCCATCGGGCCCAGCACATGGGCGAAGCGCGAGATGGCGTCTTCCAGCGGCGGCATCATGGGGCCGCGGGTGCTGGCCAGGGCTACGGCGGCCGGGCGCGGCGCGGCCCAGCCGAACTGCGCCGAGGGAGTGGTGCGGATCAGCCGCCCGTCGAGGCCGCAGGCCCGGGCCAGGGCGTGGGCGAAGTCCGACCAAGTGGCCTGGCCGGGGTTGGCCAGGTGCCAGATCCCCGCCTCGCCGTCGATCAGCAGGTCGAGGCTCGCCTGCACCAGGTCCGGGGTATAGGTCGGCGACACCACGAGGTCGCCGGCCGCTTGGAACGGCTCGCCCGCCGTCAGGCTGCGCACCAGCCCTTGGGCGAAGTTGTGCGGGTCGAAGGGGGAGAAGAAGGCGGCGGTGCGGATGACCAGCGCCTTGTCGTGGGCCGCCAGCACGGCGGCCTCGGCTTCGGCCTTCGACCGTCCGTAGGCGCTTAAGGGGCAGGGGGCGTCGGCCTCCACATAGGGGGCGCCCTTGGTCCCGTCGAACACCAAGTCCGAGGAATAGGTGGCGAAGGCGACGCCCGCTTCGGCGCAGGCCTGGGCCAGCAGGGCCGGGCCCTGGGCGTTGGCCAGCATGCAGCCGGCCTCGTCGGCCTCCGCCTCGTCCACCCGCACCCAGCCGGCGGCGTTGATCACCGCCCACGGCTGTACGGCCTCGATCAGGCGCCGCGCCGCCTCGGCGTCGTCGATGGCCAGCTCCTGCCGGCAGGTCAGGATGTAGGGGACGCCCCGGTGCTCGCAGCCGCGGGCCAGGGCGCGGCCCAGCGTGCCGGTGGCGCCGGTGATCAGCAGCGGCCGGGGGTGGGCGGCCGCCGGCGACCAGCGCCGCTTGACCGGATCGGGATGGGGACACCACACCGGCTCGAACTCGAAGCGGATGTCCCGCGACCACCAGCCGGGGTTGTCCAGCACGGCCTGGGCCGGCGTCTCGCCATGGGCCAGGGCGCGGCACAGCTCCACCGCGGCGGTGGGGCGGGGCTCGCCGCCGCGCAGGTCATAGACCCCGACCTCGTAGCGGCCGTGGTCGACCTGCAGCAGCTGGTCCCAGTCGTAGGCGCCGAGCAGGGACCAAGCGGTCACCGCCTGCATCGGCACGCCGCGGCCGCGCAGGGTCCCCGCCGTCGTCCAGGCCTCGTGCAACCAGCGCATCTGTTCTTCGCGGGTGCAGCCGTTGTGGCTCTCGGTCACCGCCATGGGCAGGCCGTAGCGCTTCCAGGTGGCGTCCAAAAGGCGTTCGAGCCCCATGGGCGAGGGCTGCACGGCCCGCACCGCCTCGACGTCGGCATAGGCGTCCTCGCCGTTGCCGCCGCGGCGATGCAGGGGATAGCGCTCGACCCGGTGGTCGAGGAAGCGCTCGCTGGACAGATAGTAGTTCACCCCCACCGTATCGGGCGGGCAGGGGTCGTCGAGGATGGCGCGCAGCCGATCGCCCAGGCCGTGATCGGCGATACGGCCCCAGAACATGTGGTCGGGGTCCTCGGTCTGCACCAGCTTCGCGTCCGGATTGACGGCGCGGATCGCCCGCATGGACAGGCGCACCCCGTCGATCTGGTTCAGCAGGGCGGTGAAGAAGGCCCCCTCGTCGCGGGCGTGCGGATACCAGAAGCCGTACAGGGCCGAGAAGCGGGCGGTGGTCAGGGGCTCGTTGACGGGGGTCCAGGCCTCGATCCACGGATAGCGCTCGGCGGCGGCGCGGGCGTGGTCGGCCAGGCCCGTGGCGAAGCCC
>DAICXL010000091.1:273-9214 GCA_027312185.1 Caulobacterales bacterium | reverse complement strand
ACCTCGGGATCATGCCGATAGTACCAGAGCCAGACGGGCACGGCGGCCGGGTCGATGTCGGCCGACAAGCGTTTGAGGCCAGCGAGCGCGATCACCGCCGCCAACCCCAACACCAGGGTCGCGCCGGCCGTCGCCACGGCGCCTGTCGAGCCCGCCACCACGGTGGAATGGAAGGGCTCGCCGGAGTTCTCTACGGCGAACGGCTGGCGCTTCAAGGTCCGTGGCCGCTTCCAGTATGACGTGGGCTATGTAGAAAACCCGAACGACGCCCTGACCGGCGCCTGGGGCTTGAACCACCGATCACGGCGCATCCGCCTGGGGGTGGAGGGCTGGTTCCCTCACGACATTCAGTACAAGGCGGAGATGGATTTCGCCAACGCAGGGGTCGCCTATGGCGACGTGATCCTGTTCTGGCAGCCGAAGGGCAAGGTCTACAGCTTTGGCCTCGGCAACTACGACACCTTCCCGAACATGGAGCAGCCCACGTCCTCGCGGTACATCTCGTTCCTGGAACGCAGCGCCATGATTGAGGCCTTCGACCAGAACCGCCACGTGGGCGTGTGGATGGGCCTGGCCGATCCCAAGCACGACAGCTGGCGCTTCAACCTCGGCCTGTTCGGAGACCGCATCCGCCCTGACAACGGCATCAGCGGCGGGCGCACCTCTTATGGAAACGACGACTGGATGATCGCCAGCCGCGCCCTCTACACCCCCAAGCTGGGCAAGGACCGCCTGCACTTCGGCGTGCACTACCAACGGCGCCATTTCCAGACCACCGAGCTAAGCCGAAACTACCAGACCCGCCCGTTCACCTCGACGATCGACCAGCGCTTCCTGTCCACCGGTGCGATCGCCGCGCACGGGGACCAGATCATGGGTGTCGAGGCCGCCGCCATCCTGGGGCCGTTCCACGCCATCGCCGAGGTGCAGCAGACCAAGGTCAACGCCATCCGTCCGGGCGAAGTGCTGGCCGGGCGGCGAGCCACCACTGGCAAGCGCTACAATGGCGATCCGACCTTCAACGGCTGGTACGGCGAGGTCGGCTATTTCCTCACCGGCGAACGCAAAGGCTATCGCGCCGGCCTGTGGGATCGCACCAAGGTGCTGCATCCGGTCGGCGAGGGCGGCATCGGGGCGATCCAGATCAACGCCCGCTACGACCACCTCGACCTCGACGACCGCCTGTCGGGCGCAGGGCTCGCCGCGCCGGACAACGTGGCCGGTGGCGTCCAGAACGGGCTGCTGTTCAGTACGATCTGGCAGCCGATGGATTATGTGCGCTTCACCTTCCAGTACACTCACGCCTGGGTGAAGGGCGGCCCCCGCGCGGCCACGGCCGATCCCGCCGCCGCGCCGCTGCAGGGCGAGTTCACCTCGGACCTGTATCTCGCCCGGGCCCAGTTCGACTTCTAAGCCGGCGGTGACTGTAACAACGCGTTTCCGGCGCCCCGGGCCGCCGTGACAGCGGGCGGCCCCTCGGCTACCTGGGGACCCTGATCACCCCCCAAGAACGGTCCGACCATGCGCCGCGCGACCCGCATCCTCGCCCTTGCACCCCTCGCCGGCGCCCTGGCGCTCGCCGCCCAGCCTGCACGGGCCGACGAACACGACGCCCAGGCCTGGCTCAACGTCACGGTTCTGGGCCCGGTCAGCGGCAAGATCCTGGCCTGGGCCGAGGTGCAGGGCCGCTTCGGCGACGACGCCAGCCGCCTGTCGCAGTCAATTCTGCGCCCCGGCGTGGGCTATCAGATCAGCCCGCGCGTCTCGCTCTGGGCCGGCTATGGCCGCATCACCAACCACAATCGCGGACCGGACGTCGGCGAGGACCGCCTGTGGCAGCAGCTCCTGTGGAACGCCGGGACGATCGCGGGCGGGGCTGTGACGTCCCGCACCCGGCTCGAACAGAGGTTCGTGGAGGGCGGCTCGGACACGGGCTGGCGGGTGCGCCAGTTCGTCAAGTTCAACCGCCCCCTGCGCAAGGGCGGCGACACGTCGTTCGTCCTGACCAGCGAAACCTTCATCGCCCTGGACGACGCCGACTGGGGCGCCCGCGCCGGCTTCGACCAGATCCGCAACTTCGCCGGCGTCGGCTTCTCCGTCACCCCCAAGGCGCGGATCGAACTCGGTTACCTCAACCAGTACATCGACCGTCCGGGCCCGAACGACCGCATGAACCACATCGCCTCGGCCAGCCTCCTGGCGCGGTTCTGAACGAGGATTCCAGCGCAGCGAACGGATCGCATGCATCCAGACGGGCCGGTCGTGCGTAGCTGAGCCTTAAGGTCCCGGTGTTGCGAGGGACCCGGTCTGGCGGGGATAGAGTGCAGGTTCTGAAGTTCGAGGCGCCGCCGGCTGTGGCGATTATCGGGGCCGGCGTGGCCGGTCTGGCGGCCGCCCGGCTGCTCACGGCGTCAGGGGTCGCCTGCACCCTCTTCGACAAGAGCCGCGGCCTGGGGGGCCGGCTGGCCACGCGGCGCGTCGGCGCCCTCGAGTTCGACCACGGCGCTCAGTTCTTCACGGCGAGGGGCGCGCGGTTCGCCGCCCTGGTGGAGGCGTGGCGCAGCGCGGGCCTTGCCGCCGAGTGGTTCGACGGCGCCTTTGTCGGCGTCCCGAGGATGACCGCGGTAGCGCATGCTCTGGCCGAACCGCACACGGTGATGACCAGCCGCCATGTCAGCCGCCTGGAGCGGGGCGGCGCCGGTTGGACCGTCCACGACGACGGCGGTCCTATCCAGACCCCCTTCAACGGCCGGTTCGCCGCCGTGATCCTGGCCTTGCCCGCCCCCCAGGCCGGGCCGCTCGCCGCCACCGCCGGGGTGACCTTCGATGCATTGGGCGAGGCGGTCTACGCCCCGTGCTGGACCCTGATGCTGGCGTTCGACCGGACCATCGACCTGCCGGGCCTGCCCCTCCGCCCGGACGGCGGACCGGCAGCCTGGATCGCCGGCGCCGCCGCCAAGCCGGGTCGGGACCCGCGCTCGGGAACCGTGGTGCTGCAGGCGTCAGGGGCGTGGTCCCGCCACCACCTAGAGCAGCCCGCCGACACGGTCGTTCGGGACCTGACCGAGGCCTTCGCGGCCGCCACCGGGATCGGCGCCGCCCCGACCTTCGCCGCCGCTCATCGCTGGCGTTACGCCCTGGTGGAGTCGGCCGTCGGGCGCCCCTGCCTGTGGAACCCCGGCGAGCGGATCGGCGCCTGCGGGGACTGGGCCCTGGGGCCCCGGGTCGAATGCGCCTTCGACAGCGGCGAAGCCCTCGCCCGCGCCGTTCTCGTCAGCCTGGAGGTCGAGCATGTCGTCGCCGCGGGATGAACTGACCGTCTATGCCGACCGGTCCTGCCCCCTGTGCCGGGCCGAGGTGGAGCACTACGCCGCCCAGGACGAAGCCGGCGTCCTGCGCTTCGTCGACGTGTCGGCGCCGGGGACGCCGGCCGCCCCTGATCTGGCGAGCGAACAGGCGATGGCCCGCTTTCACGTCCGCAGGGCGGACGGCGCCCTGGTGTCGGGCGCCGAGGCTTTCGTGGCGGTGTGGGCCGTCCTTCCCCGCTGGCGCTGGGCCGCCAGAGTTGCGCGCCTGCCGGGGATGATGGCCGTGCTCGAGGGCGGCTATCGCGCCTTCCTGCCCATTCGACCGACCGTGTCGCGTCTGTTCACAAGGGTGCAGGCCTGGCGGACGCGGGCGGGGCCGAAAGGCGGCGACCGAGCCTAGCCTGCCGCCGCCTTCGGCGCCGATCTGGGGCGAGGCGCGTTTCCCTCCCGGCGCGACGGGCGCCTTGGGAGCATTTCATTGCGCGGCATAGATTTCAGCTCATGGCAGAGCGTGCTCGCCACCCTGGCCGGCCTGGCGCTCGTCACCCTGGTGGGCGTCGGCTTCCGGTTGCTGATGATGTTCACCATCCAGCAGCGCCGCGAGCGGGTGAACCGGCAGATCAACGAACGGCTGCGCACCCTGATCGCCGCCTACAAGACCCTCGGCGGCTCGTTCACCGGCGACCTCGCCGTGGACCCTACCCATCTGCGCCAGGCGCGCCGGCAAGGGAGCGCCGAGGCTGAGACCCCGCTGGACCTGAGCGCCGAAGCCAGCGCCGGTTCGGACCGAACCCGGCGCATCCGCGACGCGGTGGAGGCGGCCCTGTCGGACATCATCCTGCTCGGCACGGAGCAGCACGTTCGCCTCGCCGAGCGCGCCGCGCGCGAGCTGGTGGCCGGGCGGCCCGTCCACACCCACGACCTGGTCGTCGCCTTGCGCGACTTCGTCCGACAGGCCCTCGACCTCGATCCCATCCCCCCTGATCTCGCCATTCCCATGCAGGGCCCCACCCGCCCGGCGGGCGGCGGCGCGGGCAAGGGCGGCGGCGCGCGGCCGGAGGGCGGAAAGGGCGGCGGTGGCGGTGGCGGTGGAGGAATGGGGGGAATGGGCGGCGGCATGGGGGCCGGCGCCATGGGCGACAGCGGCGAGCTGAACCACCCGACCCGTCGTTCTTAGATCCGCCCGGACGCCCGCGTCAGCTGGCTGCAGCTTGGCGGGCGCCCGGGGGATCGCCGGAACCGGGCTAGCGCCCAGCGTCCCTAGTAGGTCCCCAGCACGATGCGGGTCTCGCCGAGGGTCGCGCCGGCCGCGTCGAGGGCCTTGACCGTGGCGCTGTAGGTATTGCCCATTCCGCCCGAGCACGGCGGCAGATAGGCCCCGCCGGTGCCGCTGAAGTCCTTGGCGATATGGCCCTTGGCGCTGGTCACGCCGGCGGGCAGGGCGTCGGTCTCTCCGGGCACGGACGGCAGGTTGGCCGTGGCGGCGCCGCTCTCGACGGGGAAGCGAACCGAGCCGTGGCCGCCGTTGTTCATCGGCGCATAGGTCTCGTCGTTGAAGGCGACGTCGATGGCGGTGGTCCCGGCGGGGACGTTGGTCACGGTCATGGCCGGGGTCGCGCCCTCGCCGCCGAACTTCTTGCACCACTGCTTGTCGGGCACCTTCTCCCCGGTCCACAGCGGATCGGCGAAGGCCACGGCCATGGGCGCGGGCGCGGCGGCCGGAGCGGCCTCGGTGGTCGCCGTCTCCTGCTGCCCGCAGGCGGCCACGCTGGCGGCGGCGATCAGGCCGGCGACACAGATTGCAAGTCGGTTCATCGCGTTTCCTCAAGGCTATGCGCGCGAGGTTTCGCCCCCGCCGCTCCCTGCGGGGACGGTACGTGAATTCGACGCGACGACAACCGTGTCGGCGCCGACGCGGTCGCAACGACGCGTCCGGCCGCCATCAGCCCGCCGGCTTGGCCGCCCGCGCCGGCGCCCGCCACGACGCGTCCACCGCCGCCTGCAGGTCGCCTGTCACCCCGCGCCGGACCAGCGACACGCCGAGCAGCTTCAGTTTCACCGCGCCCAGCAGGCCCGGGTCCGCGACATAGCCCACCCGGTAGATCGAGCTGTCGGTCCAGGTCTCGCCGTTCTCGACATAGGATGTGATGACGCCTACGGGCAGCATGGCCTCGCCCTCGGGCAGGGGCGCGCCGGCCTTGCGGGCCGCCTTGAGTTCCCTCTTCAGGCCGTCGTCGAACCAGGCGAGGTCGATCTGGAGCCGGCCGGCGCCGATCTCGCGGGCGTGGTCCAGCACGGGCTTGGGGAATAGGTAGCGCTGGGTCTGCACCACCTGCTCGGCCTTGGTCGGCTCCAGCATCACCCGCTCTCCGTCAGTATCGGCCTCGCCGCGCATCAGGAAGACGGAGGCCGGGCGGACCTGAGCCGCCTTGGCCGCCTGGGCCGCGGCCTCTTCCCGGTCGCGGTGGTTTTCCCAGTAGTTCAGCCCGGCCAGCAGCAGCCCGGCCACCGCCACCACCTCGCCGACGGTGAGCCAGAAGCGGCGCTGGGACGGCGCGGATTTGGGCGTCTCAGGGTCAGGTTCGGACACGGGCAGGCTCGAAAGGCTGGAGGTGGGCGTATGTAGTCGAAGCTTGACGGCGGGACGATGGCGCCGGGCGGTTATGCCGACCGATCCGTCACGGCGCGCTGTGCGAACCACCGCATCCGGTAGGCGTTGATGGCGGTCTCGCCGAGCTTGTCGAGCAGGCGGTAGTTGACCACGGCGCCGACAGGGGCGCCGATGATCGGGATCAGCTGGGCCATCTTGGCCAGGTCGATATAGTCCCGGTATTCCTGCTGAAAGCGGCGCCAGTCGAAGCCTTCCAGCGACTGGGGGTGCTTGGCGTCGTCCCACCCAGTCATCCCGGCCATGACGTCCCGGCGATGGTCCGCGCCCGAGAAGGCGAGCTGGAAGATGCTGAGGATGTAGAGCCGCTCGGGCAGCTGGCCGACGTCGTGGCCGTAGAGCGCGGCGATGTCGAACAGCAGCTTGATCTTGGTGGCCAGCAGGGTGGGGAACTCGGCGAAGGCGAGCACGAAGCCGCCCGCCCCGGCGACGCCGCCTTCCGCCGCGGCGGCCGCGCGGTAGGCGCCGATCCGGCGGCGCACCTCCGCCTCGCGCGCGCTCAAGACGGCGTCGGCGAGCGGCTTGGCGGTGGTGACGTCGGCCCCGGTGATGATGGCGCGGGTCACCCCCTGGATCGCGGCGGTGACGACGGCGTGCACCTTCTCCGGAATGACCTTGTTGATCCGGCCCTGCACCCCGCGCGCCGTGCGGTCGAGCAGCGAGGTCGGCTTCAGCATGGCCTGGCGCCAGCGGTCCATTTCGGCCCGCGCGGCGGCCTCATAGGCGGCTTCGTCGACAATGACCGGGTCTGTGGGAGCCTTGGGCTTCATGCCGCATAGATCGCCCTGCCGGCGCGCACGGCAAGGGGCAGGCGCCTCCCCTCTTACGAAGGAAGGCGCTCCGCAGGGTCAGGCCGCGGCGATGGCGCGTTCGACGTCCTCTTGGCTGTGACCCGTGAGATCCTTGGCGATCTCGCCGACGAGGATGGCCGACAGGGTCTTGTGGTAGTGGTGGCGCAGCTCGCCCAGGGTGCGCGGAGCGGCGATGACGATCAGATGCTTGATCGAGCCGGCGAGCACCTGGCGGTTGAGCAGGCCCGCCACGCCGGCGGCGAAACCGTCTTCGGCCTTCTGGCTCTCGTCCGGATTGGCCGAGCTGGAGTGGTGGCCGGTGGAGCCGCCGCCGTCGCGGTCCAGGACGTCGGCCGGCATGGGGACCAGGACTGGGTGGGCCTCGTCGCCCTTGTTGTGGAACAGGTGGAGCGTCTTGCCGTCGGCCACGGCGACGGTCGCCCCCTGGGGAATCTGCATGGAAGTCTCCGGATGTCGGAAGGTCACGGCCCGATGATCGGCGTGACAACGGGCGGCGCCGTGGCAGGCGCCGTCCCGTTCAGGATGGGAACGCACCGGGAGGGAGATTGGATGCGCGGGGCGAGCGCCGCCGCGCATCCGGGGCCTCAGGCGCGGACGTACTGGTTGAACCAGGCGACCGTGCGGTTCCACGACTGGGGGGCGGTGACCTTGTTGTAGCGCTCGGGCGTGGCGTCGTTGAAGAAGCCGTGCACCGAGTCCGGCCACAGGTGGCCTTCGTAGCGGATGTTGTTGGCCTTCAGCGCGGCCTCCTGGGCCGGCCAGGCCTCGACCAGGTTCTTGTCGAGGGCGCCGTGGTTGATCAGGATCGCAGCCTTGACCTTGGCCACGTCCGCCGCCGGGGTCCCGCCGCCGTAATAGGGGGCGGCCGCCGCCAGGTCGGGGCCCATGACCCCGGCCAGGGCGTTGGACATGCTGCCGCCGAAGCAGAAGCCGGTCACCCCCACCTTGCCCGTGCCGCCGGGGTGCGCCTTCAGCCACATGGCGGCGGCCAGGAGGTCCTGCATCCGCTTGGCCGGGTCGAGCTTGGCGAAGAGCTGGCCGCCCTTGTAGTCGTCGCCCGGATAGCCGCCGACCGAGGACAGGCAGTCCGGCGCGAAGGCCTGGAAGTTCTCCAGCGCGAAGCGGCGCGCCACGTCCATGGTGTGCGGGTTGAGACCCCGGTTCTCATGGATGACCAGGATGCCCGGCAGCTTGGCCGGGGTCTCGGTGCGGGTGTCGGCGCTGAACGGGCGGACGAAGTAGCCGCGGATATAGCCATGGCCGTTCGGGGCCGGGATGGTCTCCCACGTCGCCTTGATGCGCTCGTCGTCGCCGCGCACCTGCTGGCCCAGGGCGTAGTCGGGCATCAGCGACTTGACCACCGCCGCGGTGGTCATGCCGGCGACCGCGAACTTCTTGGCCCCGTCCATGAAGGCCCGGCGGCTGATCTCGCCGTGGATGTAGCGCGAGTAGAGATCGACGGCTTCCGCCGGCAGTTTCTTGCGATCGTTGTCCATGTGGGCTCCTCCCCGAGGGGCGGAACCGTAGCATCGGGGGGTGGGTGCGCAAGCGGGTGGCGGGGGCTTGTCTTCCCCTCCCCCCGGAGGGGAGGGCGACGGGGCGTCAGCCCCGCGGGGCGGGGGGAGGCCGGCGGAGAGCGCGGGTAGAAAGTCAAAAGGGCAGTTCGGCGGAAACGTCCCCCCGCCCCGCTCGGCTGCGCCGAGTCGCCCTCCCCTCAAGGGGGAGGGGAAGAATTCCTAAGCCCGCGCCGCCGCCGGCTGGCCCACGGAGAGTTCCTGCACCGCGGCCCGGAAGGCGTCGCCACGGACTTCGAAGTCGGGGAACTGGTCGAAGGAGGCGCAGGCGGGGGAGAGCAGGACCACGGCCTCCTCGCCCTTGTCGGCGGCGTCGCGGTGGGCGGCGGCGACGGCGGCTTCGAGGCTGGGGCAGCGGCTGTGGGGCGTGTCGCCGAGGGTGCGGGCGAAATCCAGGGCCGCCTCGCCGATCAGATAGGCCTTCTCGATGCGGGGGAAGAGGTCGCGCAGGGGCTCGATCCCGCCCGCCTTGGGCACGCCGCCGGCGATCCAGTAGAACTTCGGGATGGCGGTCATGGCCTGACGGGCGGCGTCGGCGTTGGTGGCCTTGCTATCGTTGACGAAGCGCACGCGGCCGAT
>DAICXL010000091.1:0-263 GCA_027312185.1 Caulobacterales bacterium | reverse complement strand
GTGGTTGTGGCGGCCGGGCAGCGACCGGGCGCGGGTCAGGTCGGCGACCTCCACAACGCGCTCACCGGTGGCGTCGTAGAGCACGCCCTGCAGGACGTACACGCCCCGGCCCATGGAGCGGCAGGCCGAGACGGGGCGGATGGTGCGCCGGTTGGCGGCGATCAGGTCGGTGCAGATGCGCTGGCCGTAGGCGTCGTCCACCCCGATGACGGCGGTGTCGCCCTTGCCCTGGTTCTGGAACACCCGGCGCTTGGCGGCGACAT
>DAICXL010000090.1:0-9224 GCA_027312185.1 Caulobacterales bacterium | reverse complement strand
GAATTCGCACTGCGCCCCAAGCTGGGTCTCGGCCCGGCTCGGCTCGCCCCGGCGGCGGAGCACGGCCCGCACCCGGGCCAGCAGTTCGCGAGGATTGCACGGCTTGGGCAGATAGTCGTCGGCGCCGAGTTCCAGGCCGACGATGCGGTCGGTCTCCTCACCCATGGCCGAGAGCATGATCACCGCCGGGCCGTCCGAGGCGGCCAGCCGCTTACATACCGCCAGCCCGTCCTCGCCCGGCAGCATCACGTCCAGCACCACGAGGTCGACCTGGCCGCGGGCCAGGGCCCGGTTCAGTCCCGCGGCGTCGGGAGCGGTCTCCACGTCGTAGCCGTGACGGCTGAGGAAGTCGTGGACCACGTCACGGATGCCGGGGTCGTCGTCGACCACGACGATGCGCGCCGGCGCCTGGGGCGGCGGAGGGGCGGCGGGGGGCTGGGACGCATCGTCCATGGGCGGGCTCATGAAATCGTCATGTCAAACCGGCGTGACTACCGGATTTCAGGCCTGAAATGCTCCCGGGTCTGAAATTCGATCATCTGCCCGCTCCGGTGTCGAGAATTGTTCATCGCAGGCCCCAGGAAAAGAGGGCGGAACGTCCCAGCGTTGCGGCGTTGCGGAGCGCGCCTCGGCCTGTCTATCTTCGCCGCTTCGGCAGGCGGAGGAGCCTGACCGCCACGGGGACCCGCTATTGTGAACAATCTCTTCGCCAAGAAGCCCATGGAGACGTTGCTGGCCCAGGCGAACGAGGAGGGCGAACACACCCTCAAGCGCGGACTCGGGGCCGGGTCGCTGACGCTCCTGGGGATCGGCGGGGTCATCGGCGCGGGCATCTTCGTGCTGACGGGCCAACAAGCGGCGGTCAACGCCGGGCCGGCCATCGTGCTGTCCTTCATCCTGGCAGGGGTGGTCTGCGCCTTCGCCGCCATGTGCTACGCCGAACTGGCCTCGATGATACCCGTGTCGGGATCGGCCTATACCTACACCTACGCCACCATGGGCGAGTTCATCGCCTGGCTGATCGCCTGGGACCTGATCCTCGAATACGGCCTGGCCGCCGCCACCGTCGCCGCCGGCTGGTCGGGGCACTTCAACGACATGCTGCAGGGCTTCGGCATGGGCCTGCCCCACGCCTGGAGTTCGGCGCCCTACACCTTCGACGGGAGCCACTTGGTCGAGACCGGCTCGATCCTGAACCTGCCCGCCGTGATCATCGTGCTGCTGATGGGCTGGCTGCTGATCACCGGCATCACCCAGAGCGCCCTGGTCAACAACATCATCGTCAGCCTCAAGGTCTGCGTCGTCCTCGCCGTGATCGGCGTCGGCTTCAGCCACGTGAACCCTGAACTGTGGTCGCCCCTGATCCCCGAGCGGATCCCGCCGACCCCGACCGACCCGAGCGGCCACTTCGGCCTGCCGGGGGTGCTCACCGCCGCCGGCGTGATCTTCTTCGCCTATATCGGCTTCGAGACGGTCTCGACGGCGGCGCAGGAGGCGAAGAACCCGCAGCGCGACATGCCCATCGGCATCCTCGCCTCGGTCGGCGTCTGCACCGTGCTCTACATCCTGATGTCCCTGGTCATCACCGGCCTCGCCCCCTACGCCAGCCTCAACAACGAGGCGCCGGTGGCCATAGCGCTCGGCGCCATCCCCGGCATGGGGTGGCTGCGCCAGACGGTGAACATCGCCGTCGCCGTCGGCCTGGGCTCGACCATCCTGTCGCTGCTCTACGGCCAGTCGCGGATCTTCTACGCCATGTCCCGCGACAACCTGCTGCCGCCCATGTTCGGCGCCGTGAACCCCAAGACCCGTACGCCGGTCTGGGGCACGGCGATCACCGCGGTGGCCGCCGGCCTGGTCGCCGGCCTCTTCCCGATCGCAGTGCTGGGCGAGCTGGTCTCGATGGGCACCCTGCTCGCCTTCGGCCTGATCTGCGCCGGGGTGCTCTACCTGCGCATCACGCAGCCCGAACTGCCGCGCCGCTTCAAGACGCCGATCGTCTGGTTCACCGCGCCGATGGGGGTTGCCGGCTGCATCTTCCTGATCAGCGGCCTGCCGGTGCCGACCTGGTCGCGGCTGTTCATCTGGATGGGCATCGGCCTGGCGGTCTATTTCCTCTACGCCTACCGCCACTCCCGCTATCACAAGAGCGCCGCGGTCGGCCCGGCGGTGTAGTCTTCACTGTCATCCTGGATCGGCCTTGCAGGCCGTCCGGGATGACAGCTAGTGCGAGTGCGTGACGCCGCTTCCCATCCATGACGCGCTCGGCCCTCTGAAGGCGGCCCTGGCCGACCACACGGCCGCCGTGCTGGTCGCGCCGCCCGGGGCGGGCAAGACCACCGTCGTCCCGCTGGCCCTGATGGACGAACCGTGGGTGCAGGGCCGGCGCCTCATCGTGCTGGAGCCCCGACGCCTCGCCGCCCGAGCCGCCGCCGCCCGCATGGCGTCCACCCTCGGCGAGCCCGTCGGCGAGACGGTCGGCTTTCGGGTGCGCATGCAGTCCAAGGTCTCGGCCCGCACCCGTATCGAGGTGGTCACCGAGGGGGTCTTCACCCGCATGGTCCTCGACGACCCGGGCCTCGACGGTGTGGCGGCCGTGCTGTTCGACGAGTTCCACGAGCGCAGTCTCGACGCCGATCTGGGGCTGGCCTTCGCCCGCGACGCGCAGGCCGTCCTGCGCGACGACCTGCGCCTGCTGGTCATGTCGGCCACCCTCGACGGGGCCCGCATCGCCCGCCTGCTGGACGATTGCCCCGTCATCCGCTCTGAGGGCCGCGCCTGGCCGGTCGAAACCCGCTACCTCGGCCGCGACCCCGCCGCCCGGCTGGAGGATCAGGCCGTGCGCGCCGTGCGCAAGGCCCTCGCCGAGGAGACGGGCAGCGTCCTCGTCTTCCTGCCGGGCCAGGGCGAGATTCGCCGCACCGAGACGGCCCTGGCCGATCGCCTGCCGCCCGACGCGATCCTCGCCCCCCTCTACGGCGCCCTGGATCCGGCCGAGCAGGACCGGGCCATCGACCCCGCGCCGCCGGGCCGCCGCAAGGTGGTCCTGGCCACCTCCATCGCCGAGACCAGCCTGACCATCGAGGGTGTGCGGGTGGTGGTCGACTGCGGCCTGGCCCGCGTCCCGGCCTACGACTCCGCCAGCGGCCTGACCCGGCTGGAGACCGTGCGCGTCTCCCAGGCCGCCGCAGACCAGCGCCGGGGCCGCGCCGGCCGCACCCAGGCCGGCGTCTGCTACCGGTTGTGGGACGAGCCGGAGACCCGCGCCCTGCCGCCGTTCGCCCGGCCCGAGATCCTGGAGACCGACCTTTCCGGCTTCGCCCTGGCCTTGGCCCAGTGGGGCGCACGCGATCCTGCCGCCCTGGCTTTCCTCGACCCGCCCCCCGCCGCGGCCTTCGCCGAGGCCCGGTCCCTGCTGGAGCGCCTCGAAGCCCTCGACGCCAAGGGAGAGCTGACCGCCCACGGCCGGCTTCTGTCGCGCCTGCCCCTGCCGCCGCGCCTGGCCCACATGGTGGCGGTGGGCGCCGCCTCGGGAGCCGCGGGACGGGCCGCCCGCATCGCCGCCGTCCTCACCGAGCGGGGCTTGGGCGGAACGGGCGCCAACCTGACCGATCGGCTGGAGCGTTTCGAGGCGGACCGCGGCCCGCGGGCGAGGGACGCCCGATCCCTGGCCGATCGCTGGGCCAGGGCGGCGGGCGGCGAGGGCAGGGGCCAGCCGCCGTCGGACGGCATTCTGCTGGCCGCCGCCTATCCGGAGCGCTTGGCCAAGGCGCGCGGCAAGCCCGGCGAGTACCGGCTGGCCAGCGGCCGCGGCGTCTTCGTCGAACCGCACGAAGCCCTGGCCAAGGAGCCTTGGCTGGCGGTCGGCGAACTGGGCAGTGGCGCGGCCCGCGACCGCATCCTCCTGGCCGCACCGCTGGATCAGGCCGAGGTCGAGGCCGCCTTCGCCGGGCGGATCGAAACGGAGGACCGCCTCGACCCCGACACGGGCGGCCGCTTCAAGGCCCGCCGGATCAGGAAGCTTGGCGCCCTGATCCTGGAGGAGAAGGCGATCGACCGGCCGGACCCGGCCCTGATCGCCGCCGCCTTGCTGAACCAGGTGCGCCGCGAAGGCCTGATCACCCTGTCCTTCGCGGAGTCGACCACCGCCTTTCGCCAGCGCATCGCCTTCCTGCGTCAGTCGGAGGCGGACGCCTGGCCGGACCTGTCGGACCCGGCGCTGATCGACACCGTGGAGGACTGGCTGGCGCCGCTGCTGGAGGGCAAGACGGCCCTGTCGCAGGTTTTCCCGGACGCGCTCGACGCGGCGATCCGGGCCCTGGTCCCGTGGGACCAGCAGAGGGCGCTGGACCGCGACGCCCCGCCGCGCTTCACCGCCCCCACCGGCAACAGCTTCGCCATCGACTATGGCGCGGAGGGCGGGCCGAGGGTCGAGGTCCGCGTCGGCGAGCTTTACGGTCTGGCCGAGCACCCGTGCCTGGGCCGCGCCCGTGTCGCCATCACCCTGGCGCTGCTGTCGCCGGCCCATCGCCCGGTCCAGACCACCAAGGACCTGCCGGGCTTCTGGCGGGGCTCATGGAAGGACGTCCGCACCGAGATGAAGGGCCGCTATCCCCGGCACGTCTGGCCCGAAGACCCGGCGGCGGCGGCGCCGGTGACGCGGGCCAAGCCGCGCGGGACCTGACCGGCCGTCAGCCCTTGGCGCCCCAGAAGCGGAGCCGTGGGAACCGGCTCACCCGAACACGACGGCGCCGGCCAGGATGCTGCGGTCGGCCACCGCCTGGTGGGCCTCGACGGCGCGGTCGAGGGGATAGGCCGTGACCAGGGCGCCGAGGTCGATGATGCCGCGCTCCATCATCTCGACGAAGCGGGGGAGGTCGCGCATCGGGTGCTGGCCGCCCATCTGGGCCGCGTGGATCGAGCGGCCGTTCAGGGCGATGCCGATGGCGGGGAACGACACCTCGCCCTGGGCCGCGCCCATGTAGGTGCAGTGGCCGCCGGGGCGGGTGACGTCCCAGGCCTGGCGCAGGGGCAGGACGCCGGTGTCGTCGGGGGCCTTCTCGGCCTTGGGGGGGAAGCGGGTGGCGCCCACGGCCTCGAGCACGAAGTCGGCGCCGCGGCCGTCCTGGCCGAAGACGTTGGTGCCCCAGCGCCGGCCGCCGGCGAAGAGCCGGTCGGTGCGGCCCTTGCAGATCTCGCGCACAGCCTCGACCAGCTCTGCGCCGGTCATGGCGTTGGGGTCGAGGACGTGGGTGGCGCCGAGGCGCCTTGCGTTCTCTCTGCGGGCGGTGATCGGCTCGACCACCACGATGCGGGCGGCCCCGGCGACGCGGGCGGAGAGGATCGCCCCCATGCCGACCGGGCCGGCCCCGAAGACCGCCACGTCCGAGCCCGGCTCGATCGGCGCCTGGGTGGTCCCGGCCGCGAAGCCACAGCCGATCTGGTTGACGATCAGGGCCAGGGACGCGGCGGGCAGGTCGGTGAAGACCGGGGTGACGTGCTCCTCCGGCGCGAAGGTCAGTTCGCTGGTTCCGCCGATGCCGCCGCGCGGCGTGACCTCCACGCCCGCCGCGGTGCGCGCGAACGGATGGCCGGAGGTCTGGCTGAACTGGCACCAGTCGGTTCGGCCGTGCAGGCACTGGTAGCACCAGCCGCACTGGGCCGTGGCCGAGATCAGCACCCGGTCGCCGACCTGGACGCGCTTGACCATGGGGCCGACGGCTTCGCACACGCCGACGCCGCCCTGGCCCATGATCAGGGGCGTGCGCGAGGCGCCCAGCACCCCGCCGGTCATGGTGTAGGAGACCGAGGACGCCTGCATCCGCACCAGGCAGTCGCGGGGGCCGAGGTCCAGCAGGGTCAGGGCCTCGATCCGCGAGCCCTGGGCGTCGCTGACCATGCCCCGGAAACGGCGGCCCGCGACCGAGGCGGGGGCGGGGGCCGCAGCTTGGGCCGGAACGGCCGCGGCGGCGGCGAGGCCGGCCGCGCCGAACAGCGCCCGCCGGGAGACCCCGTCTTCAGACGCCATGGCGAACCAACCCCCTGTGTCTTGTTCGCGCCCCCTCTGACGGGAGGCGAGAGCCTGTGACCGCAGCCTATCATTCCGCCTCATCCTGAGCTTGTCGAAGGACGAGGCGGCGCACGACGCGGGCCCGAAAGCCTTCGTCCTTCGACAAGCTCAGGATGAGGCTTTCTAATTACATCGCCGTCCCCGCGCATGAGGCGCGGAGAAGAAAACGGCCGCCGCTCGGGAGAGCGGCGGCCGCGTCAGGCGCTTATTTGAAGATGTCGAGCACGTCCTGCGGCGCGACTTCCTCGGAGGGCTTTTCCCAGCCCTGCTCGAAGTACTTGCTCCACACCTGGGCCCAGGGGCGGCCGTAGTAGTCGATGAAGTCCGGATGCTCCTTGGTGAGCTGGGTCGGCTTGCCGTTGACGTTACGGATGTTGCCGAGGCACTCGATGAAGGTGAAGCGCGAGGTCTGGCTGCCGATCTCGTCCCGCTTCACATAGCGGGTCTTCAGCATCAGCGGCTGCTTGAAGGCTTCCTCGTCGTAGAAGATCGACTCCTGTTCGAGGGCGACGACCTTGCCGGCCGCGTCCTTCACGGGCGTCCAGCTCTCGACCACCTCGAACTTGTCGCTGGTCTCGAAGAAGGTGTGGCTGGCCCAGGGCTGGACGTTGGCGGTCCAGCTGATCAGGTTTTCCTTGTCCCAGAAGGCGATGGTCTCGCCGTACCACTGGGGCACCTTCTGCACGTGCTGGCGGCCGATCAGGAACTGGCGGACGAAATTGTCAGCCACGCCCGACAGGGTCTGCACCTGTGTCGGGGTCACGATCATCTGGAAGTTGGAGCCCGACGAGGGCCAGGCCCACCAGCGGGTCAGGCCTTCGGGCATGCAGAAGGTGGCGGTCCACTGGTGCGAGTTGGAGACGCTCTCATGGTAGAGCTGCTGCATGTAGCGCGCCTGGAACTTGGGCGTCAGCAGCGAGACCATGGTCGAGGCCTGGTTGATGCCGCCCCAGTACCAGCGCTCGCCGGTCATGCGCGGGCCGCCGCCGCCGCCCTGCGAGGGATAGACCCAGTCGTCGCCGCGGACGCCGGGCCAGTCGCTGGTCTGGTCGCGGTTGTAGAAGCCGTCCCAGTCGGGGGTGGTGGCCTTGGTGTATTGGGTCGGGCCGCCGTTCGCCCGGGCCTTGGCCATCAGGGCGTCATAGTGCGCCTTGGCCGACTTGTAGGGGTAGGGGCTGACGATCTTGTCCTTGGGGAAGTCGACCTTGCAGTCGCCCCAGGCCGCGGTCTGGGGCGGGTTGGCGCCCATCTGGCCGCTTTCCCAGATCGACTCGATGATCACGCGCGGGGTCTGGCAGCGGAAATAGCGCGGGTCGGACCAGAGGGCCTCGTCCTTATAGAAGTTCTTGGACGTGAACATGTCGACCGGCAGCGGCGTCACACCGGCCGGCGGATTGAAATTGATCGGCGGGCGTACGATGCCAAGGCGGCTCTGGGCGATGCTGGGGTCGCCGGTGGTGCCGGCGCCGGCGCCGCCGCCGTCGCCGCCGCCTTGGGCCAGAGCGGGCGCGGCGTGGAGGCCGGCGGTGGCGACGATGGCGGCGAAAGTCCGCGAAAGCGCGGTCGGTCGTAACTTCATCTGTAACGTCCCCTCCCAGGGATCTGTAAATCTCGCGATAGCCTGTACCGCACGCAGCGGGCGGACCGATGTCTGCGCTGAAACGCGGCCGGGGCCCTGCGGCGCGGCGATCCTATAAGTTCGCGCACCGAAGTCCACTTCGCCTTTCGAAGTTCGATGGCGCGCGTCGTCGCACACCCTTATCAGCGGATAAGGGGGCGGTTTGACGGCGGACAAGGAGGCGGTTTCACGGCGCGGGCCGGCGACGACTACCCAGGAGGGCAGGACGAGGGGGAGCCGCGCGCCGAGGCGAAGGGCGCATCCGGCGCCGTCGGCGGGCCGTCCCGCTCCGGCCGCTTTCGCTTTTCGAAGGGGAGGGGCGTCTCGGCGAGCAGTTCGGGGGGCGGCGCGGTCGTCGCCGTGGCGGCCGCCATGGCCCAGGCGGTCCACGCGGGCGACAGGCCGAGGTCGCGGCAGATGCGGGCCACGGCGTCGCCGAGGGGGAGGGCGAGAATGTCGTCGCTGAAGTCCTCGTCGCGCAGACGCTCATAGACCGCGTCGGACAGGTCCTCGACCGCGTCCGGGTCGTCGTGCTCGGCGCGGACGGCCCGCATGAGGACGCGCTGGGCGCGCTCGCGCCGGGCCTGCTCGCCCTCGATCCGGGCCTGGCTCGCGGCCCGGCCCAGGGCCGGCAGGTCCTGCAGCAGCCGCGCCTGCAGCATCAGGGTCTGGCGCACCGCCCGCGCCACGCGGGAATAGAGCAGCCCCGGATCGCCCTGGAACCCCGCCGGGGCGGCGGCCTCCCGGTCTTCCGGCGCCGCCAGCGCCCAGCGCTCGGTCGCCTCGGCCAGGGTCATCCCGATCTCGGCCAGCCGCGTCAGCATCGCAAGCTGCCCCGCGACGATGCCGGGCCCCATGGCGTGCAGATCGGCCAGAACCGGATCGGCGGGGGTCGCATCGGCAGCGGCGGTCAGAGGATCGACGTGAAGCATGAACAAAATAAGAACATGTGGGGGTGGAGATGTCAAGGTTTGGGCGTCGGGGGCTTGGCTGGCGGGCAGTCTGATTTTGGCGGCTGCGGGTTCCTAGCAGACGTGTGGAAGTCTGCTTCTGAGGCCGCGCCTCAACTCGGCCGCACCGAGCGCTCGTCACTCTGATCTTGGCCCTGAGAATGGCCGCCATCCGAGCGGCTAGACGCCCGGTTGCAGCGGTTGGTCGTTGTTGCGATCACGGAATGGACGGGGAGCTTCACGGGCTAGGCCTGGGCCTTCGTCATGGCATAGTGGTTTCAAGTCGGTCAGGCGCTCAGAGCGCCGTGATCGGAATCTGCGCCCCGACATCCAGCACATGGCTACCGCATTGCGAGTTTCCGGCACCTCTACCGACTTGTCTTCCAGGTAGCGTAGGCCGTGATTGACATGAAGCGGACTGAATATCGCGACCAACTCGGCGATCGCCGGATGTTGAGGCCGATAACCTGCCGCTTCGGCCGCTTTCAAGGCTTCCGCCAGATTGTGCCCAAGCGCCCTCAAGGCTTTCCGGTCGGTGCCACGGGACGCAACGAAAGCCTTGAGCGACAGCTCCAAGGCGAAGCAC
>DAICXL010000008.1:0-38242 GCA_027312185.1 Caulobacterales bacterium | reverse complement strand
GAGGCGTTTGTGGCGCAACGTGCGCCCACCATCGTATAGCGACCCCTGACGCGGACGATTAGACCGCCTATATTGAGCTAGGCCGGAAACCCGGCGCGTCACGCGTTCGTTCACCCTGGCGTATCGGAAAAGCGGTCACCCCTTGCAAGTGCTCGAACTGGTCATCTTCGCCGCCCTCGCCGCCGTGGTGCTGTTTCAGCTCTATACGGTGCTCGGCCGCCGTGTAGGCCGCCAGCCGGAGGACGCCGAGGCCGAAGCCCTGCGCCCGGCCGGAGAGGTTGAGGCCCGCCGCCCCGACGACGCCATCGACGGTCCCATCCCCTCGGGCGCCGCGGCCATCCAGGCCCGCGACCTTCGCCGAGGGCGACCGCGAGACGTTGAAGAACCTGACTTCGCCTTCTGTTTACCAAACCTTTGATACCGCTATCGCTGCACGCGAGGCGGAAGGCCGGACCGAAACGGCCGAGTTTCTCCAACCGCCGCGCGCGGACATGGAGAACGCCGAGATGATTGGAAACCTGGCGCGCGTGCGGGTGCGCTTCCTGGCCGAGGTCCGGAGCCGCTCCAAGGGCCCGGAAGGCGAGGCGGTCGACGACCGCCGGACCGCGGAGCTGTGGACCTTCGAACGGTCCGTCGACAGCCGCGATCCCAACTGGGCGCTCGCCCGGGTAGACGCGGCGCAAGCCTGATGCGCGGCGCCTGGGCGCCGACTGCCCTCATCGTCCTCGCCGCGGGCCTGGTGCTCTCGGCCTGCGCCAGTACGCCCAAGCCCACGGCCCGGGCCAGCCATCCGCATGGCAAGCCCAGCGTCAGGCCGCCGGCGCAGCCGCCTCGCGCCGAGCGTCCGCCTGGCGCGACCCCGGCCCCTGTCGCCCCCCCGCCGCGCCAGGCTTCGACCTCGCCCCTGACCGCCCTGCCGGGCTGGGACTCCGAAGACCACCTGGCGGCCCTGGCCGCCTTCCAGGCCGGCTGCGGCGCGGCGCGGGATGCCGCCATGCGCGCCCTGTGCGGCTACGCCCGCTCGATCCGGGCCCCGGACGAAGCCGCGGCCAAGGTGTTCTTCGAAGCCAACTTCCGCGCCGAGCGGGTGCCGGAGACGCCCGGGACCGCCGGCGTCCTGACCGCCTATTTCGCGCCCCAGTACGAAGCCCGCGACCGGCAGGACGCCGAATTCTCGGCCCCCGTCCGGCCGCGCCCCACGGGGCCTGTACAACTGGCCGCCGCTCCGCCCCCCCCGCCGTCGTCGCCCGCCCTGCCCGACCTGGACGACGCGATCGGGGTGGTGCTCTACGAGACCGAGGCTGCAGCCCCGACCCCGCCGCCGCCGTCGCCGCCGTCCAGGGCGACGCGCATCGACCTCGCCAGCGCCGAGCGCAGCGCCATCGAGCGCAGCGCCGCCGACGACGCCCTGGCCTGGATGCGGCCGGAGGACCTGTTCTTCCTGCAGATCCAGGGCTCGGGGGTGCTGACCTTCCCCGACGGCCGGCGGATGAAGGCGGCCTACGCCGCCGACAACGGCAAGCCGTTCGTGGCCATCGCCCGGCCGATGGTGAGCCAGGGCCTGCTGCGGGGCGCCGGCGCCTCGGGCGAGAACATCCGCGGCTGGCTCGCCTCGCACCGGGGGCCCGAGGCCGACCGGGTGATGCAGCTGAACCCCCGCTACGTCTTCTTCTCCATGACCCGCGACGACGACCGCGAGCCGGCCGGCGCGGCGGGGATCCCGCTGCCGGCGGGGCGGGCCATCGCCATCGACCCCAGCCGGCACAGCTATGGCGAGGTGTTCTGGATCGACGCCGAGGCCCCGGTCCTGGCCGGCGCCAACAAGACCTATCGCCGCCTCGCCATGGCCCTGGACACCGGCGCGGCGATCCGCGGCCAGGTCCGCGCCGACCTCTATATCGGGCGCGGCGACGCCGCCGGGGTCGAGGCTGGACGGGTGCGTCACACCCTGCGCATGACGCGGCTGGTCCCCCTCGGCATGATCCACGGCGCCGGCGAGTCCCAGCGGGGGAGCGCGCGTGGTGAAACGACCGCTTCGACCGGAGGAGGCTAGGCTCTGGTCGATGGTGGCGGCGACCGTCCGGGCCCGGCCCGGCAAGGTCGCCCCCGCCCCGCCGGAGCCCGTGGACGAACGCCCCTTGCCCAAGGCGAGGCCGGGCCCGCCGCCCGTGGCGGCCGCCCCGCCGGCGCCCAGGCCGAAGCGATCCGCGCCCAAACCGCCGCCGGATCCCGAACGCATCGAACCGGGCCGCAAACGGCGGATCGCCCGCGAGCGCGAGCCCATCGGCGGGCGGCTCGACCTGCACGGCATGACCCAGGACCAGGCCCGCGCCGTGCTGCACGGCTTCATCGAACGGGCCCACGAGCGGGGCGACCGGGCGGTGCTGATCATCACCGGCAAGGGGGTGCAGGGAGACGGGATCCTGCGGCGGCGCGTGCCGGACTGGCTGGGGGAGCCCCCGTCGCGGGGGCGGGTGGCCGGATATTCTCCCGCCGAGCGTCACCATGGCGGCGACGGCGCGCTCTATGTGGCGCTGAAGCGCCGCGGCGGTTGAGGTCCAGACTCCAGCCGAGTAGCGCCAAGCATAGATTGAATCAGGCGCGCGAAACGCCGATCAAAGCCAAGAGTTCCGTGCCTTAGCTGTGGCGGAACCAAGGCGTGAATGGCCTCAGACGGGCCTATCTCTTGCCTTTTTCGAGGTCTGTTGTGTTGCAGCTGAGACATACGGTCCCAGGGGGGCTGGATGTCAGGGCTGCAACTGCAGAAGGAATGACCGCATGGTGCTCAAACAAGCCAAGCCGCTGGCCATCGTCGCCGTGGCGCTTCTTGCCTCTTCCACGCTCGGCGCCTGCGCCACCAAGGGCTTTGTCCGCCAGGAAGTCGGCGCCGTCGATACCAAGCTCACCACCACCCAGGGCCAGGTGACCGCCCAGGGCGACACCCTCAACACCCACGGGACCCAGATCGCCGAGCTGGACAAGACCAGCCGCGAAGCGCTGGAGCGGGCCACCGCCGCGGGCAAGCTGGCCGAAGGCAAGTTCGTCTACCAACTGGTCCTGTCAGACGACAGCATCAAGTTCCCGGTCGACCGGGCCAAGCTATCGGCCGAGGCCGAGACCCGGCTGCTGGAGTTCAGCGAGAAGCTGAAGGCCGACAACAAGAACGTCTACCTGGAGATCCAGGGCCATACCGACGCCACCGGCGGCGCCGAATACAACGAGAAGCTGGGCGCCGAGCGCGCCGAAGCCGTCCGCGTGTTCCTCAACAAGCACGGCGTGCCGCTGAACCGCATGGCCTCGATCTCGTACGGCGCCGGCGAGCCGGTCGCCCCCAACAACACCCGCACCGGGCGCGCGCAGAACCGCCGCGTCGTGGTGGTGGTGCTGGCTTAAGGTCTAGAGTCCCTCCCCCTTCGATGGGGGAGGGAGCCTATTTTGGCCGAGAGGCCTTTTCGTCGAGGCCTGAGCGGCCTTCGCGGGCTTCGAGCTTTTCGGCCACGGCGTCCGGCGACACGCCCGACGCCTGCAGCAGCACCAGCCAGTGATAAAGCAGGTCGGCGCTCTCGGCCGCCACGGCGTCCCTGTCGGCCTGGGTGGCGGCGATGACCGTCTCGATCGCCTCCTCGCCCAGCTTCTTGGCGGCCAGGGCCGGATCGGCCAGCAGCTTGGCGGTATAGGACCCGGCCGGATCGGCGCCCGCGCGGGATTCGATGGTCGCCTGCAGGCGGGTCAGGGTCTCGGCGAGGCGTTTCATGTCAAGCGAACCGGAAGCCCGGCCTCGGCCAGGGTCGCCTTGGCCTCGCCGACGCTGATCTCGCCGAAGTGGAAGATCGACGCCGCCAGCACAGCGTCGGCGCCGCCGTCACGCACCGCCTCGACCATGTGGCCGGCGCTGCCCGCGCCGCCGGAGGCGATCACCGGCACGCTCACGGCGTCGGTGACCTGGCGCAGCAGTGTGGTGTCGTAGCCGGTCTTGGCGCCGTCGCGGTCCATCGAGGTCAACAGGATCTCCCCCGCCCCCTTGTCCACCGCCAGGCGGATGTAGTCGAGGGCGTCGAGGCCGGTGTCCTTGCGGCCGCCATAGGTGAAGACGCGCCAGCGGCCGTCGCCGACCCCCTTGGCGTCGACCGCGGCGACCACGCACTGCGCCCCGAAGGCGTCGGCGCAGCGGGCGATGAGGTCCGGGTCCTCGACCGCGGCGGTATTGATGGCGATCTTGTCGGCGCCGGACAGCAGCAGGGCCCGCGCGTCCTCGACGCTGCGCACGCCGCCGCCGACGGACAGGGGCATGAAACAGACCGCGGCGGTGCGGGCGATGACCTCGTGGATCGGCTTGCGCCCCTCGTGGCTGGCGGCGATGTCGAGGAACATCAGCTCGTCGGCGCCGGCCGCGTCATAGGCCTGGGCCTGTTCGACCGGATCGCCGGCGTCGCGCAGGGAGACGAACTGCACACCCTTCACGACGCGGCCGTCCTTGACGTCCAGGCACGGGATGACCCTCACTTTGATCATGCGGGGGCCTTGATCATTTGCGGGCGGCGATCTTGAGCGCCTCGGCCGGCTGGATCGTGCCGGCGTAGAGCGAGCGGCCCAGCACGGCCCCGGCGATGGGCGCGCCCTTGCGGGCCTTCAGCTGGCGGATGTCGTCGACCGAGGCGACCCCGCCCGAGGCGATCACCGGGATGGACACCGCGTCGGCCACGGCGCCGACGCCGTCGACATTGACCCCTTCCAGGGTCCCGTCGCGGCCGATGTCGGTGACGATCAGGGCCGCGACCCCGGCGTCCTCGAAGCGGCGCGACAGGGCGACGGCGGAGAGGTCGGAGGTTTCGACCCAGCCGTGCACGGCCACCATCCCGTCGCGCATGTCGACGGCCACGGCGATCTGTTCGGGGAAGGCGCTCGCGGCCTTCTTGACCAGGTCGGGGTCGCGCACGGCGGCGGTGCCGAGGATCACCCGGCTGACCCCGGCCTCGATCCAGCGCTCGATGTCGGCGAAGGAGCGGACCCCGCCGCCAAGCTGCACCGGGATGTTCACCGCCTCCAGGATGGCGGCGACCGCCGCCTCATTGACGGCGCGGCCCTCGATGGCCCCGTCGAGGTCGACCACATGCAGCCAGGCGAAGCCGTCGGCGGCGAAGCGGCCGGCCTGGTCGGCGGGGCTGTCGTTGAACACCGTCGCGCGCGCCATGTCTCCGCGCAGCAGGCGCACGCAGGCGCCCTCCTTGAGGTCGATGGCCGGATAGAGGATCAAGGTCGCCACTCCAGAAAACGCCCGATCAAGGCCAGGCCCGCGGCCTGGCTCTTTTCGGGGTGGAACTGCACGCCGGCCAGATTGTCCCGGGCGACCGCCGCGGCGAAGCGGCCGGCGTGGTCGGTGGACGCCACCACCGCTTCGGGATCGGCGGGCTTAAAGGCGAAGGAGTGGGTGAAGTACATGTGGGTCTCTTCGCCAGCGCCCTCGAACAGGGGATGGCGATGCTCGATCCGCAGGGTGTTCCAGCCCATGTGCGGCACCTTGGCGTGCCGATCCGACGGCTCCAGCTTGGCCACTTCGCCGGGGATCCAGCCCAGGCCGGGGCGCTCCCCGAACTCCAGCCCCCGCGAGGCGAGCAGCTGCATGCCGACGCAGACGCCCAGGAAGGGCGCCCCCTTGTCCAGCGCCGCCTCGGTCATGGCCTCGACCAGGCCCGGCCGCGCCTCGAGCGCGTCCATGCAGGCGGTGAAGGCCCCGACGCCGGGCAGCACCAGGCGGTCGGCCCTGGCGACATAGTCCGGATCAGCGGTGGTCACGATCTCGGCGTCGGAGCCGGCGCGGCGCGCGGCTTCCCACAGGGCCTTCTCCGCCGAGCGGAGATTGCCCGAGCCGTAATCGATCAGGGCGACGCGTTCCATTCAGGACCTTAGAGGACGCCCTTGGTCGAGGGCGCGTTCATGCCGGCCTTGGGGTCGCGCTCCACGGCGGTGCGGAGCGCGCGGGCGAGGGCCTTGAAGCCGCTCTCGGCGATATGGTGGCTGTTCTCGCCGTATAAAGTCTCGAGGTGCACGCAGGCGCCCACGGCCATGGCGAAGGCCTGGTGGAACTCCTTGAACAGCTCGGTGTCGAACTCGCCGATCTTGGGGCGGCCGAAGGCGACCTTCCAGATCAGATAGGGGCGGTTGGACAGGTCGATGGCGCAGCGGGTCAGGGTCTCGTCCATCGGCACATAGGCATGGCCGAAGCGGCGGATGCCCTTGAAGCCGTCCAGGGCCTTGTTGACGGCCTGGCCGAGCACGATGCCGGTGTCTTCCACCGTATGGTGCATGTCGATGTGCAGGTCGCCCTTGGCCTCGACCACCAGGTCGATGCCGGAGTGGCGGGCGAAGCTGTCGAGCATGTGGTCGAAGAAGCCGATGCCGGTGGAGACGTTGGACACGCCGGTCCCGTCCAGGTCCACGCGGACGCGGATCTGGGTCTCCTTGGTCTACCGCACCACTTCGCCCGTGCGGTTGGGACCCGTATCGAGGGTCATCGGCCGTGCTCCGAGCTGCCGGTTCGCTGGGCGCCTAATGGGCGGGGCGGGCAGCGGTGTCAACTTGCGCTCGCCCCGGGTGTCCGATTAGGTCGCGGCCATGGCGTTTATCCCCCTCGCGCTCGCCGCCTCCCTGTTCGCCGCCGCCGCCGCGCCGGCCGTCAAGGCGCCCGCCGGTCGCGCGAGCAGCTTCCCCCTGGCCCGCGCCACTCCGGCGGAGGTCAAGGCCTGGCTGGGCGAGCCGGCGGTGGCCAATGCGGAGGGCAAGGGCGCCTTCTGGACCTATCGGCTCGAAGACTGCGCCCTGATGGTGTTCTTCAAGGACGAGGGCCAGGGGCTCAGGGTGTCCAGCGTCGCCACGGGGCCGAGGCGCCGGGCGGAGACGGCGCCGGACGCGGACGCGTGCATCACCAACGCGCGGAAGTAGGGTATCGAACCCCGCGCGCGCATGTACCCACAATGGGTTATGGTCTTGATTCGCGACGAATCAAGCGTCGCGGCCGGATGCCTTGAGCGATGCCGATGGACGCCGCATTCGCCGCCGCGGGCGGCGCGACCAGCCTGGCGCTTGCGGCGACGCTTTGGGCGCTGACCCAGCGGCGCCGGGCGGTGGTGCGCATCCGCGAGCTGACCGGCCTGCTCCAACGCTATGAAGGCCGCATCGACGCGGCCCACGCCTCGGCCGAAGCCTTCGATTCCGCCGTGGTGGCGGTGGAGGGCGGGCGCTACCGCCTCGCCTCGGGGCGCGAAAGCCTGATCGCCTGCGGGGTCGCCCTCGGGCTTGGCTCCAGTCAGTCCGCCGATCCCGCCGAGGTGGTCCAGGCCCTGATCCGCTCCGATCCCGAACATGCTCGGAAGCTCAAGGCCCTGTTCGAGCGCGGCGAGCCCTGCGATTTCGAAGGCCGCGGCCCCCAGAGCGAGCCGACCCGGGCGGCGGTGGTGGTCGAGGGCCGCACGGCCGGCGCCCTGGCCTGGCTGCGCCTGTCGGTCTCGGCCGGCGCCGGCCTGCCGTCGGCGGCGCGGTTCGCCGCTTTCCTCGACGCCCAGCCCAACCCCGCCTGGATCACCGCCCCCAACGGCCGGATGGTGTGGGCCAACCGGGCCTGGCTGGACGCGGCGGGCGATGGGCGGTCGTGGGACCGGGGCGTGGAAAGCCTGGCGGCGGAAGCCGCCGGGCTGAACCAGCGCCGCGAGGGCCTGCGCTGGGCCCCGGTCGAGGGACGCCGCCGGGCCTTCCAGGTCGTGGCCCAGCCGCTGGAAGGCGGCGGGGCGGGGGCCATCGCCCTCGACGTCTCGGACGCCGAGGACACCCGCGAGATCCTCAAGCGGCAGGCGGCCGCCCACGACGAGACCCTGAACCGCCTGGCCGACGCGGTGGCGATCTTCGGGCCGAACCGGCGGCTGAACTTCCACAACACCGCCTTCGCCGAGCTGTGGGGCCTGGAGCCGGCCTGGCTGGCCGAGGGCCCGAGCCACGGCGAGGTGCTGGACCGCCTGCGCCAGCGCCGCCGCCTGCCCGAGACCGCCGACTATGCGGTGTGGAAGGCCAAGGAGCTGGCGGTCTACGAGAGCCTGGGCGCCCAGCCGGACGAGCTGTGGAGCCTGCCCGACGGCCGCACGCTCAGGGTGGTGCGCCAGCCCCATCCCTTCGGCGGCATGCTGCTGCTGTTCTCAGACATGACCGGCGAGCTGCGCCTGCGGGCCCAGTACAACGCCCTGGTCCAGGTGCAGCAGGCCACGCTCGACAAGCTCAATGACGCGGTGACGGTGTTCGGCTCCGACGGGCGCCTGCGGCTGCACAACGAGGCCTTCGAGCGGTTTTGGGGGCTGACCGCCCAGGCGATGAGCGACGCGGGCGACTTCGACCGGGTGGCCGAGCTGTGCACGCCCCTGGTTCACGACCGCCAGTTCTGGCTGGACCTCAAGGCCCGCGTCGGCGATCCCGATCCGCAGGGACGACAGCCGGTGGCGGGCGAGACCCGCACATCCGACGGGCGGGTCGTCGCCTTCCAGACCCGGCCCCTGCCCGATGGGGCCACCCTGGTCGCCTTCGCCGACGTCACCGCCACCCGGCGGCTCGAGCAGGCCCTGGCCGACCGCAGCCACGCCCTGGCCGAGGCAGAGCGCCTGAAGCGGGACTTCGTCGGCAACGTCTCCTACGAACTGCGCACTCCGCTCACCACCATCATCGGCTACTCCGAGCTGCTGGAGAGCCTGGGCGGGGCCCTGCCCGACCGGTCGCGGACCTATGTCGGCTCGGTGCGGCAGGCGGCGACCCAGCTGGCCGGCTCAATCGACGACGTGCTCGACATGGCCCAGATCGACGCCGGGGAGATGGGGCTGTCCCTCGGCGACGTGTCGGTCGAGGCCTTGCTGCGCACGGCGGCCGAGCGGGCCGCCGCCGCCGCGGCCGAGGCGGGGGTGAACCTCGTCGTCGAGGACCCCGAGAGCGAGGTCGGCGTGATCCGCGCCGACGAGCGCCGCCTGGGCCAGGCCTTGGACCACCTGATCACGGCGGCGATCCGCACAACGCCCAAGGGCGGCAAGGTGACCCTGGACGCCCGGCGCACCATGGGCGAGGTGCAGGTGCGGGTGTCGGACACCGGCAAGGGCATTCCTTTCCACGTCCAGGCCCACATCTTCGATCGTTTCGTCGGCCGCGACCGGGGCGGGCCTGGCCTGGGGCTGGCCCTGGTCAAGGCCCTGGTCGAGCTGCACGGGGGCTGGGTGGCGCTGGAGAGCGAGCCGGGCCATGGGGACACCTTCACCTGCCACCTGCCGGAGGCCGCCTATGCGGGCGCGGCCCATCCGGAACTAAGTTTCGGCTAATCAGCTAAGCTGTCATCTGCGGTTCAGCGTCGCCGAGCAAAGGTGCGCTACCGATCTAGGGAGAAGACCATGAAAGCCATCCTCGCCGCCGGCGCGGCTCTCGCCGTCCTGGCCACCGTCGGCGCCGCCGAAGCGCAAAACCGGGGCGGGCGCGGCCAGATCACCCTCTACGCCCAACCCGATTACCAGGGCGCGTCGCGCAGCTGGTCGGGCGACGTCGAGAACCTGGCCGACCAGGGCTTCAACGACCTGGCCCAGAGCGCTCGGGTCGAGGGCCGCTGGCGGGTGTGCGAGGATTCCAGGCTGCGCGGACGTTGCGTCGAACTGTCCGGCGACGTGCCGAACCTGGCCGCCATGCGCATGACCGTGGCCATTTCGTCCTTCGCCAATACGGGCGGCAACTTCGGCGGCGGGCGTCCCGGCGGCGGGTTCAACAACGGCGGCGGCGGCGGTGGATTCGGCGGTGGTCCGGGCGGCGGCTTTGGCGGCGGCGGCAACTTCGGCGGCCAGCGCTCCGACGGCCGCACGGTCAGCTTCTTCCCCAACCCGACCCCGGGCCCTTACCGCAACGCCGACGACTTCTGCCGCCGGATGGGCTTCTCGGGCGTGGTCTACGCCGACGACCGCGGCCAGATGATCCGCGACGTGGTCTGCCGGCGGTAGGCGCTTAAACCTTCTCCCCTTCAAGGGGAGAAGCTGGCCCGCAGGGCCGGATGAGGGGTGGTGCAGGACGAGCACCTAGCTTGACGCCCGCGCCTCATCCGGATGCGCCCCCTCATCCGACGGCTTCGCCGCCACCTTCTCCCCTAGGGGAGAAGGGATTTCGTCTAGTGCTGGCTTTCGGGCATGCGGACGATCAGGCCGTCCAGCTCGTCCTTGACCCGGATCTGGCAGGACAGGCGCGAGTTCGGCTCCACGCCTTCGGCGAAGTCGAGCATGCTCTCCTCCATGGCCGAGGGGCCGCCCACCGTCGCGCGCCAGGCCTCGTCCACATAGACGTGGCAGGTGGCGCAGGCGCAGGCCCCGCCACAGTCGGCGTCGATGCCGGGGACGTTGTTCTTGATCGCGCCCTCCATGACAGAGAGCCCGTTCTTGACCTCGACAACATGTTCACGGCCGTCGAACTCGATGTAGGTGATCTTCGCCATAGTCTCTTTCGAAAGCCGTTTGCGGCGACGCGGGCCTTTAAGCGCCCGCGACCTGCTTCATCGGAATGGAGATATCGCGAAGCCGCTCCGGCGCAACCGGTTTGCGCGAGGCGATGAGCAGGCGCCCGCCCATGAACTCGGCCGGGGAATTGACCGCCTCGACGCACTGGATGCGCTGGTCCGGGCCAAGGTGGAAGACCGCGAAGTGGCCAAAACGCGGCTCGCCGCGGATGACGAGCTGGTCGGCGTTCAGCGGCAGGCCGGCGATCTGCAGCTTGAGATCGTACTGGTCCGACCAGAACCACGGCACTTCGCCCGGCGGCGGGCTCTTGCCGGTGAGGTCGCAGGCCGCCTGCTTGGCCTGTTCCAGGGCGTTGGGCACGCTCTCCAGCCGGCCCATCGAGCCATAGATCGGCAGGGGCCGCCGGGTGCAGTCGCCGATGGCGTAGATGTCCGGATCGGAAGTGCGGGCGGCGAGGTCGACCAGTATGCCGTTGTCGCAGTCCAGCCCCGCTTCGCGGGCCAGTTCGTCGTTGGGAATGGCGCCGACGCCGATCAGGACCGTGTCGCAGGCGATCGGGTCGCCGTTGAAGAAGCTCAGGCCGGTGACCCTGCCGTCCACACCCTCGATGGCCGCGAGGTCCGCGCCGAGCGCGAAGGTCACCCCATGTCGGCGGTGGCAGGTGAGGAAGAACTCCGACAGGGGCGAGCAGGCGACGCGGGCGAGCAGGCGCGGCTCGCGTTCGACCACCACCACGTCCGCGCCGAGGGCGCGTGCGGAGGCCGCAGCCTCCAGTCCGATGTAGCCGCCGCCCACCACAGCCAGCTTGCGGCCGGGGCCCAGGCGGTTCTTCAGAACCTCCGCGTCGGCGGCGGTGCGCAGGGACAGCACGCCGTCCAGTTCGGCGCCGGGCAGGGCCAGCTTGCGGGCTCGGGCCCCGGTGGCCAGGATCAGCTTGTCGTAGGGGACGAATTCGCCGCTCGCGAGCTTCACTCGCTTGCCGATGGTGTCGATGCAAGAGACGTGGACGTCGAGGCGCAGCTCGATGCCCTCCTCGTCCCAGAAGCCGTCGCCGCGCAGGCCCAGGTCTTCGGCGGTCGCCTCGCCCTTCAGCCAGGCCTTGGACAGGGGCGGTCGCTGATAGGGGGCGATCGGCTCGTCGCCGATCAGGACGATGGGGCCGCTCCAGCCGTACTGGCGCAGGTGAGCCGCGACGGACCCTCCGGCGTGGCCTGCTCCTATGATCACCGCGCGCTCGTCGCTCACGCTCGTCTCCCGCCTTGAAGCGCCGGATACATCATGGAAGAGGGAACGGCCATGCGTTCTCCCGTATCCAACGCCGAAAGGCCTTTCCGCACACTGAATTCCGCGGAGGCCATGGCGGCGCTGGGGGCGAGCATCGCCCAGGGCCTGCGCCGCGGCGAGGCCGTGTGCCTGTGGGGGCCGCTGGGGGCGGGCAAGTCGACCCTGGCGCGGGGCCTGGTCCGGGCCCTGACCACGCAGGGCGAGGAGGTCCCCAGCCCCACCTTCACCCTCGTCCAGCACTATGAGGGCCGCATCGCCGTCGCCCATTTCGACCTCTACCGGCTGAAGCGCCCCGAGGAAGCCTATGAACTCGGGCTGGACGAGGCCCTGGACGCGGGGGCGGCGGTGATCGAGTGGCCGGAGCGGCTGGAGGGGGCGCTGCCCGCCGACCGACTCGATGTAGAGATCGCGATTCCCGACGACGGGGAGGGCCGGCTGGTGCGTTTGACCGGCCATGGCGGGTGGGTGGGCCGTGGGCTCTGAGACCGAGACACGCGAACAGATCAAGCGGCGCTTCCTGGCCGAGGCTGGGCTGGCGGACGCCGCGCGCGAACCCCTGCCGATGGACGCCTCGACCCGTTCCTACGAGCGCCTGCGCCGGGCCGACGGCTCGACCCTGATGCTGATGGACGCGCCGCGCACCGCCGAGGGTGCGCCGTGTCCGCCGGACGCCACCGACGCCGAGCGCGCCGCGCGGGGCTGGAACGCCCTGGCCCGCCTGGCCGCCAGCCGGGTCGAGGCCTTCGTCGCCTGCGCCGCTTACCTGCGCGGCCGGGGCCTGTCGGCGCCGCAGGTGATCGCCCTGGATACGCCGAACGGCCTGGCGGTGATCGAGGACCTGGGCGAGGCCCTGTTCGCGCGCCTGATCGAACAAGGGGCGGACGCCGGGCCCTTCTACGAGACGGCGATCGACATCCTCGTCGACCTGCACGCCGAGGCGCCGCCGGCCAGCCTGCCGGTCGGCGACGGGACGCAGTGGCCGCTGCTGACCTATGACGCCCTGGCCCTGCAGTCGGGGGCCGACCTCTTCCCGCAATGGTGGCCGAAGCTGGAGGGCGGCGCGTTCGCGCCTGACGCCCTGGCTGAATGGGCGGCCCTGTGGGCGCCGATCACCGCCGCCGGCGAGCGGGGCGCCAGCGTTTTCATCCACCGCGACTACCACGCCGAGAACCTGCTGTGGCTGCCTGAGCGGCAGGGGCTGGCCCGGGTCGGACTGCTCGACTTCCAGGACGCCCTGAAGGGGCATCCGGCCTGGGACCTGCTGTCCCTGCTTCAGGACGCCCGCCGCGAGGTGCCGGCCGAGCTCGAACTGGCCATGTTGACCCGCTACCTCGCCGCCCGCCCGGAGCTGGACGGCGACGCTTTCCTGGCCGATTACGCCGGGCTGGCGGCGCTGAACGCATCGCGTATCCTGGGCATCTTCGCGCGGCTGGTGGTGCGCGACGGCAAGCCCAAGTATCTCGCCTTCCTGCCGCGCATGAAGCGCATGCTCGCCCGCAACCTGGAGCAGCCGTCGATGGAGCCCCTGAAGGCCTGGTTCACCGAACATGCGCCAGGGATCTGGGTCCAAGGAGAGCCGGAATGATCCCGCGCACCGCCATGATCCTGGCCGCGGGTAACGGAACCCGCATGAAGCCCCTGACCGACGACCGGCCCAAGGCCCTGATCGAGGTGGCCGACAAGGCGCTGATCGACCATGTGCTCGACCGGCTGGAGGGCGCGGGGGTGGAGACGGCGGTGGTCAATGTCCATGCCTTCGCCGATCGGCTGGAGGCGCATCTGGCCCACCGCAAGCACCCGAAGATCGTGATCTCGGACGAACGCTCGGCCCTGCTGGAGACCGGCGGCGGGCTGAAGAAGGCGCGCTCCCTGCTGGGCGACGCGCCCGTGCTGGTCGCCAACATCGATTCTATCTGGATCGACGACGAGGCTCCGGCCTTCGGCCCCATGGCCCATCTGTGGGACCCCGAAAAGATGGACGTCCTGCTGCTGCTGGCGCGGATGGAGCGGTCGGTCGGATTCGACGGGCCGGGCGATTTCTTCCTCCAGCCCGACGGACGGCTGACCTTCCGGGGCGAGGCCGCAGCCGCGCCTTACGCCTACATGGGACTCCACATCACCAAGCCGCAGGTGGTCGACGACGGCCCCGACGGCGCCTTCTCCCTCGCGGCCGTGTGGCGCCGGCTGGCCGAGCAGGGCCGCCTCTATGGTGTGGTGATGGAGGGGACCTGGATGCACGTCGGCGACCCGGTCGCCCGGGGCGAAGCCGAGACCCTGCTGCTACCGGGCGGGCCGTAGTCGCTCGCATGAGCGCACCCTTCGCCGCCGATGGACCGCACTGGTTCACTATTCCGGCGCACCGGCCCTTCGTGGAAGACCTCGCCGCCGGTCTGCTGGCGGCGCTCAGCGACGGTGGTCCCGAGGCCCTGTCGGAAGCCATTGTCCTCACCCCCACCCGCCGAGGCGCCCGGTCCCTGGCCGACGCCTTCGTGCGGGCCGGCGGCGGGCGCGCCGTGCTTCTGCCGCAGATCAGGGCCTTAGGGGACCTCGATGAGGGCGAGCCGCCGTTCGAGCCGGGCGATTTGGCCCTGGACCTGCCGCCGGCGATCAGTCCCCTGCGGCGGCGCTTTGAGCTGGCGCGGCTGGTGGCCGGCAACGCCGGGATGTTCGACCGGCCGCTCGACGCCGCGGGGGTGTTGGAGCTGGCCGACGCCCTGGCCGGCTTCCTCGACAGTCTGCAGATCGAGGAGACCACCGACCTCGGCCGGGTCGCGACCCTGGTCGAGGGCGATCTGGCCCAGCACTGGCTGAAGTCGGCCAAATTCCTGCGCATCGCCACCGAGCGCTGGCCCGAGCGGCTGCGCCAGATGGGCTTGGCCGACGTGACCGACCGGCGCACCGCCCTGCTGCGGGCCCTGGGCGAGGCGTGGACGGCCAAGCCGCCGGCGGGGCCCCTGGTGGCGGCCGGCTCGACCGGCACGGCGCCGGCCACCGCCGACCTGCTGCGGGTGATCGCCGCGGCGCCCAAGGGGGCGGTGGTGCTGCCGGGCCTCGACCTCGACCTCGCCGAGACCGCCTGGGATCAGGTGCGCGAGGCCCATCCGCAGGGCGCCATGCATCGCCTGCTGGCGCGGGCCAAGGTCGAGCGCGCCGATGTCGGGGTGTGGAGCGCGCCGGAGACGCTCGAACAGGCGCGGCGCGGACGGGCCCGGCGACGGGTGATCAACGAGGCCCTGCGTCCGGCGGAAGCGACCGCCGACTGGGTCGGCGTGATCCAGCGCCTGCGCGACCAGTCGCCGGACGCCGATCCCATCGCCGAGGGCATGGCCGGTCTGTCGCTGGTGACGACCCGCACCGAGGAGGAGGCCGCGGCCACGGCCGCCCTGCTGCTGCGCGAGGCCCTGGAGGTTCCGGGCAAGACCGCCGCCCTGGTCACCCCCGACCCCGCCCTGGCCCGACGGGTCTCGGCCCGGCTGTCGCGCTGGGCGGTGACGGCGGACTCGTCGGCTGGCAGCCCCTTGCTGGGCGCGCCCGTGGGCGTGCTGACGGCCCTGGTCGCGGCGGCGGTGGCCGATCCGCTCGATCCGGTGCGGCTGCTGGCGATCTGCAAACACCCCCTGGCCGGGTTCGGGCTGGACCAAGAGGCCCTTGCCGCCGCGCGGACAAAGCTGGAGCGGCGCGGCCTGCGCGGCGCCCGGCCTCGGGACTGGGCCGAGGTCCGCCGCCGGCTGGACGCCGCGGCGGCGTGGACCGCGCCTGGCGACTATGCCGACGCGATCGCCCTGGCCGAAGGTCTGCAGGGCATCCTGCAGACGGCGGCGGCGCCCTTCTCGGATGGGGACGCCAATCCCGTCGACGCCGCCCGCGCCCTGGCCGCGGCCATCGAGGCGATCTGCGCCGAGCCGGCGGGCGGGACGGGCCGGCTGTGGGCGGGGCTGGCCGGCGAGGCGGCGGCGAGCCTGCTGGCCGGGATCATCGAGGACGGCGACGGCCTGCCGCCCGCCACCGCGTCCGGCTTCGCGGTGCTGGTCGAGCGGCTGCTGGCCTCGCAAACGGTGCGCAGCGGCAGCGCCGCCCATCCGCGTCTGCGCATCCTGGGGGCCATCGAGGCGCGGCTGATCCGCGCCGACGTGCTGGTGCTGGCGGGACTGGAGGAGGGGGTGTGGCCGCGCATCCCGACCGCCGACCCCTTCCTGTCGCGGCCCATGCGCGCCCGGCTCGACCTGCCGCCGCCGGAGCGGCGCATCGGCCTGGCGGCGCACGACTTCGCCCAGGCCGCCTGCGCCCCGGAAGTCACATTGATCCATGTTGAGCGACGGGGCGGGCAGCCGGCGGTGAAGTCGCGCTGGCTGTGGCGGCTGGAGACCCTGGCCCGCGGCGCCGGCGTCGCCATTCCCGGCCGCCCTGACGCCCTGGCCTGGGCCCGCGCCCTCGAAGCGCCGGTCGAGGCGCCGCCGCCGACCCTGCAGCAGGCCCGCCCGCCGGAGCCCCGGCCGCCCGTCGCCGCCCGCCCACGAGGGCTGTTCGTCACCCAGGTCGAGGCCCTGGTGCGCGATCCGTACGCCATCTACGCCCGCCATATCCTGGGCTTTCGGCAGATGGAGCGGCCGGACGAGCGGGTCGAGGTGCGCATCCGCGGCACGGCCATCCACAAGGCCTTCGAGCGCTTTTCCGGCGCCTGGCCCGAGGCCGACCCGGCCCTGTTCGCCCGCCTCTATCTCGACGAGCTCCGGGCCGCGGGGGCGACCGAAGGCTCCCTCGCCCGCGAGACAGCCCTGGCCGATCGCGCCGGGCGATGGGTGACGGACTTCGAGCGGGAACGCCGCAAGCCGGGCGTCGAGGTGAAGGTGGAGCAGACCGGCTGCTTCGACGTGCCGGGGGCGGACTTCAGGGTCTCGGCCAAGGCCGACCGGATCGAGGTGGTGGGGCGCGAGGTGCACGTGCTCGACTTCAAGACCGGCCGCGCCCCGACGGCCAAGGAGATCGCCACCGGCTTTTCACCCCAGCTGACCCTGACCGCCGCCATCGTCGCGGGCGGCGGCTTCGACGGCCTGGCGGCGCATGTTCCCGGCGAGCTCGTCTATGTGCGGGTGACCGGGCGCGAGCCGGCCGGCGAGATGGTGATCCGCGCGGCGCCCGGCGAGAGCGAGGCCATGGCGGCCCAGGCCCTGGAAGGATTGGCGGCCCTGGTCCGGCGCTATGACGATCCTGAGCAGCCGTACCGATCGCGCACCGCCCCCAGGTTCGTGAAGACCTACGCCGGCGACTACGACCATCTGGCCCGGGTGCGGGAATGGTCGGCCGGCGACGAAGAGGACGGGGAATGACCGTCAATCCCCAGGACCTCGCGGCTGACCCGGAGACCAGCGCCTTCGTCACCGCCAATGCGGGGTCGGGCAAGACGACGACCCTGGTCAACCGGGTGGCGCGGCTGCTGCTGCGCAGGGTCGATCCCGAGACCATCCTGTGCGTGACCTACACCAAGGCCGCCGCCGCCGAGATGCAGCGGCGCCTGTTCGACCAGCTCGGCCGCTGGGCGCTGATGTCCAACGACGCCCTGGTCGGCGAACTGGCCAGGCTGGAGGGGCGGGCGCCGCAGAGCTACGACGCTTTCGACCTGGAGCGGGCCCGGACCCTGTTCGCCCTGGCGCTGGAGACCCCCGGCGGCCTCAAGATCCAGACCATCCACGCCTTTTGCGAGAAGCTGCTGCGGCGCTTTCCGCTCGAGGCCGGGGTGTCGCCGGGGTTTCAGGTGCTGGAGGACGCCTCCGCCGCCCAGGTCGCCGCCGAGGCGCGCGACGGGGTGGCGCGGCGGGCCCTGGCCGGCGAGGCGGTGCTGTCGGAGGCCTACGCCCGCTTCGCCGTGGCGCTCGACTTCGCCAGCTTCGAGGCGATGTTCGTGGCCTTCGAGACCCGGCGCGAAGCCATCGCCGACTACATCCGCGGCGTCGGCGGGCTCGCCGCCCTGCCCCAGGCCATAGCCGAGGCTTGCGGCCTGGCCCATCCGATGGACGCCGAGGCCCTGGAGCAGGCGGCGGCCGACGAGATTTCTCCGATCCTGTGGCGGGCGGGGGCCGCGGCCCTGGCGGCGGGTGGGGTGCGCGATCAGAAGTGCGCCGGCCAGATGGCGCAGGTGGCCGCCGCCGCCGAGGCCGGCGAGGCGCGGTTCCGCCCCGCCCTGGCGGTGTTCTGCACCCAGGCGGGAGAGCTGGCCAAGTGGCCGGAGACGGCGGCGCGGCTCAAGGCCGACCCGGGGCTGCAGGCCCGGCTGCTCGACGAGCGCGACCGGCTGCGCGACGCCGACGCCCTGGCCAAGGCGGCGCGGGTGGCCGAGGACAGTGTCCAGGCCCTGGTGCTGGCGGCCTTCTATATCGACGCCTATGGACAAGCGAAGGCGCGGCGCGGCGCGCTCGACTTCACCGACCTGATCGGGCGGACGCAGGGACTGCTCACCGGGGCCGATGCGGCGGCCTGGGTGCTGTTCAAGCTCGACGCGGGGCTTGAGCACATCCTGGTCGACGAGGCCCAGGACACGGCGCCCGAACAGTGGGCGATCCTGCGCGCCTTGTCGGACGAGTTCTTCTCCGGCGTGGGGACCGACCCCTACAAGCGCGACCGGACCCTCGGCGACCGGACTCTGGGCCGCTCGATCTTCGTGGTCGGCGACGAGAAGCAGTCGATCTTCTCGTTCCAGGGCGCGGCGCCGGAGCGGCTGCGCATCGAGCGGGACTATTTCCAGGCCGCCGCGACGGGGGCGGGCCGGCGGTTCGCGCCGGTGCCTCTCCTGGCTTCGTGGCGGTCCACCAACGAAGTGCTCAAGTTCGTCGACGCGGTGTTCCACCCGGGCGAGCTGCGGCGCGCCCTGCAGCCCGACGCCGAGGATCTGATCGAGCACATCTCCAACCGGGCCAAGGCCGACCCGCAAGGAACCGGGACCATCGACCTGTGGCCGCTGGAGCGCGAGGAGCCGGAGGCCGAGCGCAGCGCCTGGGACGAGCCCCTGGACGCGGGCGCGGGCGCCGGCGCCTATCGGCGCCTCGCCGAACGGATCGCCGACGAGATCAAGGCGGCGGTCGAGCGCGGCGAGGCGGTGCACGACCGCGAGACCCGCGCGTGGCGGCCCTGCGGCTATGGCGACGTGCTGATCCTGGTCAGGAAGCGCAAGGTCCTGTTCGAGGAGCTGCTGCGGGCCTGCAAGCGGCGGGGGGTGCCGGTGGCCGGCGCCGACCGGCTGGTGCTGTCCGAGCATCCGGCCTTCGAGGACTTCCTGGCGCTTGCCCGCTTCGCCCTCTTCCCCGACGACGACCTGACCTTGGCGGCCCTGCTGCGCAGCCCGTTCTGCGATGTGGACGAGACGGGGCTGTATGACCTCGCCTACCAGCGCGACACCTCCCTGTGGCGCACTCTGCTGCGACGCCAGGACGAGCGCCCCGAGTGGGCCGGGGCGGCGGACTTCCTCGGCTGGGCCAAGGCCGCAGGAGCGGCGCGGACCCCGTTCGACTTCTACGGCCGGGTGCTGAACCGGCTGGACCGGGACGGGCGGTCGATGCGCACCCGCATGGTCACCCGCCTGGGGCCGGAGGCGGCCGACGCCATCGAGGAGTTCCTGGCCCAGGCCCTGGCCGCCGAGGCCCGGGGCGTGATGGACCTGGAGCGGTTCGCCGACGCCCTGGCCGGGCTGACCGTGGCGGTGAAGCGCGAGATGGACGAGCCCCGGGGCGAGGTGCGGGTCATGACCGCCCACGGGGCCAAGGGGCTGGAGGCGCCGATCGTCTTCCTGCCCGAGACGGTGGGGGCCGGGGCGGCGCGGGGCTCGCCCCTGCTGGCCACCGAGGACGGCGGCTTCCTGTGGTGCGCCTCGGGCTCCAACGACTGCGAAGCCACCGCCTCGGCGCGGGAGCGGCGCAAACGCCGTGACGAGGAGGAGGCCCTGCGCCTGCTCTATGTGGCCCTCACCCGAGCGCGGGACCGGCTGGTCATCGCCGGGCGCATCAACGCCCGGGCCAAGGAAGAGACCCTGCGCGGCTGGTGGACGCCGATGAATGCGGCCTTCGACCATCCGGACCTGGCCGAGCGGGTCAGGACGGTCCAGGTCGGCGGCATGGAGGTGCGCCGATATGGCGACGATCCGCGCCTGCTCAAGCGTGGAAGCGCCGAGGTCGGCGAGGCCGCTGCGCCTTTGCCGGCCTGGGCCCTGCGGCCGGTGGAGCCCGAAGCGCCCGCCATGGTCTATGCCGCGCCCTCGACCCTGTTGGAGGATGTGCGCGGCTCGGCGCCCTCGCCCCTGTCGGCGCGGGGCGGCATGGGCCGGTTCCGGCGCGGGACCCTGATCCACCGCCTGCTGCAGCTGCTGCCGGATCTCGATCCCGCCGAACGGGCCGCCGGGGCGCAGCGCCTGCTGTCCAAGGAGCCGGACCTGACCAATGAGCAGCGCGCCGAAATGGCGGCGGCGGCGCTGGGCGTGCTGGCCGATCCGATGTTCGCCGAGGTGTTCGCCCCGGGCAGCCGGGCCGAGGCCGCCGTGGCTGGCGGCGCGCCGGAGCTGCCGGACGGCCTGGCCGTGGCCGGGCGGGTCGACCGGATGCGGATCACCCCGGATCGGGTGCTGGTGGTCGACTTCAAGACCAACCGGCCGGCGCCGGCGCGAATCGAGGACGCCGACCCGGCCTATGTGCTGCAGATGGCCGTCTATGCGGCGGTGCTGCGGGCGGTGTTCCCCGGCCGCACGGTCGAGGCCGCCCTGGTGTGGACCGACGGACCAAAGCTAATGCCGGTTCCAGAAGAAGTGATGGTTAAAGCCCTTGCCGGCCTCCCGCGCGGCGGTTGATGCTGGCGCTTCCGGCGCCTACATGGGCGGCAAGGGTATATGGGCGCCAGGCTTCCGCCGCGCCGTTTAGGAGATCAGCTCATGGCCACTGTGAAGGTCACCGACGAAAGCTTCGACCAGGACGTGCTCCAGGCCTCCACGCCGGTGCTGGTGGATTTCTGGGCCGAGTGGTGCGGGCCCTGCAAGCAGATCGCCCCGGCCCTTGACCAGATCTCGGAAGAGCTCGCCGGCGCCGTGACGGTGGCCAAGGTCAATATCGAGGAAAGCCCCACCACGCCCTCGCGCTACGGCGTGCGCGGCATCCCGACCCTGATGCTGTTCCGCGACGGGCAGATGGCCTCGATGAAGGTCGGCGCCATGCCCAAGCAGAAGATTCTCGAGTGGCTCTCCGAGACGGGCGTGACGGCGGTCACGGCCTAGGTGGGCCACGTTTCGGGCGAGAGGCTCAGCACCTCGCCGGCGAGGTAGAGCGATCCGCAGATGATGAGGTGGGGCGCGGGCCCGTCTGCGGACAGGGCCAGGCGCACCGCTTCGGTGACGTTGTGAGCGGCGTCGGCCTTCAGGCCGGCGCCGTTCGCTTTTGCGGCCAGGGCGATGGGATCGAGGGCGGCCTCGGCGTCGAAGCCGGTGGCGACGATGCGGGGCGAGGCGGCGGCCAGGGCCTCCAGCACCCCGGCCACATCCTTGTTGGCGAGCAGGCCGACGATCATCGTCACCGGCCTGCCGTCGCGGGCGGTGAGCGCGCGGGCGAAATCTGCCAGGGCGGCGGCGCCGTGGGGGTTGTGGGCCCCGTCGAGCCACAGGTCGGCCCCCGCGGCGGCGGCGAAGTCGGCCAGGGGCCCCCGGGTCAGGCGCTGCAGGCGGCCGGGCCAGGACGCCCGGGCGACGCCCTCGGCCAGAACGGCCTCGGTGAAGCCCTCGTGGCGCAGGGCCAGGGCGGCGGCGACCGCCAGGCCCGCGTTGTCGATCTGGTGCGCGCCGGTGAGGCCCGGGGCGGGCAGGTCGTAGAGCCGGTCGGCGACCTGGACGGCGGTGCGGCCGGCGGCGCCCCAGGCGTCGAAGTCGCGGCCCATCTCGATCAGGGGCGCCCCGACCTCTGCCGCCCGGGCCTCGATCACGTCCAGCGCCTCGGCCTGCTGGTGGCCGATCACGGCGGGCACGCCCGGACGCAGGATGCCGGCCTTCTCGAAGGCGATCTGGCCCAGGGTCTCGCCGAGGAATTCGGTGTGGTCGAGGGCCACCGGCGCGATCACCGACAGGACCACGCCCTCGACCACATTGGTGCAGTCGAAACGGCCGCCGAGGCCGACCTCGACCAGGCACAGGTCCGCGGGGGCCTCGGACATCGCCAGGAAGGCGGCGGCGGTGGTGATCTCGAAGAAGGTGATCGGCGCGCCGGCGTTCAGCCGTTCGACCCGGTCCAGCACCTCGGTCAGTTGATCATCGTCGATCAACCGGCCGGCCAGCCGTATCCGCTCGGCGAAACGGACCAGATGGGGCGAGGAGAAGACGTGGACCGACAGGCCGGCGGCCTCGGCCACGGCCCGCAGGGTGGCGATGGTCGACCCCTTGCCGTTGGTGCCGGCGACATGGACGACGGGCGGCAGGCGCCTTTGCGGGTCGCCGAGCACGGCGCACAGGCGCTGCATGCGATCGAGGCTGAGGTCGATGGCCTTCTTGTGCAGGCCCTTGAAGCGCTCCAGCACCCGATCGTGGGCGCGAAGATAGTCGCTCATCTAGGCGGCGCTGGGCGCGGCCGCGACGCGGGTCGCCCGGCCCATCATCAGGGTGGTGAGCAGCGAGCCCAGCACGTCGGGCAGGTCCTTGCGGGCCACCACCTTGTCGACCATCCCCTTCTCCAACAGGTACTCGGAGCGCTGGAAGCCGGGGGGCAGGGTCTCGCGGATGGTCTGCTCGATCACCCGGGGACCGGCGAAGCCGATCAGGGCGCCGGGCTCGGCCAGGTGGACGTCGCCCAGCATGGCGTAGGAGGCGGTGACCCCGCCGGTGGTGGGGTCGGTCAGCACGACCACATAGGGCAGGCCGGCGGCCTTGAGGTGCTGGATGGCGATGGTGGTGCGCGCCATCTGCATCAGGGACAGGGCCCCTTCCTGCATGCGCGCGCCCCCCGCGGCGGTGAAGGCCACCAGCGGACAGCTGCGCGCCACGGCCGCCTCGGCGGCCGCCACGAAGCCCTCGCCCGCGGCCATGCCCAGCGAGCCCCCCATGAAGGCGAAATCCTGGACCATGGCGACGGCCGGAACCGTGCGGATCAGGCCATAGCCGATGGAGACCGCATCAGGGGTCCCGGTAGCTTTGCGGGCGATGGCGAGACGGTCGGGATAGGGCTTGTCGTCGGAGAAGCTCAGCGGGTCTTCGGGCACGGCCGGGGCGGGCAGGGCCTCCCACACGCCGGCGTCGAAAGTGTAGCGCAGCCGCAGGGCGGCGCCGACCCGCATGTGCCGGCCGGCCGGGGTCACCCACAGGGCGGCCTCCAGGTCGGGGCGATAGATCATCTCGCCGCTGTCCGGGCATTTGACCCAGAGGTTCTCGGGCGTGTCGGCGCCCTGCTTCTTCAGATTGCGCACGCCGGGCGCGAAGCGCGCCAGCCAGCCGCCACGCTTGGGGCGCTCGGGAGGCTTTTCGATCGAGACCTTCTCGGTCTGGGCTTTGTCGATCTGGACCTTGTCGGCCTGGGCCTTGTCAGGATGGGCCTTGTCGTCGCGATCCGCCATAGGCGTGCTTCCTTTAGGCCGGGGCCTTGGCGCGGGCGCCGCGCACGGCCTGGGCGAGCGCCGCCACCGAGGCCAGCACCCTGGTCTTGGGGTCTTCGCCGGCCGCGATCGCCGCGGCCACCTGGTCGACCAGGGCCGAGCCGACCACGGCGGCGTCGGCGATGCGGGCGATGGCCGCCGCGCGCTCGGGGGTCTTGATGCCGAAGCCGACCGCGACGGGAAGCCCGGTCGCGGCGCGGACCCGGGCCACCGCCGGGGCGACCTCGGCGGCGTCGGCCTCCTTGGCCCCGGTCACGCCCGTGACGGCGACGTAGTAGACGAAGCCCGAGGTCCGGCTGGCCACCACCTTCATCCGCGCGTCGTCCGTGGTCGGCGTGGCGAGGCGGATCAGCGACAGGTGGGCGGCGTCGAGGGCGTCGGCCAGGGCCTCGGCCTCTTCGGGCGGGCAATCGACGATGATCAGGCCGTCGATGCCGGCGGCGGCGCAATCGCGCGCGAAGGCGTCGTAACCCCAACTCATCACCGGATTGAGGTAGCCCATCAGGATCACCGGCGTGTCGGCGTCGGTCTCGCGGAAGCGTCGGGCCAGCTCCAGCACGGACTTCAGCTTGGTCCCGGCCTTGAGGGCCCGCTGGCCGGCGCGCTGGATCGGCGGGCCTTCGGCCATGGGATCGGAGAAGGGAAAGCCCAGCTCGATGATGTCGGCGCCGGCGCCGGGCAGGCCCTTGAGGATCTCGAAGCTGGTCTCGAGGTCGGGGTCGCCGCCCATGACATAGGCGACGAAGGCGGCGCGGTCTTGGGCGCGCAAGCTTGCGAAGCGGGCGTCGATCCGGCTCACAGGATGCCCCCGATCCCCTGGGCGCCCATGGCGGCGGCGACGGTGGCCACGTCCTTGTCGCCCCGGCCGGACAGATTCATCACCACGACGCCGTCCTTGCCGATGTCGCGGGCGATCTCGCCCAGGCGGGCGATGGCGTGGGCCGATTCCAGCGCGGGGATGATGCCTTCGAGCTTGGCGCACAGCTGGAAGGCGGCCAGGGCCTCGTCATCGGTGGTGGTCAGGTACTGGGCCCGGCCGACGTCGGCCAGCCAGGACAGCTCGGGACCGATGCCGGGATAGTCGAGGCCGGCGGAGATGGAGTGGGCCTCCAGGATCTGGCCCTCCTCGTCCTGGAGCAAATAGGTCTTGTTGCCGTGCAGGACGCCGGGCCGGCCGCCGCTGATCGCCGCGGCGTGGCGGGTGGTGTGCATGCCGTCGCCGGCCGCCTCGACCCCGATGATCTTCACCGTCTCGTCGCCGAGGAAGGGGTGGAACAGGCCGAGCGCATTGGAGCCGCCGCCGACGCAGGCGACGATGGCGTCCGGCAGGCGGCCTTCCATCTCCAGGATCTGGGCCCGGGCCTCGGTCCCGATCACCGACTGGAAGTCTCGGACCATGGCCGGATAAGGGTGCGGGCCGGCGGCGGTGCCGATCAGGTAGTAGGTGTCGTGGACGTTGGTGACCCAGTCGCGCAGGGCCTCGTTCATGGCGTCCTTGAGGGTCGCCGCGCCCGAGGTGACCGGACGCACTTCGGCGCCCAACAGGTTCATGCGGAAGACGTTGGGCTTTTGCCGCTCCACGTCGACCGCGCCCATGTAGACGACGCAAGGCAGGCCGAAGCGGGCGCAGACGGTGGCGGTGGCCACCCCGTGCTGGCCGGCGCCGGTCTCGGCGATGATGCGGGTCTTGCCCATCCGCATGGCCAGCAGGATCTGGCCCATGCAGTTGTTGATCTTGTGCGCGCCGGTGTGATTCAGCTCCTCGCGCTTCAGATAGATCTTGGCGCCGCCGAAATGCTCGGTCAGCCGCTCGGCGAAATAGAGCGGCGAGGGCCGGCCGACGTAGTGGGTCAGGTAGCCGTCGAGCTCGGCCTGGAAGGCCGGGTCGGCGCGGGCCTCGGCATAGGCGCGCTCCAGCTCCAGCACCGGCGGCATGAGCGTCTCGGCCACGTAGCGGCCGCCGAACTCGCCGAAGCGGCCCTGGGCGTCGGGCTGGGAGGAATAGTCGTTGGGGCGGATGACTGTCACTGGCGAGGAGCTGCTCAAGCGCGGCGGACCGCGTCCAGGAAGGCCGAAATCAGGCGGGGGTCCTTATAGCCCGGCCCTCGCTCCACGCCAGAGGAAACGTCCACCAGCGGCGCGCCCGAGGCGCTGATCGCCTCGGCCACGTTCCAGGGGTCGAGCCCGCCGGCCAGGAACCAGGGGCGCTCGAAGCGGCGGCCCTGGGTGAGGGTCCAGTCGAAGCGGACGCCATTGCCGCCGGGCAGGGCGGCGTCCTTGGGGGCCTTGGTGTCGAACATGAGCTGGTCGGCGGCGCCGTCGAAGGCCTTGGCCCTGTCCAGGTCATGAACGTCCGAAACGGGGATGACCTTGATGACCTCGGCGCCGGTGCGCGCCCGCACCTCGGCCGCCCGCATGGCCGTCTCCTCGCCGTGGAGCTGGATCAGGTCGGGGCGCAGGGTGCGGGCCAGGTGGTCCAGGAGCGCGTCGTCCGGGTCGACGGTCACGGCCACGATCTGGGCCTTGCCGCGCACGGCCTGGGCCAGGGCGGCGGCGGCCTCGGGAAGGATGGCGCGAGGGCTCGGCGGGAAAAAGTTGAATCCGAGATAGGCCGCGCCGCCATCCAGCGCCGCCTGCACCGTTTCGGGGGTGGTCAACCCGCAGATCTTCGCCCTGGCCATGGGCCGGATGTGGCCGACAGCTACGGTTTGCGCAAGGGCGACGGCCGGAACTGTGGCGGCGGGGAGGGGTTGTTGGCGGACATGTTTCGATAAGGAGTGCGGCCCGTGACCCTGGTTCTCAACGACTCACGTCACCTGATCGGCGAGGTTCGCGATCGGTTCGTCGGCGGAACCGCAGCGGCCCGTTCACGGCTCGGCGACCGCGCGGAGGATCTGGCGCGCGCGGCGCGGGCGGCGGGACGCGGCGGGTGGCCCAAGCTGGCCGGCGTCGCGGCCCTGGGCTTTGTGGCCGGGGTGGCGATGCTGGGGGCCCGTAAGGTCGCCATGCAGGCGACGACCGGCCTTGCGGGCGACTGGTTCGCGGCGCTCAAGGCCGATCACAAGCTGGTCGACGGCCTGTTCAAGGTGCTGCTCGAGACCAGCGAGGACGAAACGGCCAAGCGCCAGCTGCTGTTTTCCAAGATCGTCTACGCCCTGGCCAAGCACCAGTTCGAGGAGGAGCACGTGATCTATCCGGCCCTGCTCGCCGGCGGCCGGGCCGAAACGCCCAAGCACCTCGCCTCCGAGCACTTCGAGATGAAGAGCCTGATGCATAGCCTGTCGGAGATGGCCAAGGACGACCCCCGGTGGCTGGGGACGGCGCGGGGCCTGCACAAGCTGATCGGCGAGCACGTGCGCGAGGAGGAGGAAATCGTCTTCCCGGCGCTACAGGCGCGGCTGACCGCCCGAGAGAACGCGCATCTGACGCGGGCCATGCACCGCGAGGGACTGAAGCTGGCCTGATCTTCCTCCCCCACGGGAAGAAGGTTCATTTTGTCGCCAGCAGGTCGCGGATTTCGGTCAGCAGGGTTTCGGTCGGCGTCGGCGCGGGCGGCGCCACCGGGTGTTCGGCTTCCTGGCGGCGCATGGAATTGACCAGCTTGACCAGCATGAAGACCGCGAAGGCCACGATCAGGAACTGGATGCAGGTGTTCAGGAAGGCGCCGTAACCGATGGCGACCTCGGCCTGCTCGATGGCCGGGTTGGCGGGGGTCAGCACCCACTTGAGATCCGAGAAATCGACCCGGCCGATCAGCAGCCCGATCGGCGGCATGATGATCTGTTCGACCAGGCTGGTGACGATCTTGCCGAAAGCCGCCCCGATGATCACGCCGACGGCCAGGTCTATGACGTTGCCCCGGGCGATGAACTGGCGGAACTCGCCGACCAGCTTCACCTTGGGCAGCTTGATGACATCACTCACGCATCGCCTCCGGCGTTGAGCCGCTCGCGCAGCTCCTTGCCGCTCTTGAAGAAGGGAACCGCCTTGGCGCGAACATCGACCGCCGCGCCGGTGCGGGGATTGCGCCCGGCCCGGGCGGGGCGGGAACGAACGGAAAAGGCCCCGAAACCGCGCAGCTCGACCCGTCCGCCATCGACCAGGGCCTCGGTCATGCGGTCGAGGATGACCCCGACGACCCGCTCGACGTCCTTCTGGGTGAGGTGAGGGTTCTCGGCGGCAAGCCTGGATATCAGCTCGGATTTTATCATAGGACGCCCCCGTCTGGGCGGGACCATCGCTCTTTTACCGCAGCGCTTCAAGCGCTTAAGCATATGTCGGCGACGCGACAAAAAACCCCGCGGGACGGATCCCGCGGGGCCTGATGCTAGCGATGTGGCGAGGGACTACTCCTTGCCGGCCTTGGCCTTGTCGCGCAGGGCCGCGCCGAGGATGTCGCCCAGGGACGCGCCGCTGTCGGACGAACCGAACTGCTCGATCGCCGCCTTGTCCTCGGCCATCTCCAGAGCCTTGACCGACAGGGAGACCCGGCGGGCCGCCTTGTCGACGTTGGTGATCTGGGCGTCGAGGCGGTCGCCGACCGCGTAGCGCTCGGGGCGCTGCTCGGAGCGATCGCGGCTGAGGTCCGACTTGCGGATGAAGGCGCCCATGGGAGCGTCTTCCTCGCCGAAGCGGACTTCCAGGCCGCCCGAGGTGACCTCGGTGATGGTGACGGTGACGGTCTGGCCCTTGCGGAAGCTGTCGCCGGTCATCGGATCGCCGCCCAGCTGCTTGATGCCGAGCGAGATGCGTTCCTTCTCGACGTCAACGTCGAGCACCTTGGCCTTCACGGTCTCGCCGCGACGGTACTTCTGGACGGCTTCTTCGCCCGGGGTGTTCCAGTCGATGTCCGAGAGGTGGACCATGCCGTCGATGTCGTTGTCGAGGCCGATGAACAGACCGAATTCGGTGGTGTTCTTGACCTCGCCTTCGACCGTCGAGCCGATCGGATGGGCGGCGGTGAAGGCCTCCCACGGATTGGACATGGCCTGCTTCAGGCCCAGCGACACGCGGCGCTTGGAGGCGTCGACGTCCAGCACGACCACGTCGACCTCTTGCGAGGTGGAGACGATCTTGCCCGGGTGGACGTTCTTCTTGGTCCAGGACATTTCCGAAACGTGGACCAGGCCTTCAACGCCGGCTTCCAGCTCCACGAAGGCGCCGTAGTCGGTGATGTTGGTGATGCGGCCGGTGAACTTCGCGCCGACCGGGTACTTGGCTTCCACGCCGTCCCAGGGATCGGCCTGGAGCTGCTTCATGCCGAGCGAGATGCGCTGGGTGTCGGGGTTGATCTTGACGATCTGCACCTTGACGGTGTCGCCCACGGCCAGGACCTGGCTGGGGTGCGAGACGCGCTTCCAGCTCATGTCGGTGACGTGCAGCAGGCCGTCGATGCCGCCCAGGTCCACGAACGCGCCGTAGTCGGTGATGTTCTTGACCACGCCTTCGCGGACTTCGCCCTCGGCCAGCTGGCTGACCAGCTCGGTGCGCTGTTCGGCGCGGGCTTCTTCCAGGATGGCGCGGCGCGAGACGACGATGTTGCCGCGCGGGCGGTCCATCTTCAGGATCGCGAAGGGCTGTTCCTTGCCCATCAGCGGGCCCACGTCGCGCACGGGGCGGATGTCGACCTGCGAACCGGGCAGGAAGGCCGAGGCGCCGCCGAGGTCGACGGTGAAGCCGCCCTTAACCCGGCCGACGATGGAGCCCATGACCGGCTCCTGCTTGGCGTAGACGCCTTCCAGGCGGGTCCAGGCCTCTTCGCGCTTGGCCTTCTCGCGGCTGATGACCGCCTCGCCCATCGCGTTCTCGACGCGCTCCAGATAGACCTCCACGGTGTCGCCGACCTTCGGCACGCCGCCGCCGTCGATGCCCTGGAACTCCTTCACGGAGATGCGGCCTTCGGTCTTCAGGCCGACGTCGACCAGGACGAAGTCCTTTTCGATGCCGCGGACCAGGCCCTGCACCACCGAGCCTTCGATGATGTCGCGGCCGGCCAGGGTTTCGTCGAGAAGCGCGGCGAACTCGTCGCGCGAGGGGTTCATGCTCATGTCGTCAGCCAAGGAGGTGTCTCCGAACGTATAAAAGGTCGTGCGTCCCCGTCTCGGGGCGTCTCCGACCAGGTTGAGGGTTGAAGCCGAAACCACGGCGAGTCCTTCGGCCTGGGCCGCAAGACGTCCGTGACGATCTGGTAGGTTGCCCGCGGCCGTACGAGGAAAAGGCGCGGTTGGATTTGCTCAAGGCCTTCTCAGCGAAGAGAGACCCAGCGAGCGCGCGCCGCCTCGACGATGCGGCGGGCCGCATCGGCGGCCTGGGATATACTCAAATCGGTGGTGTCGAGCAAGACCGCGTCGGGCGCCTGTACGAGGGGGGCGGTCGCCCGCCCGCTGTCGCGCTCGTCGCGGCGGCGGATGTCGTCGAGCACCGCCTCCAGGGGGAGGTCTTCACCCTGGCCCCGCAACTGCTTCCAGCGTCGCTCGGCGCGGGCCTCCGGGCTGGCGGTGACGAACAGCTTGGCGCCGGCGTCAGGCGCGATCACCGTGCCGATGTCTCGCCCGTCCAGCACCGCGCCGCCGGGCTGGAGGGCGAAGTCGCGCTGCAGGGCGTTCAGCGCCCGCCGCACTTCGGGGTGAGCGGCGACCCGGCTGGCCGCCTCGCCGGCGGCGGCGGTGCGGATCGCTTCGGCGTCGATCGCCTCGATGCGCAGCCTGGCGGCGACCTCGGCGGCCGCGGCGGCGTCGCCCGGATCGGAGCCCTGGGCCAGCACCCCGACGCCCACGGCGCGGTACAGGATTCCGGTGTCGAGGTAGGGCAGATCGAGGTCACGGGCCAAGCCGCCGGCCACGGTTCCCTTGCCCGAAGCGGCCGGGCCATCGACGGCGATGATGAAATCCTGCATGGGTTCCTGGGACGACTTTGCGCGCGGCGTGAAACCGCGCTTTGACAGCGACCTGTGCGCATGGCAAGGGAGCCGCCGCTTTTCGCGGTTCCCCTTCGGAGCGCGTACCCTAGCAAGAGGTCGGCCTTGGCCAATCCGGAACTCGGCGCCAAACAGATTTGCCCCAGCTGCCAGACCAAGTTCTACGACTTGGGCCGGCGGCCGGCTGTCTGTCCTAAGTGCGGCGCGTCCTTCGACCCCGAAGAGGCCCTGCGTTCGCGCCGGGTCCGCGCGCGCGCCACCCCTGCGGATTACGAAGCCGAGGAGGAGGTCGAGGAGAAGAAGAAGGTTCGCGACCCCGACGAGCCCGACGGCTTCGAGGACGAGGTCGAGGAGACCCCCGAGGTCGATGAAGCCGTCGAGGCCGATCCGATCGAGACCGACGACGCCGAGGACGACGCCGTCAAGCCTGAGCCCGCCGAGCCCGACCTGGGCGTCGATTTCGAAGAGGATGTGCCTCTCGAGGAAGACGATGCGGAGGACGTGCCCTTCCTCGAGGAAGAGGAAGACGACGACTTCCCCGAGGACGAGATCGAGGGCCTTCCCGACGACGAGCGGGAGGAGCGCTAGGCCTTAAGCCGCGACCGAAAAAAGACGGTCGCGGACGGCTTGATATCGGTGTGGGCCTGACATAGGTTCCGCCGCCTTGCGGTCCGGCCCCCGACGACGATGTCGGCGGCGACCAGACGGACCGCGCAGAAGAATTCCGGTTTTCCGGGGCTATAGCTCAGCTGGTAGAGCGCTTGAATGGCATTCAAGAGGTCAGCGGTTCGACTCCGCTTAGCTCCACCAACCATCGAAGGGCCCGGCGGCGACGCCGGGCCCTTTTTGGTTTCGCCGCCTATCGCGCCGGTTTCCTGAACTTCAGGACGAACTGGTCGGTCTTGCCGCGGATCGACGGGTCGAAGACGTTGGCCGTGCGCGGGTCGGCGGGGTTGCGCAGGGCCTGGGAGCGGCCCTCCAGCACGAAGCCGACGCCGGTCAGGCCCTTGACCACGGCCTCCTCGTCGATGCGGTGCAGGGTCCCGACGTCCTTCTCGCCCGATCCGGCGGCAGAGGCGTGGTCGATCACCACATAGGTCCCGCCCGGCTTGAGGGCGTCGAAGAAGGCCTTGTTGATGGTCGGCATGGCCGCCGGCCCGCCGGCCGCCCCATACTCGGGATTGTAGAGGTCGTGGTAGAACTGGGAATTGAAGATGAGGTCGAGCGGCTCCGGCTTCATCGCCGTCCACTCGCCGCCGATGACCGAGACGTTGGCGAAGGCGGGGTCGTCGTCCAGCTTGGCGGCGTTGGCCGAGACCGTCTTGAAGGCGCCGTAGACCTTGCCCGTCGGCCCCACCGCCTTGGAGAACAGGCGGGTGTAGTAGCCGCCGCCCGGATAGATGTCGGCCACCTTGTCCCCGGGCTTCACCCCGGTGAAGGCGAGGATCTCGGCGGCCTTGCGCGGGCCGTCGAGGGCCTTGTCGGCGGCGGAGCGGGCGGGATCGGCCATGGCCGCGGCGACGTTGGCGGGAGGGGCGGTCGCGGCCGCGGCGCCGGTGGCCGTCAGCACGGCGGCCAGGCAGAGCCCGGCCAGAAGCGGAGATTTCATAGTAGGTCCTTTCGGGGGAAGGGTGTGGCGCAGCCGATGGCAGCCTAGCCCGAGGTCCGCGAACCGGCCAGCCTCGCTTGGCGGCGGCGCCGACCGTATCGTTATGCTGAAGAGCGAGCTTTTGAACGGGTCAGATGATTCCATCTGCCCTAGAAGGCTCTAGGCGGGTCGGGGGCGCAGGTGCAGATTTTCGGTATACCGATAGAGTTCTTCCTGTTCGGGATCACCCTGGCGGGGGTGGGCGTGTTCCATCACCACGCCCTTCCCATCGCCCTGACCGGCCTCGGGGTCATCCTGGCCTATACGGCCGGGTTCACACCCGAAGGGACAGCGGGCCTAGTCTCCCACTTCGGCCACGAATGGGTGCTGCTCGCCAACCTCATGCTGCTCCTGACCGGCTTCGCCCTTCTGTCGAACCAGTTCGAAACCAGCCAGGCGCCGGAGGTGATGCCCGCCTTCCTGCCCGACAATTGGTTCGGCGGCTTCGTCCTGCTGGTCATGGTGTTCGCGCTGTCGATCTTCCTCGACAACATCGCCGGCGCGATCATCGGCGGCGTGGTGGCCAAGCACGTCTATGAGGGCCGGGTCAGCGTGGGCTATGTGGCCGCGATCGTCGCGGCGTCGAACGCCGGCGGCGCCGGCAGCGTGCTCGGCGACACCACCACCACCATGATGTGGATCAGCGGCGTCTCCCCGGTCCAGGTCGCTGACGCCTTCCTCGGCGCCGGCGTCGCCCTGCTGATCTTCGGCCTGCCCGCGGCCCTGCAGCAGCAGCGCTTCTCGCCCATCGAGCGCCGCGCCCCTTCCGGCGTGCGGGTGGACCGGGCCCGCCTGGCCATAGTGGGCGTGATCCTGCTCACCCTGGTCGCCACCAACATCGCTGTCTCCGCCTTCTTCCCGCACCTCGAGGCGACGGTTCCGGCGCTGGGCCTGGCCCTCTGGGTCGCCCTGGTCGCGACCGCGCTCGTCCGCCGTCCCGACTGGGGCGTCCTGCCGGCTGCGGCGCTGGGGGCGACGTTCCTGGTCGCCCTGGTGGCGGCTGCTTCCCTGATGCCGGTGGACAGGTTGCCGACGCCCAGCTGGCCATCGACCCTGGGCATCGGCTTCGTCGCGGCGGTGTTCGACAACATCCCCCTCACCGCCCTGGCGCTGCAGCAGGGGGGCTACGACTGGGGGCTGCTCGCCTATTCGGTGGGGATCGGCGGCTCGATGATCTGGTTCGGATCATCGGCGGGGGTGGCGATCACCAGCCTCTTCCCCGAGGCGCGATCGACCGGGGCGTGGATCCGCCAGGGCTGGGCCATCCCCATCGCCTTCGTCGTGGGATTCTTCGTGACGCTGGCGGTGTTCGGCTGGCGCCCCACCTAGAGCCCTGACCCGAAAAAGTCACTCCAGCCCGGCGTCCTCGAGGCGGACCACCGCGCCGGCGTTGGCCTGGCGGATGGCGGCCCCCGCCTCATCATAAAGGAAAGGCAGGGTGGCGTAGCGGACGCCGCGGGTGACCGGGGTCGCCTCGTGCAGCAGGCTGCAGCTGAACACCGTCGCCCCGCCCGCCGGCGGCCGGTGGGTGCGCATGCCGAACTCCGGGAAGCGCAGGTCGCCGCCGTCGAAGTCGTCGTTGAGATTGATGCTCACGGCGAAGCGGCGATGGGCCGTGCCGAGCGTGGTGTTGTCCCGGTGCCGACTGAAGAAGCCGGCGTCGTCGGCCGAATAACAGGCGACGATGTAACGCTCGATCCGCGTGGCCCGCCACATGAAGGCCTGCTCGATCATCGGGATCAGACGCCGATGCAGCCGCGCCCGCAGACCCTGGATCAGGTCGTTGTCGGTGATGCTGACGTCGCGGCGCTTCTTCACCTTGTCGTCGAGCACAGCCACGGTCTGGTCGCCGACCTGGAGCATGAAGCCGGAGGCGCGGCCGCCCTGGGCGGCGTAGAGGTCGATCAACCGGCGGCAGAACGCCGGCTCCAGAACGCGGGGGACGGTGAGGACGGGGGCGGGCGTCTCGGCCGCCGGCTGGAGCAGCTGGGCCTCAAGCCGGTCGAGCAGGACATCGACGCGCGAGATCGATTCAGACGCGACGATACGCAGGTTGGCGTCGATCAGGAAGGCGGTGGGCGCATAGCCGCCCGGGATCACTGCGCCGTAGAGCCGGCTGACCGCCTGGTCGTAGTCCCAGAAGTAGCGCAGGCCGGGCAAGGCGTTCCTGACGCCGCGTTGAGCCTTGTCGGCCGGATCTACCGAAACGCCGAAGAACTGGGCCCGGCGGTCGTCGAAAAGGGCGCGGCGGGCGAGGATGCGCTCATGAGCCAGGCGGGACGGTTCGTGGCCGAGCGAGCCGAAGAACATCAGCACCAGCCACGTTCCCCCGAGGCTGCGGAGCATGAACTCGGGGTTGATGTCGGAGGCGACGGTGAAGGGCGGCGCCATCTCGCCGAAACCCGGCTTGGACGGCGGGGACGCGGCTGGGGCCGCCGGTTCGGCGGGGGCGTTAGGGTCCATGGCCCCCTATAGACGCCGCCGCCGGGGCTGTCGCGCAAGCGCCGGCGGGGCCGCGGCCATTGAAGCGGGGCGGAGCAGTGCTCACATAAGGCAAGCCGCGGGAGGTCCCACGCCTAGCAAGGGTGGGGCGCTCGCGGGCAAGTCGCTTGACCCGAGGACTTCGCCAAGGACCCGCCATGACCCGGCAACCGCTGTTCGACAGCCCCTATCTGCTTGGCTTCGAACATACCCGAGCTCTGATAGAGCGCGCCGCCAAGGCCGCGTCGGAAGCCTATCCGCCATACAACGTGGAACAGGCGGACGACGGCGGGGTGCGGATCAGCTTGGCGGTGGCCGGTTTCTCAACCGACCAGCTCCAGGTCTCGGTCGAAGGCCGCCAGTTGGTGGTCGCCGGCCGGCGAGACGGAGATGGCCGGGAGCAATCCGCCTTCCTCCACCGCGGAATCGCCGCGCGGAGCTTCATCCGGAGCTTCGTCCTGGCGGACGGGATGGAGGTGTCGGGCGCGCTTCTGGAGCACGGCCTGCTCCACATCGACGTCGCCCGGCCCGAGCCCTCGAGCACGGTCAAGCATGTCCCCATCCGCACGGCGGGCTGAACCAGTCGTCGCTGCGGACGTTAGCAAGTACAGGAGGCGGTCTAATGATGACGCACTCGATATCGAATGAAGCCTTCGCCGCCCTTGGCGGTCCGGACTTAGTCTATGTCCGGGAGATCAAGGCCAAGGAAGTCCTGGGGGCGGGCGACGAGGCGTTCGACCGCTTCGAGCTCCATCCCGACCAGACGCTCTATGCCCTGCACCGGGCCGATGGCGCGCGCCTGGCCGTGCTGGCCGACCGGGAGTCCGCCTTCGCGGCGGCGGTCGCCCATGAACTGGCGCCGGTTTCCGTGCACTGAGCCGCGCGGCGCTTGGCTGAATCGCCGAACAGGGACAGGATCCGCCTGTCCCTGACACTTGGCGGCCAAGCATGCGACGCGCCCCTCCCCTGATCGTCTTGGCGGCCCTGACCGCCATGCTCCTGCTCCTCCAGGCCGCGCCAGCCCTTGCCGCGGCGGCGGGGGGCGAGAAGAAGAAGGGCGGGGGGGAATCCTTCGTGCCGGTCCAGGCGCTCACCGCCACCATGATCAGGCCTAACGGCCGGCGCGGCGTCCTGACGGTGGAATGCGGCCTCGATGTCGCCGATGGGGCGCTGCGCAGCCGCGCCGAGGCCTCGCTGCCGCGGTTGCGCGACGCCTATGTGCGCTTCCTGCTGACCTATGCGACGGCCGTTCCCAGCGGCCAGCCGCCGAGCCCTGACATCATCGCCACCGCCCTGCAGCGCGCCACCGATCTGGTGCTCGGCAAACCCGGCGCCAAGGTGCTGATCGGTACGATCCTGGTGAATTGACCGCCCGTGTAGCGGACAGTCCCTACGCCGCCGAAGGTTCGGCGTCCTGGACCAGCAGGGCGTAGATGGCGTCGGCCGAGCGGGCCTGGCGCAGGCGTTCGCGCAGGTCGCCGCGGCGCAGCAGCCGCGAGGCGCGGGCCAGGGCCCTGAGGTGCTCCGAGCCGGCCTCGGCGGGGGCGAACAGGGCGAACAGCAGGTCGACCGGCTGGTCGTCCACCGCATCGAACTCGATCGGCTGCTCCAGGCGCACGAACACCGCGCGCAGGCGCTCCAGCCCGGTGAGGCGGGCGTGCGGCACCGCCACCCCGTGTCCGACGCCGGTGGAGCCTTCCTGCTCGCGCTCCATCAGGGCGTCGAGGATCTCGCCCGAATCCAGGCCAAAGGACCGGCCGCCGAGCTCGGCGGCGGCGCCCAGGGCCTGGCGCTTGTTGGTCGCACCGGCGCGATAGGCGATCGCGTCCCGGTCAAGCCACTCGCCGATGTCCATTCGTCTCTGATTCCACGCGGTCCCGTCGAACGGACGGAGCCCCTCGAACGCGCGAATGCGCCGAGAAGCTCCGCCGATCAAGAGGCAGAGTTGGGGTGAACAGCGATCAGGCGGCCGCGGCGCCTCCGGAAGCGCGGGTGCGCTCGGGATCTATCCAGCCGATGTTGCCGTCGGCCCGCCGGTAGACCACCGACAGGCCGCCGTGGGCGGCGTTGCGGAACAGCACGACGGGGGCCTCGATCAGGTCGAGCTCCAGCACAGCCATGGAGACGGTCAGGGTCTTCACGTTCGACTGGCTCTCGGCGATGATCGCGGCGGCTGGGGCGCCGTCGCCCGCGGAGCCATCCACCCCCCACTCGCCATCGTCCTCGTCCTCGTCGTCGGGCGCGCGCAGCACCGTGTAGGCGGCGGCCTCGACCTGGCGGGCGCCGGGGTGCTGGTGGTGGTTCTTGAGCCGGCGCTTATAGCGGCGGATGCGGGTCTCCATCTTTCCCAGGGCGTCGGAGAAGGCGGCGTGGGCGTCGCCGCCCATGCCGCTGGCGACCAGCTGCTGGCCCGACGCCAGGAGCACCACGACGTCGACGCAGAACCCGTGTCCGTCGCGGCTGACCACCACTTCGGCGCTGCCCCCGCGCTCGAAGAACTTGCCCACACCGGCGGTCAATTCGTCGGTGATGCGGGTGCGCAGGGCGTCCCCCACATCCACGCGCCTGCCGGAGACCTGAACATTCATTTCGAGGGTGGCGGGAGGGTTCGTGACGGTCATTTGGGCCTCGCCTGTACTGGAGCCGGGCGCTGGAAAGCGGGCGCCCACCGGATGTGCAACGCGTCCCGCGGGCCTAGGTTCAGGACCCGCTCAACGCATCATACGCCGAAAATTCGCGCGAGGTGTTGCACGGCGGCGACCACCGCGCTGGCGCTCAGCACCAGGACGCCGACGCTGATCCCGGTCATCAGGTACCCCAGGAGGACCATGGCTCCATCGCGCTGGGTGAGGCCGAGCGCGAACACCGCCACGGCCGCGGCGGGCAGCATATTGCCGAGTGGAATGGGCAGGATCAGCACGAGGGCCAGCAGGAAGCAGACCAGGCCGATCAGCCGGTCGCCGATCGGCCCGAACATGAAGGACAGGCGCGGGGCGCACAGCCGCTCCACCTTGCGCAGGTGCGGGATGATCCTGTCGAAGGCCCGCTTCAGGGTCTGGCGCTCGATGGTGCGCTCGGTCACGGCCCGGGGCAGCCAGGGGCTTTTCACCCCCAGGGCCAGCTGGGGCGACAGCAGCACCAGCGGCATGCCGAGGAAGGTCGAGGAGCCGGGCGGCAAGGGGAGCAAGTTGGGCACCGAGAAGGCGAACAGCATCGCCCCGAAGGCCCGATGACCGAAATGGTCGACCATGTCGCGCACGCGGACAGGTCCAGGCGGACCTTCGGTCAGGCCCTGCAGCAATTCAGAAAGGGAGTCCGCCATCGCCCTATGATCTATGCGCGCGACGCTGGCGCACCAAGGGCGCGAACGTGTTTCAGCAAGCTTCTTTCAACTGACGCCGCCGCTCCACCGAAGACGGAATGCGCATCGCCTCCCGGTACTTGGCGACGGTGCGGCGGGCGATGTCGACCCCGGTCTCCTTCAGGATCTCGACGATGCGGTCGTCGGAGAGCACGTCGCCCTGGGGCGCCTCGGCGTCGATCAACACCTTGATCTTGTGGCGCACGGCCTCGGCGGAGTGGGCCTCGCCGCCGTCGGACGACTGGATCGAGGAGGTGAAGAAGAACTTCAGCTCGAACACCCCGCGCGGGGTGGAGACATATTTGTTGGAGGTCACCCGGCTGACAGTGCTCTCGTGCATGCCGATGGCGTCGGCGACGTTGCGCAGGTTTAGCGGCCGCAGGTGCTCGACCCCATAGGCCAGGAAGGCGTCCTGCTGGCGCACGATCTCGCTGGCCACC
>DAICXL010000089.1:379-9298 GCA_027312185.1 Caulobacterales bacterium | reverse complement strand
CCGCGCGAGGCCCAGGAAGGCCTGGCGGCCGGTTTCGAGTACCTCGGCCGCAAGCCTAATTGAGCCCAATGGTGCTGAGCCAACCGATGACGGCGTCGCCTCGGGTGAGGTTCCTGGTCGCGGGGGTGCAGAAGGGCGGGACCACCGCGCTCTTCTCCTATCTCGACGACCTCGGCTCGGTGCAGATGGCGCCGGTCAAGGAGATCCACTTCTTCGACGACGAGACCGGCGTCGACTGGTCGCGGCCGGACTACGGCCCCTTGCACGCCGCCTTCCCCTGGCGGATGGAGTACGCCCGCGGCTGGGAGAGCGAGCCCTTCGCCTGGTGCATCCGCGAGGGGCGGGCGCGGGTCGACAGTCCCGAGGCGCCCGGCTTCCACCGGATCTATTCCTATGTCGAGCGCGGGTTCTATGCTCGCCAGCTGGAGCAGCTGTTCGGGATATTCCCGCGCGAACAGGTTCTTCTATTGAGCTCCGACGCCCTGAAAGCAGATCCGACGGCGACACTCACTCGCATCTGCAACTTTGTCGGTATAGCGCCGCCGGCCGGAACGGTGCAGCATCGCCGCGAACTGGTGGCCAAGGATATCGATTACGGCCAGACGATCACGGACGCCGACGTCGCCTACCTGCGGGGGATTTATGCGCAGGACGCTCGGCGGTTCGCTATGCTTTCGGAATTGCCGGCGTGGAACTGGCTGGGGGGAGACGAGACCAGGTGATCCGGATACCGCCCTACATGTATCTGGCCACCCTGTGCGTGGTGATGATCGCCGCCGGTCAGCTGCTGTTCAAGCTGTCGACCAACGCCATGAAGGGCCCCGGCCTGGAAGGCCTGCTCAACCCGCGGGCCCTGGTCCTCCTGGCCATCGCCCTGGCGGTCTATGGCGCGGCGACCCTGGCCTGGGTGTGGGTGCTGCGGCAGGCGCCGCTGAATCGCATCTATCCGTTCATGGCCCTGGCCTTCGTCCTGGTGCCGCTGGGGTCGCGCTTCTTCCTCGGCGAGCCGCTGGCGCCGCAGTACTGGGCCGGCGTGGCCCTGCTGGTGGCGGGCCTGGTCCTGATCGGCCGCACGGCGCCGGGCGGATAGGCCGATGTACTCCACCGCCCGCCACGACAAGGCCGAACCGGCGCCGCTCAAGGTCGCCGTGGTGATTCCCTGCTACCGCGTCCGCCGCCACATCCTGGCGGTGATCGAGGGCCTGCCGCCCATCGTCGACCAGATCTACTGCGTCGACGACAAGTGCCCGGAGGATTCCGGCGGCTTGGTCGAGGCAGCCTGCGCCGACCCCCGTGTGCGGGTGGTCCGTCACGGCGAGAACCAGGGCGTGGGCGGGGCGACCCTGACCGGCTACCGCGCCGCCATCGCCGGCGGGGCGGACGTGCTGATCAAGATCGACGGCGACGGCCAGATGGATCCCGACCTGATCGAACTGTTCGTCGCCCCCATCGCCGAGGGCCGCGCCGACTACGCCAAGGGCAATCGCTTCCACAACATCGAGGACACCCGCGGCATGCCGGCCGTCCGGGTGTTCGGCAACGCCTGCCTATCCTTCATCACCAAGCTGTCGTCGGGCTATTGGACGGTGTTCGACCCGACCAACGGCTACACCGCCCTGGAGCGGACCCTGGCCGAACGCATCGTCGAGCGCCCCCTGGCCAGGCGCTACTTCTTCGAATCCGACATGCTGTTCCACCTCTACATGGAGCGGGCGGTGGTGGCGGACGTGCCGATGTCGTCCCGCTACGGCGACGAGGAGAGCAACCTCAAGATCGGCAAGATCTTCGGCAGCTTCGCGGTGCGCAACCTGCGCAACATGGCCAAGCGGGTGGTGGTGCAGCATTACCTGCGCGACTTCTCCCTGGGGTCGGTCGAACTGGTGGCCGGACTGGCCAGCCTGGCCTTCGGCCTGGTCTTCGGCCTGTATCGGTGGCGGGAATCGGTGGTGACGGGCCAGGCGGCGACGGCGGGCGCGGTGATGCTGTCGGCCATGCCGATCCTGGTCGGGGTCCAGCTGTGCCTCAGCGCCCTCAACTACGACATCCAGAGCGTCCCGCGCACGCCCCGGCATCCCCAGCTCCGCGCCCTGGAGGCGATGGAGAAGCGGCGGGTGCTGGCCGCGGGGGCCGGTCGCGCCGCCAGGGCCAAGGCCGGGGCGGCCTGAGGCACATGCGCCAGAATCGCAAGACCCTCGCTGCTGATGTCGTGCGCTCGCGCTTTTTCGGCGCGGACCGGCTCATGGCCGCCTCGCCCTACCTGTTCCTCGTCCTGTGCCTGATCACGACCCTGTTCCAGGTCTGGCACCTGCCGCCTTACCAGGGCGCGGACGAGATGGCCCACGCCTACCGCGTCGACCTCGTCACCTTCGGCCAGCTCAGCGCCGAACGGGTGCCCAAGCGCCAGGTGATCGCAGGCGGGCCGACCGACATGTCGCTCTACGAGGCGAACCTGCCTTTCGACAACATCCGCTTCAACACCGCCGAAAAGGTCGACTCCGTCGATTTCTCCGCCGCCGCCCGGTCGCGCTGGGATGGCCGCACCACCCGCGTCGGCTACCCCGGTTCGGCGATCTATCCGCCCTTCTTCTACTTGCCCCAGGCGGGGGGGCTGGCGCTGGGCAAGCTGCTCGACCTGCCGGTGGTTCAGTCGCTCTACCTGGCTAGGGCCGCCAATGCGCTCATCTGCACCCTGCTGGGGTTCACGGCCCTGCTGATCGCCGGGCGGGCGCGATTGTTCATGTTCGCCCTGCTCCTGCTGCCGATGTCGACGGCCCTGTTCTCGATCCTCGGCAACGACGGGCTGATCGTCGCCGTCACCGCCCTGGGCGTCGCGGCGATCTCGCGGGCGATGCACCAGGGCCGGCCCATGAACCGGGGCGAGGTCATAGCCGCGGCGGTGTGCTTCGCCCTCGTGGGCGCCACCAAGCCGCCCTACATCCCCCTCGGCCTGGTGCTGCTGGCCTGCGACACCGAGAAGCGCGCCTGGGGCCGCATCGCCGCCGCCGCCGCGGTGGCCTTCGCCATCGGCTGGACGATGTGGACGGCGATCGCGGTGCAGACCGCCCTGACCCTGCCCGGGTCCGGGATCGACCCCGAACAACAGCTGGCCTGGCTCATGGCCCATCCGCTGCAATTGTTCTCCATCGCCGTCGAGACCCTGAAGAACAACCACGACCCCTACGCTCATATGTTCATCGGCGTGCTTGGCTGGCTCGACACCCCCATGCCCGAGACGTTCTATCCGGCCGCCTGGACCATGCTCGCCATCGCCGTCGCCCTGTCCCTGTCCCGGGGCCTGAGCACGCCGTGGCGGTGGGCTCCGGCCGCCGGCCTGCTGGCCGCCCTGGCGGGGTTCGGGCTCGTGCACGGCGCGCTCTACCTGACCTGGACCCCTATCGGCGGACCGATCGTCCACGGCGTGCAGGGGCGATACTTCCTGCCCCTGGCCATGATGCTGTGCCTGATGGTCGAGGGCGAGCGGCCCCTGGCGCCTCAGGGCCGGGCCCGAGACGGCGTCTCGACACTTCTGACCGGCGCGGTGCTGGCCTTTCCCCTGCTGACCCTCCTGCTGGTCCAGCACATCGTCATCGTCCGCTACTACCTGGACTAGAGGGTCAGCCCGAACTCGCGGGTCAGCACCGTCCGGCCGCCGGCGCTGACCGTATAGCGCGCCGTGTAGCGGCCCTTGGCCCAACCCTGGGCGGGCCGGCGCGCCCCGGCGAACAGCAGCCGCAGGGGCTGGTCGCGGGGTACGGGCTGGGCCTCGTTGCGCGCGACGACCGATCCGTCCGGGCCGCGCAGGACCAGGGACTGCATGTCGCCGCCCTTGAGGCCCAGGGCGCGGACATAGGCGATCAGGATCGGCCCGCCGCCGGCGGGCGGCGCGGGCGGGCCCAGTTCCGCGGTGGCCAGGGTCAAGGCTTCGCCCGCGAAGGCCGCGTTCAGGACCACCCGGGGCTCATAGGGCACGGTCGTGCGCCACAGGCTGCGGCCCGGGGCGCCGCAGGTCTCCAGCGCAGCGCCGTAGGCGAAGGGATCGACCGGCTTGCCGTCCTTGCGGACGCTAAGGTGCAGGTGGGGAAAATCGCTGAGCCCCGACATACCGACCTTGCCCAGGGGCTGGCCGGCCTTGACCGCGTCTCCCGCCTTCACCCGGACGCTGCCCTGGGCCATGTGGCAGTACTGGGTGACGAAGCCGCCGGCGTGTTCGACGACGACCCCGTTGCCGCATTCGCGCGCGGCGACCGACTGCGGCCCGCCGAGGTCGACGGAGACGTCGGCCATGCCGTCGCGCCCCCCCTGCACCCGCCCGTCAGCCGCCGCCAGCACATCGACGCCCCGCCGCATCGCCCCGGTGCTGGTCAGGCGGATGTCGACGCCCTTGTGGCCGTCATAGGTGCGGCTTCCGCAGGTCTGGTCCTTCGCCTCCGGCGAAGGGTCGTGGTCGACGTAGTTCTGGATCTGGCAGTCGGCGCCGGCGCGGCAGGCGACGGGCCAGTCCAGCCTGATCTCGGCCGGCCCGGGCGCCGCGCCGAGCAGCAGGGGCGCCAGGGCGCCGGCGCCAAGGGCGAGGAGGGGGGTCGGGCGCATGTCGGTGTCTCCGCGAGATCGGCCATCCTAGCTCGGCGATGTAGGCAGCCCGATGGCCTCGCCGCTAGGCGCGGACACATTCGCTCTGGTATGCCCTCGTCGCCTGTCCGTCACAGAGGAACGCTGCATGGACCCCCGGTTCGCCGCCGCCACCGAAGCCTTCAAGGCCAAGCGCATCGACGAAGGGGCGTCTCTGCTGATCCAGGTGATCAAGGATGCGGACGGCGCCGTGCCCGCGACCGTCTATCGCCAACTGGCGGCCGAGCTGTTCACCGCGGGCCGCTGGGATGATGCGCGCCACTGGTGCGAAGAGGGGCTCAAGCGCTACCGCAAGGACTTCGACCTGTGGAACGTGCTGGGCGTCGCCTATCGCCGGCTGGTCAACTATCCGGCGGCGCTGTCGGCCTTGGCCGAGGCGGCCAAGCTCAATCCCAAGAGCGATGCGCCGGTCATCAACCGCACCAACATCTACAACGACATGTCGGACGGGCCGCGGGCGCTGGACGGCGCGCTCAAGCTGGTGCGCAAGACGCCGAACAACGCCGAGTTCCACCGCATGGCGGCGACGGCCTATCGCAACCTGCACGACTGGGACAAGGCCCGCGCTCGCCTCGAAACGGCGGTTCGGCTGCAGCCCGGTCTGGTCACCGCCTGGCTCGACCGGATGAGCATCGCCAGCGGCATGCAGCTGCACGACGAGTGCCTCGAGGTCCTCGACCGGGCCCTGGCCGCCAATCCGGGCAATGTGCGGCTGATGGAGACCCGGGCGATCGTGCTGCGCCGCGCCGGCCGCTTCCAGGACGCCGAGAAATACCTCGAGGGCCTGCTGGCCAAGGACGACACGCTCCACTGGGTCCACTTCCAACTCGCCCGCACCGTCCAGGACGCCGACCGGCCTAGAGCCAACACCCATTTCCGCCGCGCCCTCGACCTGGCCCCCGCCAACCGGGATTACCAGCTGCAGATGGCGCAGAGCCTCGACCGGTCCCGCTTCGGCGACGAGGGGGCCAATATCCAGGAGGCCTACGACCTGCTGGTCAAGGCCCGCGCGGAGGGGCCGCTTCCGCGCAACGAGAACTTCGTCGCCCGTGGCATCTTCCAGCGCGTCGGCGACTTCGAGGGGGCCAAGGCTTTCGGCAGCTTCACCGACCTCGGCCGCGAATGGGCCAGGGCCAACAACCACGCCGCCTTCCTCAGCCACCTCGCCCGGGTCGAGACGCCCCAGGACCGCTACGAACTGGTCGAGCAGCATCGGACGTGGGGGGCCTCGATTCAGGCCCATGCCGACCAGAACCCCATCGTGCGGCCCCCGCCGCGCCCCGCCGACGGCAAGATCCGCCTCGGCCTTTTGTCGTCGGACCTGCGCAACCACCCGGTCGGCTATTTCGCCTTGCCGCTGTTCGACTTCACCGACGATCGGTTCGAGATCTACTGCTATTCGTTCAACCGCGGGCCCGAAGACGCCGGCCAGAGGTACTTCGCCTCCAAGTCGAAGGCGTTCCGCTGGAACCCCACGATGTCCGATCGGGACGCCGCCCAGATGATCGCCGACGATCAGCTCGATATGCTGATCGAGCTGGGCGGCTCGACGCACATGAACAAGATCGACGTCATGGCCTATCGGCCGGCGCGGATCAGCGCGAGCTGGCTGGGCTATCCGCACTCGGCGGGCCTCGAGGCGATCGACTACATCGTGGTCGACCCCTACATGACCCCCCGCGATCCGCGCCTGCTCATCGAAAAGCCGATGACCATGCCCCACACCTGGCTGGCGCTCGGCCGGGGCCAATTCCGCGAACAGCCGGAGGTGGACCCGACCTGTCCGGAGGAGCGCAACGGTTTCATCACCTTCGGCACCGCCAACCAGCCCAACAAGTACAGCGCCGAGCTGCTGCGCCTGTGGGCGAGGGTGCTGGCGGCCGTGCCGAACTCCCAGTTCCTGTTCGTGCGGCCCGAAGGCAGCGGGTCCACCTTCCGGGAGAACATGCGCAAACACTTCGCCCTGGAAGGTGTGGCGCCGGAGCGGATTCGCTTCCAGCCGATCCGCGGCGCGCACCTGCCGTTCTACAACGAGATGGACATCACCCTCGACACCGCCCCCCTGACGGGCGGCACGACCACCTGCGAGAGCCTGTGGATGGGGGCCCCGGTGATCAGCCTGATCGGCGAGGCCCTGTTCGAGCGGCTGAGCTACTCGATTCTAACCAACGCGGGCCTGGGCGACCTGGCCGTCGACAGCCACGAGGCCTATGTCGCGACCGCAGCGAAGCTTGCCGCCGATCAGCCCCGCCGCAAGGCCCTGCGCGCCGGGCTGCGGGCGCAGATCAACGCCAGCCCTCTCGGCCAGACCCAGGCCTTCGCCAAGGATTTCTACGACATGGTCGCCGCGACCGTGCAGGTGCGATAGGCCACTGCGGCCGGACGCGGGATTGATCCGCTAACGGAAAATGTCGGCCAGCACGTCGCGCTTGGACGGCTTGAGCACCAGGCGGCCGTTCTCCCCGGGATAGGCGACGCAGTCGCCCGGGGTGTCCTGGTTCACGATCCCCGTCCCCTGCGAGACGATCGTGCCGTCGCCAATGGTGCAGCGGCCGATGATGGCGGTGTTGGGGTACATCACCACGCCCTCGCCCAGCACCGGGGCCACCCCGTGGTTCTTACCGACGGTGGAGTTCTGGTAGAGGATCAGCTTCTCGCCATAGGTGGCCTTGGCCAGGACGATGCCCACCGAGTGTCCGATGAAGAACACCTTCGGCATCTCGATCTCGTAGAACAGATCGATGCCGTTCAGGGCCTTGTTGAGCAGGAACAGGCGCGCGCAGGCGCCGGGGTCGCCGCCGCTGCGCCAGATCGTATTGGCCAGGTAGTACAGGTAGATGCAGTACTGGCTGGAGTGCAGATAGCTGAACTGATCCGGCGTCCACCAGCGCACCTGGTCGATACAGGTCTTCAGCCGCTCCAGCGCCTCGTCGATGTGGGCCGCGATCAGCGCGCGCAGCGGCTCGCCCCGGCCGTCGGGAACGAGGTTCGCCACCTGGGCGCAGGTATAGGCGATCAGGCCGTCCCTGGTCTGGTCAACCAGCTTCAACGAAATCCTCCTGCTTCAACCGCGCGGCGATGACGTCGCGCACCAGGGCGGGCCGGACGCCGAGCGCCTGGATGCGGGCGATGTCGCAATGGGGCGCGGGCGTGACCGGGGTGGTGCGGGACAGGGCGATGGACCAACCCGCCGCCTCGAAGGTCGCCGCCAGTTCGCCGTTGGAGACATTCTCGCCGCTGGCCACGTTGAAGATCGCGCTCTGATCCGAATCGGCGATGGCGCGCATCGCCTCCACCGTGTCGTCGAGGTGGATGTAGTCGCGGACGTAGCCGCTGCTCGACTCCAGCGCGAGGGTGCGGGTGCGCCGCGCCTTCTGCAGCCATTCCGACAGGAAGCCCGGCGCGCCGTCCGCCCAGTCCCAGACGCAGGCCAGCCGCGCCACCGCGGCCCGGCCGCCGCTCTGGGTCAGGCACAGGTTCTCCCCCAGGGCCTTGGACAGGTCATAGAGGTGCCGGGGCTCCGACGGGGTCAAGCTGAGGGGCGCGTCCTCGGCGCCGGCCTCCGGGCCCATCCAGTCGTAGAGCCGGGTCGATGAGCAGTAGACCAGCCGCTCGAACGCCGCATCCTTGAGGATGCGGGCGATCAGGGAGACGTGGGCCTCGACAGTGTCGAAGGGCCTGGCCAGGTAGTCGGCGGTCAGGCCGGCGCAATAGAACACCCGGCCGAGGTCCTCCGTGTAGAGGCGAGGATCGTCGCGGACCGGCGTGAAGACATCCAGGCCCTCGGCGCGGAGCGCCCGGGCCAGCCGCGCGCCGACGAAGCCCGATGCGCCGATGACGGTGTACCGGGCCACGGGCGGCGTCTTACAGGCCGCCGACGGGGTGGTGCAGGGCCGGGTCCTTGTGGCGCAGGTACTTGGGCGAGACGTCCTTCACCTGGGCGTAGAGCTCGCCCTGGAAGGTCGTCGGGTCCTTGGTGGCCACCATGTTGAAGCCGTGCGGCGGACCTTCGAGATGGATCGAACCCAGCGGGATCAGCTCGATCTTGTGGTTCGACAGGTCGTAGTTCGAATTGAAGTCGCGCAGGGCGAAGACCTGGTAGCCGCGGTCGGTCAGCAGCTTGACGATCGGGGTGTTCTCCAGCCCGTTCGACCAGTCGACGTAGTGGCGGTGCACCTCGAACAGGATGTTCGGGGCCTTGCCGGCCGGCATGTCGAGGAAGGGCAGGGCGCCTTCCAGGGCGGCCAGTTCGGCGCCCTCGATGTCGATGACGATCAGGTCGAGCTGGTC
>DAICXL010000089.1:0-354 GCA_027312185.1 Caulobacterales bacterium | reverse complement strand
GCCCGCCGCCTTCAGATAGTCGGCGATGGTCACCGTCTTGAAGGCGTCGTCGGCGCCGGCGTCGGCGGTCTCGGCCGCCGCGAAGCTGTCGTAGCCCACGAGCTTCAGGGTGGTGGTGGAGTTGTTCCACAGGCCTTCGGGGCGCGGCGTGACATTGGTCAGGCCGTTCAGCTCGGCGTTGCGCTTTAGCATGCCGCGCTGCTCGTTGTTGGGCTCGAAGGCGTGGACCGTCCCGCCGTTCTTGGCCACCTCGCGGGCGATCAGGATGGCGTGGTCGCCGAAATAGGCGCCGCCGATCACCACCTGCTTCGAGCGCTTGGCCAGCTCGACCAGGATGCGCGAGGTCTGCGGCTC
>DAICXL010000088.1:0-9581 GCA_027312185.1 Caulobacterales bacterium | reverse complement strand
CGTGATGAGGATGCGCCGTCTCATCGACGGTCTCGACCTCCCGGCCGGCAAGGCGGTGGCCCTACGCCCCGGCGCCGAGCACCTGATGATCATCGGACCCAAGGCGCCGCTCGCCGCGGGCGGGACGGTGAGGCTCACCCTGCGGTTCGCCAAGGCGCCGCCGGCCGTGGTGACGGCGCCGGTCCGGTCCGCGCCAACGCCCGGGGCCATGTCGGGGATGGGCCACCACTGATGCGCGCGCTCATCCTTTGCCTCGGCCTGATCTACGCCCTCGCCGCCTGCGACCGTCCCCCACCGGCCACCAAGGCCGCCCCCGAAAGCTCGATCAGAATCGGCGGCCCGTTCCAGCTCATCGATACCGAGCGACGCCCGGTGACCGAGGCGTCGCTGCTCGGCAAGCCGACGGTCGTGTTCTTCGGCTTCACCTTCTGCCCGGAGGTGTGCCCCACCACGCTCGCGGAGCTGACCGCCGCCTTGAAGACCCTGGGACCCGACGCGGACAAGCTGAACGTCGTCTTCGTGTCGGTCGACCCGGAGCGCGACACGCCCGAGCAGATGAAGCTCTACCTTTCGAGCTTCGATCCGCGGATCCAGGGCTTTACCGGCACGGTCGAGCAGGTCGATCGGGCAGCCAAGGCCTACCGGGTCTATCACCGGAAGGTCGATACGGGAGAGGGCGGCTACACGATGGACCACACCGCGACGATCTATCTGTTCGATCGGCGCGGGCAGTTCGTGGAGCCGCTGGGCTACGGGTTCCCCCAGGACATGATCGTGGGCCGCCTGAGGCTCCTGGCGCGGAAGGGCTGAACTCGGGGGAACGCGGGCGTCGGCTGGGGGTTGGGACCTCGCCATGCCCGAAACCCTCTATCCCGCCCTGCCTGACGCCCTGGACGCCCGCATCGAGGGGCTGCTCAGGCGTGTCTGCGACCGGGGGCTGACCCTGGCGACGGCGGAAAGCTGTACGGGCGGCCTCGTCGCCTCCCTGCTGACCGACGTAACCGGGTGCAGCCACGCCTTCGATCGCGGGTTCGTCACCTATACCGACGCGGCCAAGCACGAGCTGCTCGGCGTGCCGACGGTCTTGCTGGAGAGCCCGGGCGCCGTGTCGGAGCCCGTGGCCCGGGCCATGGCCGAAGGCGCGATCGAACGCTCGGCCGCCGACATCGCGGTCTCGGTCACCGGCTATGCGGGGCCGGGCGGCCCAGAGTCGATCCCCGGCCTGGTGCACTTCGCCAGCGCGATGCGCGAGGGCAAGACCCTGCACCGCCGCTGCCGGTTCACCGTGACCGACAGGCCCGGCGTCAGGCTGGCCTGCGTGCAGATGGTGCTGGAGATGCTGGAGGAGCGCCTGGAGTAGGGGCGCCAGCGGGCCTCAGGCCGCGCGGATGCCGCTGACGCGGTAGTCGCCGCCGGCGCCGAGCACGTGATCATAGCCCAGGATCATGTCGACCCGCTTGCCGTCGGTGGCCAGGGGCAGGCGGATCCACAGGATCGACTGATGGGCGGCCCCGCGCCACGACAGGGAATGGCAGCCCACCGCTGGGCGGCCCTCGTCGACGATCTTGTCGAGCTCGCCGCGCCAGTACTCGGCCGCCTCGTCGGTATAGACGTCCTGCAGCCGCTTGCCGGTGATCTCTCCGCCATAGACGCCGTAGAGGCCGGTGCCGGCCAGGCGCAGGCGATAGTCGCGTGGATGCCGGCGCACATCGATCAGGCTGACTGTGGGCAGGTGGCGGCGGAAGCGGTCCGGATCGATCTGGGCGCGGCAGGGCAGGCGGCCCTCCTCGCGCAAGGAGGTCCAGTAGCTGAACAGCTCCTCGTGACTTCGAGCGGCGGAGGGGGAAACCCCCATTTGCGCCAACATCTTCGAAGTTCTCCCCAACCCCTTGGAATCCCGATGCTTACGATGCCTTAACCAGCGAATCGGGGGAAGCGGATTTTCGATTCGGTGCAGAGGTCATTTGTCGCGCCGAGGTTGAGGGGCGCGCTCGTCTCCCGCCGTGCGATCACTCGCGCCGGTCGACAGGGGAGCGAGGATCAGCTTCGCCCACGGTCGCCCTCCGGCGGCGGGGTGGGGCGAAGCCCCCTAGCGCGGCTTCCGGCCGCCCTGGCCCAGACCCATCTGCTTGGCGAGGTCCGAGCGGGCGCGGGCGTAGTTGGGGGCGACCATCGGATAGTCCTTCGCCAGCCCCCACTTGGCCCGGTAATCCTCGGGCGAGAGGTTGTACTTGGTGCGCAGGTGGCGCTTCAGCGACTTGAACTTGCGACCGTCCTCCAGGCAGATCAGGAAGTCGGGGGTCACCGACTTCTTGATCGGGACGGCGGGCTCCTTGGCCTCGGCCGGCTCCGGATCCCCGCCGCTGGCCACGCCGGACAGGGCGCGGTGGACGCTCTGGATCAGGCCGGGCACGTCGGCCGCGGCGACATTGTTGGACGCTACGTAAGAGGCGACGATTTCCGCCGTCATCTCGATCAGTTCAGGTCGGTCTTGCATGCTCTCGCCGTGTCCGCATAAAGCCCCCGCAGGGACTCAACAATCGCTGCCGGCCCATAGCGAGCCCGAGGCTCACTTACAGACCTTTGTGTTGACTGACAACGGGCGAACGAGGTCGCATATTATTCATGAGGGGCTGATTTCTATGCCCCACGTTCTTTGCGTCATTTGAAAGGCTTAACTGCCGAAATCGTCGGCAAGGGCCAGCATCGCGGCCCTCTGCGGCAGTGAATATTCGTCCACAGCGTCGTCGTCGCCGGAGCGGATCGCCCGCACCAGGGTGGGGGTGAGGGCCGAGGACAGGGCCCAGTTCCAGTAGCGCAGCACCGTCTGGGCCCGATCCACCGCCATCATGTCGTAGACGGTCAGGGTCCGCTCCAGCGCCGGGCACAGGGCGCCTTCGGAATCGGTCTCGGGCCGCTTCAGTCCGCGCCACAGGGCGCGAACGGCCGAGCGGGGCAGGCCGGTGGCCTTGCACAGGATGGCCAGGGGCTCGCCGCACGGGTCGGTCATGATCTTGGCCCCGGTCATGGGCTTGAGCCCCGACAGATAGGCGATTTCGCTGGCCAGGGTCCGGGTCATGCCGGCCTGGGCCAGGCCGACGGCTTCCTCCAACGACGAATAGGGGCTCTTTTCGATGGCGGCGCGGTTGCGCTGGCGGCGTTCGATGAACTGCAGCGCCTTGCGCACCAGCGGGTCCTGCCAGCCCTCGGAGGCGGCCAGGGGGAAGACGTCCCCGGACGCGTCCTGCAGCACTTCGCGAGAGACCGCGAAACGGGTGAGGATAGTCCGGCGCGCGTCCGGTTCGGCCCACCAGAACAGAACATAGGCGTGGCTGGGCTTCAGCTCGGCCCGGCGCAGCAGCAGCGGGATATAGGCGTGATGGAAGCGCGACGCGGCGACCACGGTCTCGATCGCCGCCTGGCTGAATTTGACCCCCTCGTTCTGCAGCAGGGGCTCGATGACATAGGGCTCGAGGTGTTCGACCAGGGCCTCGGACACCATCTCGCTGACGTGGCGGCGGGCGGCGATGATCCGCCTGTGCTCGGGCCCCGCGTCGCGGACGCAGCTGATCAGGTCGCTGTCGGTGAGCGAGGCGCCGTCCTCCAGCAGCGGGCGCGCGACCTCGGGCGTGTCGCGCAGCAACAGGCGCAGGAGGGGATTGGGGATGTCGGTGAGGTTGGCCAGGCGCTTGGACACCCGCAGCCGCTCGGCCGGCGAGGCCTCGCGCAACATCTCGACCAGCAGGTCGCCGGTCATCGAGCGTTCGAAGCCGTTGACCCGGCTGGTCGGCAGGCAGACCACGTCGGCCAGGCGCTTGATCAGCGCCAGGCGCGCCCGGCCGATCTGCGGCGACGCTTCAGGATGCTGACGGGCGGGTTCGGCCATCCGGCGATTAGGCTCTCAAGCGGTTAACCGCCGGTGAGCGGGGCGTGGTTGACCGCACCCCGCGTGGTCCCTAAACACGCGGCCGTTTGCTCCTGTGACCCGGCGCCCCTCGCGGTTTGCGCCTATATGGGAGCCGATCCCGCGTATTCCCGCGCCCATGCCGTTCGAAGGAGGCTGACCATGCCCGCCCAGCTCATGCCCGGCGCGACCGGCGTTCTCGTGCTCGCCGACGGCACGGTCCTGCAGGGGATCGGCGTCGGAGCCCCCGGCGAGGCGGTCGGCGAGGTGTGTTTCAACACCGCCATGACCGGCTACCAGGAGATCCTGACCGACCCCTCCTACATGGCCCAGATCGTCACCTTCACCTTCCCGCACGTCGGCAATGTCGGGGTGAACCTGGAGGACGTGGAGCAGTTCGGCCAGGGCGCCCGCACCACGGCCCGCGGCGCGATCTTCCGCGAGGTTCCCACTCCGCCGGCCAACTGGCGCGCCGACCGCGGCCAGGCCGGCGACTTCGACCAGTGGATGAAGCGGCGCGGCATGGTCGGCCTGGCCGGCGTCGACACCCGGCAGCTGACCCGGGTGATCCGCGAGAACGGCATGCCGCACGCGGTGATCGCCCACTCGCCCAATGGCCAGTTCGACCTCGACGACCTGCTCGCCAAGGCGCGCGCCTGGACCGGCCTGGTCGGCCTCGACCTCGCCAAGGACGCCACCTGCCTGCAGCCGTTCAGCTTCGACGAGGGCCTGTGGTCCTGGCCTGAGGGCTACGCCCAGCCGCGCCCTGAACCGAAGTTCGAGGTCGTGGTGCTGGACTACGGGATCAAGCGCAACATCCTGCGGGCCCTGACCTCGATCGGGGCCCGGGCCACCGTCCTGCCCGCCTCCACCACCGCCGAGGAGGTGCTGGCTCGCAACCCCGACGGCGTGCTGCTGTCCAATGGCCCGGGCGATCCGGCCGCGACCGGCGAATACGCCGTGCCGGAGATCAGGAAGCTGGTCGACAGCGGCAAGCCGGTGTTCGGCATCTGCCTCGGCCACCAGATGCTGGCCCTCGCTTTGGGCGCCAAGACCACCAAGATGGACCAGGGCCACCACGGGGCGAACCACCCGGTGAAGGACCTGACCACCGGCAAGGTCGAGATCGTGTCGATGAACCATGGATTCACCGTAGACCGTGACAGCCTGCCCGAACCGGTGCAGGAGACGCATGTCTCGCTGTTCGACGGTTCGAACGCCGGCATCGCGCTGAAGGATCGGCCGGTGTTCTCGGTGCAGCACCATCCGGAGGCCAGTCCCGGCCCGACGGATTCGCTCTATCTGTTCGACCGTTTCGCCGGGCTGATGAGCCCGAAAGGCTGATGTTTTCGCCGTGCCGGGCCTCGCCTGGCGCGGGAAAAAATGATGGACTTCCGCGCGCTAGACCCCCATCTAGCGTTTGTCGATCTCTGTTCGCGCTACGCCTCTATCTCCGCCTCGCTATGCGCGCGGACGACCAAGAAGCCGACCCCTCAGAATTCGGCGCTCCTCTGGGGCTCTTCCCGGGAGTTCATTCGCACGGAGACTGAGATGGCCGTCGGTACTGTCAAATGGTTCAACGCCACCAAGGGCTATGGTTTCATCCAGCCCGAAGATGGCGGCAAGGACGTGTTCGTCCACATCACCGCGGTTGAGCGGTCCGAGCTGAACGGCCTCAACGAAGGCCAGCGCCTCTCCTACGAGCTGGAGAAGGATCGCCGCACCGGCAAGGAATCCGCCGTCAACCTGAAGAACGCCTAATTTCGGCATCCCCGGAGAAGCGCTGCGTGCGCCTCTTCGGGGATGTGTTATTGAGGCGCCGAACTTCGGCCCCGGAGCTGCATGTCCAAAGAAGACTTTCTTGAATTCGAAGGCGTAATCACCGAGCTGTTGCCTGAGGGCCGGTTCCGTGTGCGCCTCGACAACGACCACATGGTCCTGGCCTATACGGCAGGGCGCATGAAGCGGAACAAGATCCGCTCGCTGGTCGGCGACCGCGTGACGGTCGAAATGACGCCCTACGACCTTGAGCGTGGCCGCATCACCTTCCGCCACAAGACCGAAGGTCCGCCCCGCATGGGTCCGCCCCGCACCACCTTCCGCGGCAAGCGCTGAGCCTGATGCGCCTTTCGCCCCCTTGACCGCGCCGCAGCGATGCGGCGTGGGTTCGCCTATGGAGCGGCGCTCTTTAGGCAGGATCAGGGGGTTCGACGGGTTGAGGGCGCTGGCCCTCCTCTACGTCTTCCTGCAGCACTACACGACGCTGGGGCGCGACTATGCGACCGGCGGCTATGGCGTATGGCTGTTCTTCTGCCTCTCGGGCTTCCTGATCGTGCGCATCCTGGTGGACGAGCGGGGGCGCATAGAGGCGGGGCTGCAGACGGCCCTGGGCGGCCTTCGCCGCTTCTTCTGGCGACGCACCCTGCGCATCTTCCCGGCCTATTACCTGTGCCTGGTGCTGTTCACGGCGCTCGGGGCCCTGCACCTGGTGCACGACTGGACGCTGAAGGCGGCGCCCTGGCACTACGCCTACCTCTCCAACATCTATTTCGGCTTCGTCGAGGGGCGCTGGGTCGGCCGCTTCGGCCACTTCTGGAGCCTGGCCGTCGAGGAGCAGTTCTATCTCGCCGCCGCGCCGCTCCTGCTGTTCACCCCCAGCCGCTGGGCAAAGGCGATCTGCGGCGCCGTGGTGCTGGCGGCCCTGACCAACGACCTGCTGCTGCGGGCCGACCAGGCGAGCGACATGATCGTCTACGTCCATCCCCTGACCAATTTCGGGGCCCTGGCCTTCGGCGGTCTGGTGGGACTGAGCCTGCCGGCGCGCGCCAGGAGCGGCGCGCTGACCTGGCCGGCCCTTGTCCCGCTGCTGCTGATGCCGGTGTTCATCTACGGCTTCGACAAGCTGCCCTTGTTCGAGCCGATCGTGGCCAGCCTGGTCTCGGCCGGGCCTTTGTGGGCGGCGACCCTTCTGGCCTGCGCCGCCCTGGCGGGGGTCTATATGAACCAGGAGAGCCGGCTGGTGCGCGCGCTCGAATGGCGGCCGATCGTCTATTTCGGCCAGATCTCCTACGGTTTCTATCTCTACCACAACCTCCTGCCCCGCCGGATCGTCGGCCGGCTGGCGGCCCAGGCGGGATGGGACATTCGCCCCGTGGAAGGGGTCGAGGCCCTGTTCTCCTTCGCCCTGGCCTTGGGCCTGGCGGCCCTGTCGTGGAAGCTGATCGAGGCGCCGCTGCTGAAGTTCAAGGATCGGCCGCCGCGATTGCGTCTGCGTGGTCTAAAATCCCCCCAGGCCGTAAGCGCGGAGGGTTGACCCACCCTCCGCTCATCCCCGCGGAAGCGGGGACCCAGTTCTTTGCGGGGAGTGCGGCGGCTAAAACCTGGGTCCCCGCTTCCGCGGGGATGAGCGGAAATAAGAGAAGCCGATGATCCGTCTCTTCGTGGAATCCGATCTGGCCGCGGGCGTGGCGATCGCGCCGACGCAGGAACAGGCGCACTACCTCGTCAACGTCATGCGCCAGACCCTGGGCGGCGAAGTCCTGCTGTTCAACGGCCGGGACGGGGAGTGGCGCGCGGCGGTCGAGCAGATCTCCAGGCGTGGCTGTATCCTCAGGGTCCAGACCAACACCCGCGCCCAGGCGGCGCCGCCCGACCTCGAGCTGGTGGTCGCCCTGGTCAAGCGGGCGCGGCTGGAGACCATCGTCGAGAAGGCGGCCGAGCTCGGCTGCCGGCGGGTCCGTCTGATCGTCACGCGGCGGACCAATTCCGATCACGTCAAGGTGACCAGGCTGCAAGCCATCGCCACCGAAGCGGCCGAGCAGACCGGCCGGATGGACGTGCCCGAGATCGCGGCGCCGGAGCGCCTCGACAAGCTGCTGGAGGACTGGCCGCAGGTGCGACGGCTGATGTTCTGCGATGAGGCCGGCGACGACCCGGCGCAGGCGTGGGGCGGCGATACGGGCCGCGCCCGCCCGGTTCGGCAAGCCCTTGAAACAACGGGGCTTGGCCACGGCGGCTGGGCTGTGCTGATCGGACCCGAGGGCGGCTTCGATCCCGAGGAGCGGAGCCGGCTGCGGTCGCTGCCCTTCGTCACGCCGGTGACCCTGGGCCCGCGCATCCTGCGGGCCGACACCGCGGCCATTTCGGCGCTGACCTTGTGGCAGGCCGTGCTCGGGGACTGGGCGCCGGCAGCCAGCAGAGCGGTACAAAATGACGCTTGAGCACGACGGCTGCTCTGCTTAAGTGGCGGCGCCGCTGTCATGCGGCGCTGTTGGGCGGATAGGTTCGCCCTCTGGGAGGCCCCATTGGGGGTCCGGGAGGCTCCTTTGGGGGAATGTGTGCTGGACGACCGCCCTCTGGAGCTCGCCGATCTCGCGGCTCACATCGCCACGGGCGAGAAGCCCCCAAGTGATTTCCGCGTCGGCGCGGAGCACGAGAAATTCGGCTTCCAGATCGGCTCCTATGCGCCGGTCCCCTACTATGGCGACGTCGGCATCGAGGCCCTGATGAAGGGCATGATGCGGTTCGGCTGGGAGGGCGTCTATGAGGCCGGCGACGCCGGCGACACCCTGATCGCCCTGTCCCGCAACAGCGAGAACATCAGCCTGGAGCCCGGCGGCCAGTTCGAACTGTCCGGCGCTCCGCTGGAGACCATCCACGACATCTGCGGCGAGACCAGCCGGCACCTGCGCGAGACCCGCGAAGTGTCCGACGAACTCGGCATCGGCTTCGTGGGCCTGGGCTTTTCGCCGGTCTGGACCCGCGAGCAGATCCCGGTCATGCCCAAGGGCCGCTACAAGATCATGCGCGCCTACATGCCCAAGGTCGGGTCCAAGGGCCTCGATATGATGTTCCGCACCTGCACGGTGCAGGCCAACCTCGACTATTCGTCCGAGGCGGACATGATCAAGAAGCTGCGGGTCAGCCTGGCCCTGCAGCCGATCGTAACCGCCCTGTTCGCCAACTCCCCCTTCACCGAGGGCCGCCCCAACGGCTGGCTGTCGGCCCGGGCGGCGGTGTGGCTGGACACCGACGCCGCCCGCACCGGCATGCTCGACTTCGCCTTCAAGGAAGGCTTCGGCTACGGCGACTACGCGACCCACGCGCTCGACGTGCCGATGTATTTCGTCAAGCGCGACGGCCGGTACATCGACGCCTCGGGCCAGTCCTTCCGCGCCTTCATGAACGGCGAACTGCCGGCCCTGCCGGGCGAGCGGCCGACGATGAAGGACTGGGTCGACCACCTGTCGACCCTGTTCCCCGAGGTGCGGCTGAAGACCTATCTGGAGATGCGCGGCGCCGACGCCGGCCCCCAGAGCGCCCTGTGCGCCCTGCCGGCCCTGTGGACGGGCATCTTCTACGACGGCGCCGCCCTCGAGGCGGCCTGGGACCTGTGCAAGGGCTGGACGGCGGAGGAGCGCAACGGCCTGCGCCCCGACGCGGCGCGCCACGGGCTGAAAGCCCAGATCGCCGGCCGCTCGGTCCAGGACGTGGCCAAGGACATGGTCGCCATCGCCAAGGCTGGCCTGGCCCGCCGCGAGCGTCACGACGGCGCGGGCTCCGACGAGACCGGCTACCTGCGCGAACTTGAGGCCATAGCCGCCAGCGGCGTCACCCAAGCCGAACGCCTGCTCGAACTCTACCACGGCCCCTGGCAGGGCGACGTGCGGCGGGTGTT
>DAICXL010000087.1:0-9725 GCA_027312185.1 Caulobacterales bacterium | reverse complement strand
ACCGGTCTGCACAGAGCGAAGCGTCGGAAGACCGGAGGCTCCGCCGACCCCGCCTCGCGTGCGAGGTCGCCTTGGACCCGGCCGGACCCGGACCAGGTTCGCCTCGAGATCGCGGTCAGCCCGCACGGCCTGAAAGGGTAGGGGAGGGGCTGCGACCTCGTCGATCCAGGCCGGCTTCCCCTCGCGGCCCCCTCGATGATTGCAAAACGGGAGTTGCGGCGGCCTTGCGGCCGCCGCATCGGGCCCTCAGGCCCGGGCTTTCACCGGATGGTGCCGGATGCCCTTCTCCGCCGCCTTCTGCGCCAGGTTCAAGGCCGGTCCGAAGGGCTGCAAGCTGCCGCCACGGCTCGGATTGATCGAGTTGGCCAGGGTCAGGACGCAGACCGGATCAAGCTCCAGCATCTCGTCGTTGGCCCGGAACGGCGCCGCCCGACCGTTGCGGTCGAAATCGGCTTTGGCGAGCACCAGGGTCACGCCCTTCTGCTTGGCCCACTTGATGGCCAGCTTTTCACCGCCCTTGGCGCCTGAGGTGGCCAGAGCCATGTCCGGCCACTGAGCCAGCGCCCAGTTCAGGGCGTCGAAGATGCGCCCTGCGTCGTCGGCGGTGTCGGCCTGCGGGGCCGCGCGGAACGCCACGATCGTCGCGCCCGGGAACGCCGCCGTATGCTTGCGGGCCTTACTGGCCCGGATCGCATCGCGGGCCTCGATCTGCGCCGCTGTGGTGCGGGACGCCTTCACCGACCCCTTCCAGGGGCTCCAGACATCACCCGTCGAGGTGGTGTAGCTGGCGGCGGCCGCGTCGCGGATAATCTCCAGGGCGAGGGTCGCCACGTCCGCGGTGCGCGCTTTCAGGGTCGCCTCCTGGATCTCGACGTCGAGGATCTCCGAGCCATCGAAGTCCCGGATCAGGCCGTTCAGGGTGTCGCGGGCTTTGTCGGCGTCGCGTTCGATGCGCTGGGCGGCGGAGTGGAAGGCTCCGATCAGGGCCTCGCCGATCAGGGTCTGGAAGTCCTCCAGGGCGGAGTCGCTGACGAGATCGAGCACTTCGTTCATCAGGCCATGGCCGAGCTGGAGCAGGGCGTCTTCGGGCGGATGGGTTCGAGCGTCTTCGAGACGGAGAGTCTGGGCTTCGTAGTGCGTCAGCCGGTCTGAGGTGGGGGGTAAAGGCGAGAACTGCATGGGGTGATCCCTTGAGTGGGGGTTGGAGGGTCGAGCCCGTCGGCTCGTGACCGCCTCGCGCCGACAGGCGGCGGCCCCCACAAGGGCTTTGAGCGCAGCGTCCCTTGTGGGGGACGACGGATGGTGGCGAGGTCACTGGAGCCAAAGGGCCGTCCCGAGACCCCGCTTTGGAGTCACCTCATCTCGCCTGGCCGCCCGCCGCCACCCGGCGCGCTCGGCCAGGAAGTCGATCGCTTCCGGGCAGCCGCCGACCCCAAGGGCGAAACGCCCAGCCTCGTCCCAGGCGTTCTGATCGCGACCCTCGAACCGGGCCGCATAGGACCAGGCCATGCTGTCGGCCGTGGCCAGCCTGGACCGCACCGCCGGCTCAAAGAGCGAGGTCCGCTTGCAGCCGAACCCGTGCAGCCGCAGGTCTGGCCGGTCTAGGAGGATGGCGTCGAGGATGGCGGCGATCACACCCGGATCGCCCTGACGCTTGCAGAGCGAACCCACGCCCACCCAGGCGCCGTAGCCTATCCGCGCGCCATACCCCTCGAGGTGGCGTCGATAGTCGTCAGGCGTCCGTCCCTGCAGCACGGGGAGGAGATGCACGCCGGCCGTGCCAGCCGCCCAGATGGCGTCGAACCGAGCGATGGTGAGCGCCTGGTGACGTCGGAGGGTCAAACCGGTCGCCCGCAGGGCGACGGGCTCGCACATGTAGTCCTGCGTCGAGGCCGCGATCAGGCCTGTCCCCGCGAAGCGCCGGATCATCGCCGCGTAGTCGTCCGTGGACTGCTCGAACCTGCCCTTCAGCGCGACCTGGGTGAAAGCCCCCGAATCCAGAAACCAGGGTGCGTCACACCCGAGAAACGGCACATCACCAAGCCGGTCCCGCAGCACGTTCGCCGAAACGCACACGCGGAATCCCCGCAAGGTCAGCGGCCAGGCCAGTCGCGGATGGTGGATGCCAACGTAGAAGCGAAAGTCCACATCGGCTGTGAGGCGAGCGGAGGGCGTCATGGCGTTGCTCCGGACACGAACGCTCAAAGCAAGCCGGCCAAGGCGCGCCTCACGATCGGATCGCGGTCGGCGCGCCAGGCGGTCCCAGGCCGCACGCCCCGCTGCCCGTGGGCCGCACAGTAGCGGCCATCGGCCTGCCGGCCGCAGAAGCTGAAATCAGGACTCTTGGGGTCGCCGATCGGCCACTTGCAGGCGTGGGCGCTCAGATGGGCCATGTCCCCGACCAACCCCGGGCCCTCGGGCGCCGGCGCAAAGGCCTGGACGGGCGACCGGGCGGATGACTTGCGAAGGACAGGGGCCGCCGCGGCGACGCGGTGCGGCCGTTTGGGCCGAGGGGTCGCGGGTCGCGGCGCACGCGCCGGCACGGACGCGGCCGCCCGGCCGCTCAGCCCCAGGCGATGAACCTTGCCGATAACGGCGTTGCGGGTGACGCCGCCCAACTGCTTGGCGATCTGCGACGCCGACAATCCGTCGAGCCAGAGCTGGGACAGGGTGGTGACGCGGGTCTCGGACCAGCCAGATTCAGACATCGGAATTCCTCCAGATGCGCTCCCATCGAGCGCACCCGGACAGGCCCTTCCTCCTCCTCCCGCCGCACCGGCCGCCTACATCAACCCCAAGGCCCGCAGGCTCGCCACCTGGTCGCCCCCGACCACCAAATGGTCGTGGACCGCGATCTGCAACGCGCGGGCGGCCGCCACCACCTGCTGGGTCATGTCGATGTCGGCGCGCGACGGAGCCGGGTCGCCCGATGGATGATTATGGGCGAGCACGATGGCGCTGGCCGACAGCTCGAGCGCCCGGCGCACGACCTCGCGCGGGTAGACCGGCGCGTGGTCGACGGTTCCCTCCGCCATCCGCTCATCGGCGATCAGCTGGTTCTTCTTGTCGAGGAACAGGACGTGGAAGGCCTCACGCGGCAAGGCGGCGAGCCGCGCCCGCAGGTAGGTCCGCACGGCCTCGGTCGAGGTGAGGACCGGGCGCTGGCGCAGGGGGTATTCCAGCGCGCGCAACAGGAGCGCGTGGAGCAGGCCCAACTGGCGGGCCGCTGCCACGCCGATCACCCGGGCCAGGTCGCCCTCGGCGGCGCCGAGCACGCGGCCAATGCCGCCGAACCGCGCCATCAGTGCGTCGGCGGCGGCCATGGCGTCAACGCCCGGCGTCAGGCAACGCTCGAGAACGAGCGCCAGGGTGTCGCCCTCGTCCAGGCTGGCGACGCCGAAGGCTGCGAACCGCTCCCGCAGGTCCTCGCGCCCTCCGCCGGCTGTGAGGACCAAAGTCGGCGCGGCCTCCGCCACGCCGGGCGCAAACAGATCTCGCTGCTCAGCCATGGGGGCGTCCTTTCGGGCCGCCATCGGCGCCGAGCAACGCCGCGTGCTGCGAATGGTAGCGCTGAACCGTGTGGACGGCCGCGGCCCACACCTCGGCGGCCCGCGCGGCGTCGGGCTCGAAGGCGTCGAGGCCAAGGGCGAGGTACGGAATCGCCCAATCGCAATCCTCCTCGAACCAGCCGGCGCCGCTGTAGGCGGTCGCCTGGAGCGGTTCGGGAAGCCGGGCCAGCGCCGTCAGCGAGATGCGGATGCCTCCGTGCGACGCGGTCGAGACGGCGACGGCGTCCGGGCCCAATGGGATCAGGTGGTGGATCAGTCCCCAGGGCGAAGAAGATCCGACGGTCGGCGGAAAGGGGTACAGCATGGCCAGGTCCAGCGCCGGCCCAGGACCATTCCCCGGCCGGCTCGCCCGGCGCCCCCCCCTTCCTTTCCCCTTCGATGCGGCCAGCAGCTCGCGGCGTCGCGGGCGCCCAGGCGCCTATGGGCGTCTCGCGGCAAGCGCCCTCACCGAGGACGTGGCCAAGTTCGGCAGCGTCATCAGGTCTTCGCGTAGACGGCGCCGGGGCGGCAGACGGTCCCCCGCAATCAATTCCGCAACCCTAGGCCGGGCCGCTCAGGGCGGAAGCCGACCTCGCCAGCGAGGCGGCCGGTCCGGACCCTCCGGTCTTCGCGCTTTGCGCTGCAGACCGGTTTCCAGACCGGCCGGGCCTCCGCCCGTCGCTGAACCCCGGCCTGGACGGTGGCGTGATCGCGGCAGGGACCGCGGGCCGCCCAGGCCCCTCTGGGCGGAAGATGGAGAACGACGATGCTGAACCAGGTCCAACTCATCGGCTTCACGGGCGCCGAACCGGATATCCGCACCACCACCTCGGGCAAGACGGTCGCCACGCTGCGGGTCTGCACCAGCCGCTACAGCAAGACCAAGGGCGAGCGGAAGGACTACCCCACCTGGCACCAGGTGGAGATCTGGTCCCCCGCGACGGTGAACTGGCTGGCCTCCAAGGGCCTGCCGACCGGGGCCAAGGTCTTCGTCCAGGGCGAAATCCGCCACGATCGCTACACCGACAAGGACGGGGTCGAGCGGTTCTTCTCCAAGATCGTCGTGGCTGCACCCGGCCAAACCCTGACAGCGCTGGATCGCCCCGAGCAAACCCTGGCGGAACCCGCCTGACGAGAAAGCCCCGCCCGGCGAACCGGGCGGGGCGCTTCGTCGCAGGGAAGTTTGAAACCCGGCCTACGCCGCCGCCGGCAAGACCGTCTGCACCGGCCATTTCGCCAGGACCGCGGTCAGCACCTGCGGCTGGTCGATCGGCACAAACACCCGCGGCGTGTATGCGATGATCTCGACGAAGCAGCCCAGCGCTGTGAACGCCGCGCGCTGCGAGGCCGCCCCGACCACCTCCATCCGGTAGCGGTCCATCACCTTGGCCCGCCGCAGCCACAGGCCGCCCGCCAGGGAGAAGGCGGCGCCCTCCCCGAGGACGAGCGGAGCGGTCGCGGCGCCGTCGGCGAAAGCGCTGGCCGTGTCGGTCAACCCCAGCGCCACCTTCAGCTGCGGGACCTGGCCGGGATCGAGCACGCGGCCCAGCCAGCGCCGGCCGTCCGGCGCCTTCAGCCGGCGGACCGAGGTCGCCTTGTCGGGCAGGCTCGACCAGATCGGCAGCAGGAGGCCCGACACCAATACCAGATCGCGCGAGACCCACGGGTCCGCCTGAACGATCTCGGCGTCCCAAGCCGTGCGCCAGGCCGCCTCGCTGACGTCCTCCCACGCCGATTCCTCGAACCCTTTGAGCGAGGCGATCGAGCGCTTCTCCGGGCGGATCAGGCGCACGGCGGGGATCAGCCGATCGTCGTCGTTGGTGGTGGTCAGGCCCTGGACCACGAGGGCGGCGCGGCCGGACTTGCTGTTGACCGCGAAGATCACCCCGTCCCGGTCGAGGCCCGCCAGGGCGTCGACGGCCGAGGTCAGCTGGCGCACCGTCCGAACCTGGAAGCGGGTGAGCCGGGTCTCCGCGCCGGTGACGGCGTCGGTGCGGATCACCTCCTCGTCCGAGATGACCACGTCGTCGGCGACGATGTCCTCCATGCCGCGGTCCAGGGCGCCGGACGCCTGGGCCCGCTCCAGGATCGAGCCCAGGATCGCCTCGAACGCCGCGAACAGGCTGTTCTGATCGGCGATCCGCAGCGCCAGGAGCCGGTTCAGGAAGGTGTTCATCGGCGGCATGTCGTCGGACTTCTTGAGGTTGCCCTCATGGTCGAGCAGCCGCAGGCCGGTCTTGGCCTCGAAGGTCTCGCGGTCCATCGCCTCGACGTTGCCGAAGTGCAGGCCGATGTAGAAGGCCTGCAGCGCCCGGTGCGCCCACGGGCTTTCGAGGTTGTCCTCGGCGCGGAACAGGCCGTTGCCGGCGGTCCGCCGCTCGCCCCGGGTCAGGGCGCCCAAGCTGTCCAGGCGCCGCGCGATCGTCGAAGTGAACCGCTTCTCGCCGTGAATGTCCGTGGTCACCGGCCGGAACAGCGGCGCCACGGCCTGGTTGGTCCGATGCGACCGGCCCAGGCCCTGGATCGCCGCATCGGCCCGCCAGCCGGGTTCGACCAGATAGTGGACCCGGCGCTGCTGGTTCGCGACGCCCAGGTCGGCGTGGTAGCTGCGGCCCGTGCCGCCGGCGTCGGAGAACACCAGCACCCGCTTCTTGCCGGCCATGAAGGCGTCGGTCTCGGCCTTGGCGGCCGAGGCGCTACGCCGCTCCACCACCCGGCGGCCGTCACGCCGGACCACCCGGCGGCTGCGGCCGGTGATCTCGGCCACCAGTTCGGTCCCGAGCGCATCGAGCACGGCGTCGAGCACACCCGGGACCGCCGGCAGGCAGGCCAGGTGCGTGACCAGTTCGTCGCGCAGCCGCAGGGCCTCCTGGCTGACCACGGGTACGCCATCGACCGTCACCGGGACCATGGTCACCGCCCCGTCCTCGTCCTCGATGGCGTCCATCGCCATCACCGGGAAGGCGCCCATCAGATAGTCGAACACCTGGTCCTTCGGCGTCAGATCGACGGCGAGGTTGTTCCACTCCTCGGCTGGGATCTCCGCGAGCCGGCGTTCCATCACCGCCTCATTGGTCGACACCACCTGGACGACCGAGCAGCGGCCGGCCGCGAGGTCCTGCCGGATCGCGGCCACGAGGGACGGGGACTTCAAGCCCGACAACAGGTGCCCGAAGAAGCGTTGCTTGCAGCCTTCGAACGCCGACATGACGGCCGAGGCGGCCAAGCCGGACTTGGCCTTGCCGTCCTCGGTCACCCCGACCGCCTCCAACGCGGCGCGCAGGTTCTGGTGGATCAGCTGGTAGGCGTCGGCCCAGGCGTCCCAGATGACGATGTCATCCTCCGTCAGCGGATGATGCAGCGCGTCGTATTCGACGCCGTCGAACGACAGCGAGCGGGCGATGTAGAGGCCCATGGCCTTCAGCTCGCGCGCGATCAGCTCCATCACCGCCACGCCGCCGGTCTCAACCGCATCCATGAAGGCGTCGCGGGTGAGGAAGGGGGCTTCCGGCCCGCCCCAGAGACCCAGACGGGCGGCGTAGGCCAGGTTCTCGGGCGTGGTGGCGCCGGTCGCCGAGACGTAGAGGATGCGCGCGTTGGGCAGGCGGTTCTGCAGCGCCAGCCCCGCCATGCCCTGCTGCGAGGCCTTCTTGGCGCCGCGGGCGCCCTTGCCGCCGCCAGCGGCGTTGGCCATCGCGTGGGCCTCGTCGAAGACGATCACGCCATCGAAGTCGGCCCCCAGCCAATCGACAATCTGGTCCAGCCGCGAGCGCCGGTCGCCCCGCGCCGGCTGGCGCAAGGTGGCGTAGGTCGAGAACAGGATGCCCCGGTCCATCCGGATGGCGTCAGCCTGCTTCCACGCCGATTGCGGGGTGATGTCGGCGTTAGCCCCGCCGATGGCGCTCCAGTCGCGTCGGGCGTCCTCGAGGAGGGCGTCGTTCTTCGACAGCCACACCGCGCGCGACCGGCCCTGGGCCAGGTTATCGGCGATGACGCCGGCGATCTCCCGGCCCTTGCCGCAGCCGGTGCCGTCGCCGAGGAAGAAGCCTTTGCGGAACGACACCGCACCGGGGTGATCGTCCTTGACCAGGATCACCTGGTGCGGGGCGTCACCGAGGATCCACGACCCCGGCAGCACCTGGGCGTGGGCCTCACCGGCGTAGATCACCGTCTCCATCTGGGCGTCCGACACCAGCCCGTCGTCGGTGATGCGGACCGGCAGGACCGGGCGGTAGGTCGGCGCCGGCGGCGCCACCGAGGCCATGGGCCCGGACTCCACGAGCGGGGAGGGGTGGGGCCGCGAGGTGGCGAAGCGGATGCGGCCGAGCGCGTAGGCTTGGTAGAGGCCGACGTCGTGGCCCTCCCCCGACCAGGCGCAGGCCTCGTAGGCGAGGGGCGCGGACGTGGCGAGGAAGGCCAGCCGGTTGGACGGCGCGGCCAGGGCCCGGGCGCGAGGCGCCAGGACGGAGACCTGGGACACCGTGCGGAACTGGCGCGGCTGCGCGGTCGCTCGGGCCTCGATGGCCGCGGCTGCCTGGGCCGCGTCGGCCAAGCTGTCGGCCACGACGACGGCGGGAATCTCACCGCCAGGCACGCTGCGGTCGATCACCAGCAGGCCGGTCTCGACCGAGGTCCCGTGCTTGGCGTAGGCCCGGGCCGGGAAGGCCAGTCGCAGGCGGATCGGGCCTCGGGCGGCAAGGGCGCGCAGCGCCGGCGCATCCTCGAACAGCCGCGCCGGCACGATCGCCGCCAGCCGGCCGCCATCGGCCAGGCAGTCCAGGGCCGCGTGCAAGTGCGCCTCCAGGTGCTGGAAGGGCGGGTTGGCGACCACGGCGTGGAACCCGCCCGACCCGGGCAGGGTGTCGCGAAGATGGCGGGCGTCCTGCTGGCTGCGGACCGCGAGCGGGAAGAGACCTTCCAGCATCCCTGCGCGGCCGGCGGCCAGTTCGTTGAGGGTCAGGGCGCCGCCGCAGGCCTCGGCCAGGACGGCCAGCAGGCCGCTGCCGGCGGAGGGCTCCAGCACCTGGTCGCCCGGCCGGACCTGGGCGGCGAGCACGGCCAGGGCGCCCAACTGGGGCGGGGTGGAGAACTGGTCCAGCGCCACCTGCTCTTCGCTACGGCGGGTGTGGGTGAGGCTGAGCTCGGCCAGGTTGGCCAGCAGGGCGACGATCTCGGCCGGCGCGTCCTCCAGGCGTCCGACCTGGGGCGCCAAGCGGCGGATCTGCAGCACCAGGGCCGCCTCGATGGCGTCATAGGCGTCGCGCCAGAGCCAGGCGCCCTCCGCGTCCGAGGCGCCAAAGGCCATGGTCATGACATTGGCCACCAGCTTTCGGTCCAGCGGACGGGACCGATTGAGCTGCGGGGTTAGGGCGCGGGCGGCGGCCAAGAGGTTGGCGGGTCGGTGGTGGTCGCCGGTATCGGCGGCGAACAGGGGAAGCAGGGCGTTCATAGCGGGGCGTCCATTCACCCGCGGCGAAGGGCTCCTCCCTCCAGTCCCGACGGGCTCGCCCGTCCAATCCCTTCCCCCTCACCTCCAAAAGACAGCGACAACGCCACAACACCTTTCCATCACCTTCTATAGCTCCAAGAAAGTTGTTGACCAGAATTGATCGACACGCTTAACCGTGATGGCGGTCCAGCGACACCTTTCTCAAAAGAGACACGAACATGACGAATGTCAGCGGAACGCCGAAGAAGCGCTCCACGAAGCGCGGGCTCTTCGCCTTCGCCGTTCAAACCCTGGAGAAGGAGGGCTGGACGGTTTCGCGCGTGCCGCGCGGCGGTAAGGCCAGCCTGCGGCTGATCACCCGCGGCAAGGAAAGCCACAAGGTGTCGATCCGCACCTCACAGGACACCTGGATCGCATTTCCCCGCGACCGCAGCGGCAAGGATGGCTGGGTCACGCTCGACGAGGTCGACTACGTCGTGGCCGCGTCCGTGAACGAGAAGGCCAACCCGACCGAGGCGCGCATCCACATGATCCCGGGCGATGAGGCCCGCGATCGCTTCAACCGCGCGTTCGCGGCCCGCAAAGCGGCCCAGCACACCCTGCCGGCCGGCCGGGGGCTCTGGGTCTCGCTCTACGAGAAGGACGCCAAGGACCCTGTCAGCCACGTGGGCGCGGGCGCCGGCCTGGCGCATCCGGCGATCGGCGTGCTCAATCTAACTAAGGACAGT
>DAICXL010000086.1:4324-9756 GCA_027312185.1 Caulobacterales bacterium | reverse complement strand
CAGGCTCTCGTCGGTGACGTCCTCGAAGCCGGCGGTGTCGATCAACTCCAGGTCGATGTCGCCCAGCCGTCCGGGCGCGGTGCGGCGGTCGCGGGTGACGCCGGGCTGGTCGTTGACGATGGCCAGCCGGCGGCCGGCCAGGCGGTTGAACAGGGTCGACTTGCCCACATTGGGCCGTCCGACGATGGCGAGTTTAAGAGGCATGGGGGGTCTTTAGCGGTTTGCGCGCCCAGAAGCACGCATCGCGCACACTCGCCCCCTCCGGGGCTCCGCGCCACCTCCCCCGTTGCGCAGGGGAGGAGCAGAGGCGTCGCAGCTGCTCCTGCTCCCCTGCGCAGCGGGGGAGCTGTCAGCGAAGCTGACTGAGGGGGCGCTCCTTAGCGGATCGCCACCAGCTGGGCGTCTTCGGACAGCACATAGACCATGCCGTTGGCGGCGATCGGGCTGAGGAAGGCGCCCGAGCCGAGCTTGATGGTCTTGATGACCTGGCCGTTCTTCGGGTTCATCGCGATGGCCTCGCCGTCGGTCGAAACCACGATCAGCCGGTCGTTGGCCAGTATCGGGCCGGAGAAGATCGCCCGGTTCTTGCGCTTCTTGACGTCGGCGTTGAGATCGACGCTCCAGAACACCTGGCCGGACTCGCGGGCGATGCAGATCACCTTGCCGTCCTGGTCCGTCACATAGACCACGTCGCCCGAGGGCAGCGGGGTGGTGATGGTGGCGATCGGCAGGTCCCAGCGGCGGGTGCCGTCGCGCAGGTTGATGGCCCCGAACATGCCCGAGTGGCTGCCCGCGAAGACGTCGCCGCGATAGATCACCGGCCGGCCGGCGATGTCCCGGATCTCGGACAGGGCGCTGTTGCGGTTGGTGAACGACAGGGTGTCGGACCACAGGGCCGTGCCGTTGATGGTGCGGAAGGCGTTGACCTCGCCCGAGGCGAAGGGGGCGACCACCACCTCGCCCGACACCGCCGGGCTGGAGGCCGAGATGATCCGCGCCGGCTCTTCCAGGGCGGTGAAGTTCCAGGAGATCGCGCCAGTGGTGGTGTCGAACACCAGCAGCTGGTCCTCGATATCGACCACGAACATCCGGCCGCCCGAGACGGTGGGCGCCCCGTGGATCGGCGAGGCCACCGCGGTGCGCCACTTCACGCTGCCGTCGGCGGCGTCGAGGGCGGTGACGAAGCGGAAGCCGGAGGAGACGTAGATCACCCCGTCGGCGAAGGCGATGCCGCCGCCGTAGCCTTCCTTGTCGCGCCCGCTGCGGGGCGCGAGGTCGGTGGTCCACACCAGATCGCCGGTGCGCTCGTCGCGCGCCTCGATGGTGGCGTCGCCGTCCATGGTGAAGATGCGGCCGCCGGAGATCACGGGCTGGGCGGTGACGTGCCGCGAGCGCGACTTGCCGTCGCCGACGCTGCGGCGCCAGGCGATCTCGAAATCGGGGGCGGCGGCCACGTGGTCGACCGATTGCTCGGGCGTGCCGCCGGGCAGCGGCCATTCAGTGATGGTCTGGGCCGGAGCCAGGGCGAAGTCGACGCCCTTCAGCGCCGCCGCCGGCTCCAGCCGCTCGTTCAGGGCCAGGACCGGGATGCGGGTGCCGGGCCCCTGGTAGCGGTCGCCGCTGCCGCCGCCCCGGCCGCCGGGCAGGCGCGGCAGCTTGATGCCGGCGCAGGCGCTCAGCGAGACGGAGACGAGGAGGACAGCCGCGCAACGCGCAACGGTGCGACGGCCGATCATTGAGCAGCTCCGGCGGGGGCGGCCGATTGGGCGCCGGGTTGTTGGCCAGCCTGCTGCTGCTGCTGTTGCGCCATGGCGGCGGCGATGGCGGCCTGCTGCTGGAACTGTGCGACCGTTTCGGGCGGCACGGCGGCGGCGGCCTTGGCCGTGGCGGGCAGGGTGGCGGCCTGGCCGGAGTCGATCACCCCCATGGCCACGTTCGCCCGGCCCTGCAGGCCCTGGTTGGCGTCCGGCGAGATGGCCAGCAGCGACAGGGCCTGACGCGCCTCGGCGGTCTTGCCCGAGACCATGCGCTTCATGGCCAGGGCCTCGCGGGCCAAGGCGGCATAGGGCCGGCCGGGTTTGACGAGCGGCTCCAGCCGCTTTTCGATGTCGGCTAGGCTGGCGTTGTCGAAGGCCACATAGACGGCCTTGAGGCGCGCCGAATCGCCAAGCGCTGAGTCCTTGGCGGCGGTCTCGGCGGCCTTGTCGAGCAGGGTCAGGGCCTCGGCGTCCTTGCGCTCCTTCAGCCGCAGCTCGGCCTGCTGCATCAGGGCCAGCGCCTTGTAGGCGGGCGGGCCGTCCTGGGCGACGGCGGCGAAGCGCGCGTCGGCCGTCTTGACGTCGCCCGCGCCGACGGCGTCTAGGCCTTGCTGATAGGCTTCGGAAGCCTTGGCCGACTGGGCGAGCTGGTTCTTGTTCCAGGCCCACACCGCCAGGGTGACGAGCACGCCGATGACCAGGGCGCCGGCCAGATAGGGCCAGCCCTTCTTGATGATCGTCTCATAGCGGGCCGAGCGAAGCTGCTCCTCGACCTCCTCGAAAACATCAGCCACCTGGCTCATCGCTCCGTACGCGCGCCCGCTGAAGCCCGGGCGCTGGGATTTGGGGGCAACCTATAGCGTATCGAGACGCTGCGGCAACGCAGGCAAAGGGCCTCGTCAAACAGACGGTTTTGTGGCGCCGGGGTTTCCGGAGGCGACACCGGCGAAATAGGTCTCGGCCGGCCCGGGGAACCGCCGGGCCCGCACGTCGTCGGCATAGGCCGCCGCCGCCTGGGCGACGACGCCTTTCAGGTCGGCGTAGCGGCGCACGAACTTGGGGGTCCAGTCGAACAGGCCCAGCATGTCGTCGATCACCAGGATCTGGCCGTCGCAGGCCGCCCCGGCGCCGATGCCGATGGTCGGCACGGCCAGCTGTTCGGTGATCTGGCGCGCCAGATCCTCGGCCACGCCCTCGACCACCACGCAGAAGGCGCCGGCGTCGGCGGCGGCGTGGGCCTCGGCCAGCACGGCGGTCCGTTCGTCCTCGGTGCGGCCCTTGGCGCGAAAGCCGCCCTGCGCCAGCACGGCTTGCGGCCGCAGCCCCACGTGGCCCATCACCGGAATGCCGCGCTGGACCAGGTATGCGATCGTGCTGGCCACGGTCGGGCCGCTCTCGACCTTGACCGCCTGGGCGCCGGTCTCCTTCAGCACGCGGGCGGCGTTGGCGTAGGCCGTCTCCGGCCCCGCCTCGTAAGAGCCGAACGGCATGTCGACCACCACCATGGCCCGCCGGCTGGCGCGCATCACGGCCTGGCCGTGCAGGATCATCATCTCCAGGGTGACGCCGACGGTGTTGGGCAGGCCGTGCAGCACCATCCCTACCGAATCGCCGACCAGCAGCAGGTCGCAGGCCTCGTCGAGGATGGCGGCCATGGGCGCGGTATAGGCGGTCAGGCAGACCACCGGCTCCTTGCCCTTGCGGCCGGCGATGTCGATGGCGGAGACCCGCCGGATCTTTTCGTCGCGTTGAGCGGACAAGCCCTGAACTCCGTGGCGGCGCAGCGCCGCTTCTTTATCGTCTTCCTCGGGTGCAGCGAAGCGAAGACCCGAGGCTCTATACCGCCAGGGTCACCAGCATCCGCGTCAGGGCCTCGGGGTCCACCACCATGGCGTCGTGGCCGGTGGGCAGGTCGAGCCAGCTCCAGCCCCTCTGGCTCTTCACCCAGGCGCGGCTGGCCTCCAGCGCGGCATAGGACGGCTGGGTGCAGTGGATGTAGGCGCGCGGCAGGTTGTTGCCGATCGGGCCCTTGATGTTGAGCGTGCTCTCATAGGTGCTGATCGGGTGCGGGGTCATGCGCCGGCGCACCCAGTCGGCGGCCGGGCCGTCCGGCACCCCGAAGGCCCAGGGCTCGGGGTTGGGCAGGCTGACGCCGCCGCTCGTGTCGGCCGCGGCCTTGCGGCGGGCGGCGACCAGGTCGGGGGGGATGGAGTCGAACGGCGACTTGCCGGGCTCCACGATCAGGGCGTCGAGATAGACCAGTTGCCGGATCCGCCGGGGCATGCGCTCGGCCAGGATCGAGGCCACCGAGCCGCCGAACGAATGGGCGACGAGGACCACGTCGGTCAGCTCCTCGGCTTCGATCATATTGCCGACGTCCAGCCCGAAGGTGTCGAGGGTGATGTCCTTCGAGATCAGGTGCGACCGCTCGCCCAGCCCCGTGCAGGTGGGGGTGAAGACCTGAAAGCCGCGGGCGCGCAGGCGCGGCGCCACCAGGTCCCAGCACCAGCCCCCATGCCAGGCCCCGTGGACCAGCACGAAGGTCCGGGGGCCTCCCATCGCCGCCCGGGCGGGAGAGGCCTGGGACAGGGCCATCGCCCCCGCCGCCGCCGCGCCCGCACCCAACAGCGTCCTGCGATCCATCTGCATCGTTCGTCCCGGTCCAGTGAGGCCGGCATGATAGCGGCCTTCGGCCGGAGCGCCATCGCCCCGGCCATGCTATGGCCCCGCCATGACCGTTCGCTCCCTCTTCGCCACCCGCGTCTACGAAGCGTCCCTGGCGGGCGAGCCGGGTTTCGACGCCTTCAACGCCGAGCTGGTCGAGGCCGTGCAGATGCTGGCGGCCGAGGATCGGGCCGGCCAGGCCTGGTGCCGCGAACGCGGCTATGGCGGCTATACCTCCTACGCCTCGCTCGACGACCTGCCGACGCGGGCGACGGTGTTCGGGGCCCTGAAGCGCAAGCTCGACCGCCACGCGGCCGCCTTCGCCAAGGACCTGGCCTTCGACCTTGGGCCCGGGCGGCTGAAGCTCGACAGCCTGTGGGTGAATGTCCTCAAGCCCGGCGCTGCCCACACCGGCCACATCCACCCGCACGCCGTGATTTCCGGGACGGTCTACGCCGTGGTTCCCCCCGGCGCGGCGGGCCTGCGGCTGGAGGACCCGCGTCTTCCCATGATGATGGCCGCCCCGCCGCGCGAAGCGGACGCGCCGGAGGACTTGAAGAGCTTCGTCACCCTCACCCCCGCGGCGGGAACGGTGCTGATGTGGGAGAGCTGGCTGCGCCACGAAGTCCCCGCCAACGGCTCCAAGACCCCCCGGATTGGCGTGAGCTTCAACTACGCGTGGAAGTGACTGCGGCCGCCGTGTGCGTCCTTCGAGACGCCGGATTTCTCCTGAGCTTGTCGAAGGGCGGCTCCTCAGGATGACGAGCGGGGATTGGCTGCACAAACCTTCGTCATGCTGAGGAGCGCGAGCGCAGCTTGCGCGTCTCGAAGCACGCAGCCCGCTACCCCAACGCCTTCTCATAAACCTCAGGCTTGAACCCCACCGTCAGGGCCCCGTCCACGTCCAGGACCGGGCGCTTGATCATCGAGGGCTGGGCCACCATCAGGGCGACGGCCTTGTCCTCGTCCAGGTCCGCCTTCGCCGCGTCCGGCAGGCCGCGAAAGGTCGTG
>DAICXL010000086.1:0-4314 GCA_027312185.1 Caulobacterales bacterium | reverse complement strand
GCAGGGTCTCCCACCCGACCTTGGCCGCCCAGCCCTTCAGGGTAGGGGCGTCGACGCCGGCGGCCTTGTAGTCGTGGAAGGCGTAGGCCACGCCGTGGCCGTCCAGCCAGTCCCGGGCCTTCTTCATGGTGTCGCAGGCCTTGATGCCGTGGAGGGTCACCGTCTTGGCCATGGGGCGCTGCTCCTGTTGAGTGAATGTCGGTCTAGCCGATTCCGCTTCGTCCTGGCATCGACGCAACCCCAAGCCGCCGGAAGCACCCATGGCCCTGACGCTCTATTCCCACCCCTTCTCGTCCTACTGCCAGAAGGTGCTGATCGCGCTCTACGAGAACGACACGCCCCACGAGGCCGTGCTCATCGAAGACCCCGCGGCCATGGCCGAGCTCGAGGCGCGCTGGCCGCTGAAGCGGTTTCCGATCCTCGTCGACGGCGACCGCACCCTGATCGAGACCTCGGTGATCATCGAATACCTCGACATCCACTATCCGGGGCGCGCCCGCTTCCTGCCCGCCGATCCCGACGCGGCCCTGGACGTGCGGTTCATGGACCGGTTCTTCGACAACTACGTCGGCACGCCGCAGGGCCGGGTGGTGTTCAACGCCATCCGCCCGGAAGACCAGCGCGATCCCTATGGCGTGACCGAGGCCAAGGCGATGCTGGAGGCGGCCTACCGGTGGCTGGACGCGCGGATGGCCGACCGTGAGTGGGCGACGGGGAGCGACTTCACCCTGGCCGACTGCGCCGCGGCCCCGCACCTGTTCTACGCCGACTGGACCCACCCCATCGATCCGGCCTTCAAGAACGTCATCGCCTACCGCAAGCGCCTGCTGGCCCGCCCATCCGTCGTCAAGGCGGTCGATGGAGGCCGCCCGTACCGCCACTACTTCCCCCTCGGCGCGCCCGACCGCGACTAGGCGAGGGTCCAGGAAGCGATGTGCTCGTGGCGGGTCTGGCCGAGGTGGCTATGGACCAGCACGAACTCGGTCACGGTCCAGCTGATGGGCGGGATTGGCTGCTCTAAGGGCGCGCGCTTGTCGGCGTAGAGCAGTGTGATGTGCGGGGTGAACTGGCTGGCCGCCACACGCCCTTGCCCTGCCATCGCCAAGGCGGTGGACAAGGCCTGCCGCATCGCCTTGAGCTCAGTCACGCCATCGCCGCCCTGCAGGACGAAGGGGTGATTGCCCGGGCGGCCTTCGAAACTCACGGCCCGGTCGAAGGTGACCTCGAACGGCGCAAAGGCAACGGCCAAAGCGGCTTGCTTGGCTGCCGTCAAGACGCCGTTGGGCAGCCCGGCCCAGTCGCCGAGGTGGTGTAGGGTGATATGGAAACGTCCCTTCGCATGCGCGCGGCCCCTCAGTCCGCTTCGCTCGCGCAATTCAGGGGCAAGGACATCCAGGCGCTCGGCCACATCGGACGGTGGGAAGATGCCGAAGAACAGGCGGTCCGTGGCGACCGGAGGCTTGTCGAGCAAATCGAGCTGGCTGGTCACTGCGAACCTCCGGCGGCGGTGAGTCCCATTGGAGCGCACTATAGATGCCGCTCATCCCCGCGGAAGCGGGGACCCAGGTTTTGGCCGTCGCATTTTCTGCAAAGAACTGGGTCCCCGCTTCCGCGGGGATGAGCGGATAGGCGGATTGAAAAAGTCCGGCCGCGGTGTCGGCCCGCCGCGCTCCCGTTCGTCTTCAGATCGAACACGAGGAGAGCCCCATGCACGGCCAGTTCGGTTGGTACGAGTTGGTGTCCGAAGACGTCGCCAAGGCGGCTGAGTTCTATGGCGCGGTCGTCGGCTGGACGACGGAGGCGCAGGGGCCCGACTACATGGTGTTCAAGGCGGGCGAGTTCGGGGTCGCGGGGCACTATCCCCTGACCGCCGAGATGAAGGCCGGCGGGGCCCTGCCGGGCTGGATCGGCTACATCGTCTGCGACGACACCGACGCCACGGCGGCCGACCTTAAGGCCGCGGGCGGCAAGGTGCTCAAGGGGCCCGAGGACGTGCCCGGCATGCTGCGCTTCGCCGTGGTGCTCGATCCGCAGGGCGTTCCCTTCGTCATCTTCACCCCCGACCCGCGGATGGGAAATCCGCCCCGCCCGGCGCCCGGCCTGCCGGGGACCTTCGGTTGGCACGAGCTGCTCTCGCCCGACTGGAAGGCGGCGTGGGACTTCTATTCGGGACTGTTCGGCTGGAAGAAGGCCTTCGGCCTGGAGATGGGGCCGATGGGGACCTATCAGACCTTCGGCACGGTCGGCGGTGACGCCATCGGCGATATCGGCGGCATGATGGACAAGCCGGCCGGCCTGCCGGGCCCCCCGGGCTGGTGGGCCTATTACATCTTCGTCGACGGGATCGGGGCCGCCGTCGAGCGGGTGAAGGCGGCCGGCGGCACGATCACCCAGGACGCCCAGGAAGTGCCCGGCGGCAGCTGGATCGCCCAGGGTCTCGACCTCGAAGGCGCCCATTTCTCCATGGTCAGCCAGACCGCTTGAAACGCGCCTTTTTACACCGGCCCGGCGCATCCGGATCGCGTCTGGAACGTAGCTAGCTGGGCCGCGGGACCAGCGGCGGTTCAGACAGGTGCCCCTTGCTCCGACACTCCCTCGCCGCCGCCGCGGCCAGTCTCGCCGCCGCGACGGTCGCCCACGCCCAGCCGTCGAGCCTGCCCGGCCCGCCCACGGGGGCGCCGCAGGGCTGGTCGGTCAGCGCCGGCGCGGGCGGGCTCGTCAGCCCGGCCTACCGCGGCGGATCGAGCTATCTGGTGCGGCCGATCCCGGCCCTGATCGTCCGTCACGGCGACGACTTCGCGGTGTCGGGGCTGGAGGCCAGCTACACCCCCCTGCGCTCCGGCCCGTGGTCGGCGGGGGCCCAGGCCCGCTTCCGCTTCGGCCAGCAGGAGAAGAACAACCGCGTCGCCCTGCGCGGCCTGGGCGACGTGGACTTCGCCGCCGAACTGGGCGGCTTCGTCCGCTATGGAACGGGCCCGGTCTCTCTGAGAGCCTCCTTCGCCCACGACGTCGCCGGCGGCCATGGCGGCCAGGTGGCGACCCTCGGCGCGGTCTATTCGGTTCCCCTGCGGCGCACGCGCTCCGGTCCCGTGCTGCTCAGCGCCGGTCCTTCGGTCACCTGGGCCTCAGGCAAGTTCAACCGGGCCTATTACGGCGTCGACGCGGGCCAGGCGGCCCGCTCGGGGCTCGCCGCCTATCGGCCGGGCTCGGGGCTGGAGAGCGCCGGCCTGTCGGCCAACCTGATCGCGCCGCTCAACCGCCGCATCACCCTCGTCGCCGTCGGCGGTTACGACCGGCTGGCGGGCGTCGCCGCAGACAGCCCGCGCATCCGCCAGCGCGGCTCGCGCGACCAGGCGACGGTCGGCCTGTTCCTGACCTACCGGCTGCTCTAGCCGGCCATTTCCAGGATCGCCCGCCACTCGGCGTCCGTCACGGGCGAGACCGACAGCCGGCCCTGGCGCACCATCGCCATCTCCGCGAGGGCCGGCTCGGCCTTCATCTGCGCCAGGGTCACGGGGGTCTTGAGGGCGCGGACCGGGGCCAACTCCACCGCCACGAACCGGCCCGAGGCGTCGCTGGCGTCGGGGAAGGCGGTGCGCACCACCTTGGCGATCCCCACAACCGCCAGGCCCTCTTGGCTGTGATAGAACAGCACCTCGTCGCCCTCGGCCATCGCCTTCAGGTGCAGGGCCGCCGCATTGTTGCGCACCCCGTCCCAGACGGTGCGGCCGTCGCGCTCCAGGTCGGCGAACGAATAGGTGTTGGGCTCGGACTTCACGAGCCAGTGCGATGCGGTCATGGCGTCCCCTAAAACCTACCTGGAAAGGGCCTCCAGCGTGAGCGGGTCCCGCTCGCCGCCAAAGTAACGGCTCAGGTTGGCGCTGAACACCGGCTCCTGCGGCGCGGCGGCGTCGAACAGGGTCATGCAGGAGCGGAACTTCAGGTCGTCGGGCGAGCCGAAGATCCGGTGCGCGGAGCCGGCGTCGAGCGCCAGAACCACTGACGAGGCCTCGACAAGGCGTGGGCCCAGCACCGGGTGACCCATGTAGGCGGCGGCCTCCTCCAGCGAGCGCAGGCCGTAATGCTTGGCGGTGGGACTGCGGCCCAGGGCGGCCAGCTGCGGGAAGACGAACCATATCCAGTGGCTGGTCTTGCGGCCCCGCGACAGCTCGGCCAGGGCCGTACCGTAAGCGCCGGCCTGGGCCTGGACGAAGCGGTCGAGGTCGAAGGGGTCGGATATGGTCATGTCCACCTTGGCCTTGCCCTCAGCGGCTATACGACAGGATCAGGACGTACGTATGGCCTGGGCCGCCT
>DAICXL010000085.1:0-10147 GCA_027312185.1 Caulobacterales bacterium | reverse complement strand
TGAGCGTATCCAGCGCGGCCATGTATGTGATCGAGACCCAGCCGGCCCCGGCCCTGGTCGCCGCCCACGTCGATGCGGCGGCCAACATGGAGGGCAAGGAGGTCCGCTTCGGCGCCCCGTCCACCGCCATCTGGGCCGCGGCCACCACGGGGGCGTCTGACGGCGGCGTCAACGGCATGCACGACAGCTTCATGCCCCTGGGCGGCGGCGTGGCCCTGTTCCTGATCCAGCTGGGCGAGATCATCCCGGGCGGCGTGGGCTCAGGGCTCTATGGCATGATCGTCATGGCCCTGATCGCGGTCTTCGTCGCCGGCCTGATGGTGGGGCGCACCCCCGAATACCTCGGCAAGAAGGTCGAGGCCCGCGAGATCAAGGTCGCCATGCTGGCGGTGCTGATCCTGCCCCTGTCGATCCTCGGCTTCACCGCCGTCGCGGCGGTGCTGCCCGCCGGCCTGGCGGGGCTGCTGAACCACGGGCCGCACGGCCTGACCGAGATGCTCTACGCCTACAGCTCGGCCACGGGGAACAACGGCTCGGCCTTCGCGGGCCTCACCGCCAACACCCCGTACTGGAACACGACGCTGGGCGTCGCGATGCTGCTCGGCCGCTTCGCCTATGCGATCCCGGTCCTGGCCATCGCCGGCTCCATCGCCGCCAAGCCGCGGCTGCAGGCGTCGTCCGGCACATTCCCCACCCATGGACCGCTGTTCGTCGGCCTGCTGATCGGGGTGATCCTGATCATGGGCGGCCTGCAGTTCTTCCCCGCCTTGGCCCTGGGCCCGATCGTCGAGCACTTCCAGGTGCTGGGCGCCGTGGCCGGCCGCTGATCCATCGGAGATCTGACCATGACCTCTCTCAACCCCCATCTGGGCGAGGGACGGCGCTCGGTCCTCGCCGGATCGAGCTTCGCCCCGGCTATACTCGGCCGGGCCGCCCGCGACGCGTGTCTGAAGCTCGACCCTCGGGCGCTCGCCGGCAACCCGGTGATCCTGGCCACCGAGGTGGTGGCGGTCCTATCGACCATCTCGGCCGTGGCCGCGGTGGCGAGCGGGTCGCCTGCCGGCTTCGCCATCCAGATCGCCGGCTGGCTGTGGGCGACGGTGCTGTTCGCCAACTTCGCCGAGAGCGTGGCCGAGGGCCGCGGAAAGGCGGCCGCCGACGCCCTGCGCTCGACGCGCGTCGCCACCAAGGCCAAGCTGATCGTCGACGAGGCCACGGGGACCACCGTGCCCACCCCGTCGCACGAACTGATGCCTGGCGCGGTCGTGCTGGTCGAGGCGGGCGACGTGGTGCCCGCCGACGGGGAGATCATCGAGGGCGTCGCCTCGGTGAACGAGGCCGCCATCACCGGCGAATCCGCCCCCGTCATCCGCGAGGCCGGCGGCGACCGCTCGGCGGTGACCGGCGGCACGACCGTGGTCTCGGACTGGCTGAAGGTGCGCATCACCTCCCAGCCGGGCGGGACCTTTCTCGACCGCATGATCGCCATGGTCGAGGGCGCCGACCGGAGGAAGACGCCCAACGAGGTCGCCTTGGCGGTGTTGCTGGCCGGCCTGACCCTGGTCTTCCTGATCGCGGTGGCCACCCTGACCGGCCTTGGCCAGTACTCCGGGGTCAAGCTCGACCCCCTCGTCCTGGGCGCCCTCTTCGTCTGCCTGATCCCAACCACTATAGGCGGCCTGCTCTCGGCCATCGGCATCGCGGGCATGGACCGGCTGCTCAAGGTCAATGTCCTGGCCACCTCCGGCCGGGCGGTGGAGGCGGCGGGGGACTGCGACACCCTGCTGCTCGACAAGACCGGCACTATCACCTTCGGCGCCCGCATGGCCGTCGAGGTGGTTCCGGCCCCCGGCGTGCGCGCCGAAGTCGCCCTGCGCGCCGCCCTGATGGCCTCCCTTGGCGACGAGACGCCGGAGGGCCGCTCGATCATCGAACTGGCCCGCAATCAGGGCCTGACGGCCGAGGCGCCCGCCGGCTCCACCCTGGTCCCCTTCAGCGCCCACACCCGCCAGTCGGGCCTGGAGGCTGGCGGTCGGGTCTGGCGCAAGGGCGCGGTCGACGCGGTGCTGAAGAGCCTCGACCTGACCGCCCACCAGGTCCCCGCCGAGGTGACGGCCACGGTCGACCGCGTCGCCCGCAGCGGCGGCACGCCCCTCGCGGTCAGCGAAAACGGCGTCCTGGTGGCGGTGATCCACCTCAAGGACGTGATCAAGCCGGGGGTGAAGGAGCGCTTCGCCGACCTGCGCCGCATGGGCCTGCGCACGGTGATGATCACAGGCGACAACCCGGTCACCGCCGCGGCCATCGCCAGCGAGGCGGGGGTGGACGACTTCCTGGCCGAGGCCACGCCGGAGGACAAGTTGCGGCTGATCCGCGAGGAGCAGGGCAAGGGCCGGCTGGTGGCCATGTGCGGCGACGGCGCCAACGACGCGCCCGCCCTGGCCCAGTCCGACGTCGGCGTGGCCATGCAGACCGGCGCCCAGGCCGCCCGCGAGGCCGGCAACATGGTCGACCTCGACAGCGACCCGACCAAGCTGATCGAGATCGTCGAGGTGGGTAAGCAGATGCTGATCACCCGCGGGTCCCTGACCACCTTCTCCATCGCCAACGACGTGGCCAAGTACTTCGCCATCATCCCGGCGATCTTCGTGGCCGGGCTGCCCGCGCTGGGGGCGCTCAACATCATGGGGCTGGCGAGCCCTGAGAGCGCCATCCTGTCGGCGGTGATCTTCAACGCCCTGGTCATCGTGGCCCTGATCCCGCTCGCCCTGCGCGGGGTGAAGTACCGGGCCATCGGCGCCGCCAAGCTGCTGTCCCGCAACCTCTTGGTCTACGGCCTGGGCGGCCTGGTCGCGCCCTTCATCGGCATCAAGCTGATCGACATGCTCGTCTCGGCCTTGGGGCTGGCGTGAGCGTGGTGCGGCGGCCTCGTCCTTCGACAGGCTCAGGATGAGGCCGAATGGAGCGGTCCCCGTCAGTAGGAAGCCTCATCCTGAGCCTGTCGAAGGACGAGGCTTCCGGTCCCTCAGAACACTCGGAGTTTCCCATGATCTCCCACCTTCGCCCGGCCATCGTCGCCACCGTCTTCTTCACCCTGCTGCTCGGGGTCGCCTATCCCCTGACCGTTACCGGTATCGCCAGCCTGGCCTTCCCCTTCCAGGCGGGGGGCTCGATGCTCCGCGACGGGGGCAGGGTGGTGGGCTCGGCCCTGGTCGGCCAGCCCTTCAGCGAGGCCCGCTACCTGCACCCGCGCCCGTCCGCGGCCGGCTCGGGCTATGACGCCTCGGCTTCGTCCGGCTCGAACTACGGGCCGCTCAACCCGGACCTGATCGCCCGGGCCCGGGCCGACGCCGAGGCGGTTCGCGCGGCCGACGGGGTCGCCCGCCCGCCCGCCGACGCGGTGACCGCCTCGGCTTCGGGGCTCGATCCGGACATCTCGCCGGCCTATGCTCGCGTTCAGGCCGCGCGGATCGCGGTTGCGCGCGGCGTGCCCGCCGAACAGGTGCAGGCGGTGATCGAGCAGTCCATTCAGGCGCCGGTGCTGGGCTTCCTTGGCCAGCCGAAGGTCAATGTCCTGATGACCAACCGTCTTCTCGATCGCCGATTCCCTGCGGCCAAGGACTGACGTGCCGGCCGAGGAGGAGCCCAGACGCCCCGATCCCGAAGCCCTTCTGGCCGCGGCCAACAAGGCGGGCCGCGGGCGGCTGAAGGTCTTCCTCGGCATGGCCCCGGGGGTGGGCAAGACCTACGAGATGCTGCGCGCCGGCCGTCGCCGAAAGGCCGAGGGCGGCGACGTGCTGATCGGGGTGGTCGAGACCCACGGCCGACGCGAGACCGAGTCCTTGCTGCGCGGCATGGAGCTGCTGCCGCGCCGGCCCATCGAGTACAAGGGCCACGTTCTCGAGGAGTTCGACCTCGACGCGGCCCTGGCGCGCAAGCCCGGCCTGCTGCTGGTCGACGAATACGCCCACTCCAACGCGCCCGGCTCGCGCCATCCCAAGCGCTGGCAGGACGTCGAGGAGTTGCTGGACGCCGGGATCGACGTCTGGACCACCCTCAACGTCCAGCACCTGGAGAGCCTGGTCGAGGTGGTGCTGCGCATCACCGGCGTGCGCCAGCGCGAGACCGTGCCGGACTCGGCCCTGTCCCGGGCCGACGACATCGAGCTGGTGGACATCACCCCCGACGAGCTGCGCCAGCGCCTGGCCGAGGGTAAGGTCTACCTCGCCGAGACGGCCCAGCGGGCGGCCGAGCACTTCTTCAAGCCGGAGAACCTCACCGCCCTGCGCGAACTGGCGCTGCGCCGCATGGCGCTCACCGTCGACGACCAGCTGGTCGCCGCCATGCGCGAACGCGGGGTGGCCGGGCCCTGGGCGGCGGGCGAGCGGATACTGGTGCTGATCTCCGGCGACGGGACCGCCGGGGCCCTGGTGCGAGCGGGGCGGCGACTGTCCGACATGATGATGGACGCGCCGTGGACCGTGGCCCACATCGACCAGCCCGGCCGCGGCGCCGCCGGCGCCCAGTCGACCGGCAGGCTCAACGAGGCGCTGAAACTGGCCGAGCAGCTCGGCGGCGCCACCGTGGTCCTGACCGGCGACGACCTCGTCGGCACGATCCTCGACTACGCCGTGCACAACAACGTCACCCAGATCGTGGTCGGCAAGTCGCACCAGCCGCGGTGGAAGACCCTGTTCCGCCGTGCCCTGACCCCGGCCCTGATCGAGCGCACGGCCGGCGCGGCCCTGCACATCGTCACCGAGACCTCGGCTCAGCCGCTCGTCCGAGCCGCGCCGGCGCCGGGACGGCGCCCGCTGTGGTGGCGGGGACACCTCGCCTCGGTCGGCTTCGTCGCCGTCGCGGGCCTCCTCGCCCACCTCACCGACCGACTGTCGGACGACGCCAACCTGTCGATGATCTTTATGCTGAGCGTGCTGGCCAGCGGCCTGGCGTTCGGGTTCGGGCCCGCCATCACCGCCGCCGCCCTGGCCGCCTTCGTCTACAACTTCTTCTTCCTGCCGCCGCAACTGACCCTCTGGATCGGCCACCCGACCGACGTCCTGACCTTCCTGGTCTTCTTCGCCGTGGCCATGACCACAGGCTGGCTCACCGGCCGGGTCCGGGACCAGGCGCGCGAGACGGCGCGCCGCGCCTCGGCCGTCACCGCCCTGCTCGCCGTCAGCCGGCGGCTGTCCATCGCCGCCACGCGCGAGGACGCGGCCAAGGCCCTGGCCGAGCACCTCGCCGCCGCCAGCTCGGCCAAGGCGGCCGTGTTCCTTCCCAAAGACGGCGACATCGCCCTGGCCGCCGCCGCCCCGACGGAGGAGGCTTTCTCCACCGCCGACATGATGGCGGCGCGGTGGGCGTGGGAGCGGGGCGAGGCGGCTGGGGCCGGCACCGGCACCCTGCCCAACCTGGCCTGGACCTTTCATCCGCTGCAGGGAGTCAAGGCCCGATCCGGCGTGGCGGCGGTCGAGGCCACGCTGGGCGGGGAGGGGGAACGCTTCGTTCTGGCCCTGCTCGACCAGGGGGCCGTGGCCCTGGAGCGGGCCGAGTTCGCCGCCGACGCGGCTGACGCCGAGGCGCTTCGGCGCTCAGACCGCCTGCGCACGGCCCTGCTCAATTCGGTCAGCCATGACCTGCGCACGCCCCTGTCCACCGTCCTAGGCTCGGCGACCACCCTGATCGACTATGGCGCGACCCTGGGGGCCAAGGTTCGCCGCGACCTCCTGGAGTCGATCCGCGAGGAGGCCGAGCGCCTCAACCGCTATGTCGGCGACCTGCTGGACATGAGCCGGCTGGAGGGCGGGGCCCTGACCACCCGCCGGGAATGGACCGACGTGCGCGAGGTTTTGGGCGCGGCGACCGCCCGTGTCGGGCGCAGGCTTGGCGAACGGCGGCTGGTGCGCGACTTTCCGGACCAGCTGTCCCTGGTCAAGGTCGACCCGGGCCTGCTGGAGCAGGCCCTGGTGAACATCCTGGAGAACGCGGTCGCTTACAGCCCCGACGGCTCGGCCATCGAGACCGCGACCTACGAGGACCGGGGCAATGTGGTGATCTCGGTCGAGGACGAGGGCAGGGGGATCCCCACCCACGAGCTGGAGCGGGTGTTCGAGAAGTTCCGCCGCATGGAGGAGTCCAGCGACCGGGGCAAGGGCGCGGGGCTGGGCCTGGCGATCGCCAAGGGCTTCGTCGAAGCCATGGGCGGGCGGATCGCGGCGGCCAGCCCGATCCACGACGGCAAGGGCACCCGCATCCTGATCTCCCTGCGTAAGGAGACGGCCACCGCGCCGGGTCTGCTATGATCCTGCGTCGCCGAGGCTTCGCGGGACATATCCTCCGAAGCTCCGTGAGGAGCGAAGGAGGATGAGCGCCCATCGCCCCCGCATCCTCGTCATCGACGACGAGCCCCAGATCCACCGCTTCCTGAGCCCCGCCCTCGACGCCGCCGGCTACGAGCCGGTGCGGGCCGACACCGCGACCGAGGGCCTGCGCGAGATCGCCCGGCGGCCGCCCGAAGCCGTGGTGCTCGACCTCGGCCTGCCCGACATGGACGGCAAACAGGCCCTGACCCAGGCGCGGGCCTTCTACGCCGGACCGATCGTCATTCTCTCCGCCCGCGACCGCGAGCTGGAGAAGATCGAGGCCCTCGACCTCGGCGCCGACGACTATGTGGAAAAGCCGTTCGGAGTCGGAGAGCTTCTGGCGCGGCTGCGGGTCGCCATGCGCCACCATATCCGCAGCGAAGGCGCCGCGCCGGTGGTCGATCTGGGCGACCTCCACATCGACCTCGTGAAGCGTCACGTGCTGAAGGCCGGAGAGCCGGTGCGGCTGTCGCCCAAGGAGTACGACCTCCTCGCCCAGCTCGTAACCAGCGGCGGCAAGGTGATGACCCACCGACAGCTGCTCACCGCCGTCTGGGGCCCGGCCCACGCCGAGGACGTGCAGTACCTGCGCGTCTTCGTCGGTCAGTTGCGGCAGAAACTGGAGGACGACCCGGCCCGGCCGCGAGCGATCCTGACGGAGCTTGGGGTGGGATACAGGTTTGGGGACGGGTGATCGCTGAATATAGAACGCCCGGCGCGGGCCTGTCCCGCGCCGGGCGTTCCCAGCCCCTGAGGCCAGGCCTCAGCCCTTCTTGTCGTCGTCCTTGTCGGTGGTCTTGTGGCCGTCGGTCACGCTCTGAACCACGTCGGGGGAGTCGCCGGGCGATCCGGCCGACGACGTGCTGCTGGACTGCGCGCTGGACGCATGATGCGCGCCGCCTGACCCCACGCCCATGTGCACCGAGGACAGGGCCGAGCCTGGCGCTCCGGCCCCCGGGCGGCCCGCTGCGGAATTGGAGCCGCCGCTGATCTGGGCCGAGCCGGTGGCGCCCCCCGCGTTGGCGCTCCAGCCGGTCTCAGGCCCGCCTTGGCCAACCTGGGCCCCGCTAGCCCCGGAGGACGCGCCGCTCAGGCCTGAGGCGTCGCCGGTGGTTCCGGTCGGGCTGTCGCCCTGCTGGCGATTGGCGCGCCAATGGTGGAAGTCCTGCGAGAAGGCTTCATGGCGCTGGTCGCGCCAAGCGCCGTAGTCGTCATCGTAGCGGCGGGCCTGCTGGTCGCGCCAACGGGCGTAGTCCTGGTCATGGCTGGCCATCTGTTGCTCGCGCCAGCGGCGGTAGTGCGGCTCGTGATCATGCTGGCCGTGACGGCCAAGCTGAGACCGGCCATAATCGTCGTCGCCGGTGCGGGCGTAGGTCGCGCCCTGGTCTTCCCGCCAGCGCGAGCGCTGGGCTGACTGGGAATAGTCCTCCTGGCCGTAGGTCCCGCCGCCCTGGCCGCCTTGGCCAGAGGAGCCGCGCTGCTGGTCGCGGTAGCTCCCGGCGCCCAAACCGCCGGCGCCCGACGCCTCGCCATAACCGCGCTGGTCGCGGCCGAAGTCCTGCTCGCGCCCTGAGGCGCCGTATTGCCCGGGGCGGCCATAGCTCTGCTCGCCGCCTTGGCGGCCATAACGCCCATCGTGTGGGCGGTCGAAGTTGCGGTGCTGGTCCTGCTCGTGGCGCTGCCGGCGCCCATCATCACGGTCGCGGGCGTCATAGCGGCCTTGGTCGCGGTCGAATTCGTAGTTGTCTCGTTCGCCCATGATTCTACTCCTGACTTAGGGTGGCCTGAATCAACCGAGCAGGTAGTCTCAAGGTTCCATGTTTTGGAAGTAAACGATCACGAGTTACTTGGTGTTTACACGAACTGAAGGCGGCGCGGAGGATATAGCCGCCGCGCCGCCGCCGACTCTGGCTGAACGATCAGACCCAATAGGCTGGGGCGTTGTAGTGACTGTGAACGCGGTCCCGCCAGTCGGCGTCGTCGTCGCCCAGCTCATCGACCCCGAACCCCGGCGCGGCTTCGAGTTGGGTGCGGTCGGAGGGGATGACGTAGCCGTTCTTGTCGGTGTCGTAGGTCAGCAGCGACCAGGGCATGGGCAGGTACTTCTCACCCATGCCGAGGAAACCGCCGCACGACACCACGGCGTAGGCGACCTTGCCGCTGATCTTGTGGAGCATGACGTCCTCCACGTGGCCCAGCTTCTCGCCCTGGGTGTTGTAAACTGCGGTGCCCTCGACCCGGTCGGCCGAGATCAGGCTGTGGTTCCGATGTTCGGATGTGGTGTTCATGCTCATCGAAGTGTCCTTCCGGGACGGCGGGCCCGCCTCACTTGGAAAAGCGCTGGAGCCGCTTTCGGGTTCCGCCCCAGGCGAACCGGACAATTGTCTTACGCCAATCGAGCGAACGGACTCGACGAAACAGGTCTGGGCTTGCTAGGCGTAGGAGGTCGAGCCGCTTGGTAAACGCGGCTGTGGGCTTTGGACGAACCTTTCGGATGAAGTCGTTTCAGGACTCGAGCGCCAATCTCGACCAGACGTCGCGGTGGTCCGTGGATCCCGCGCCGGCCGCCCAGGCCCAGCTGGGCTGCGAATTGAAAACCATGTTCGATAGCCTCACCGCCGGTCCCTTGCCCGACCGGCTGGTGCAACTGGCCGACGCCCTGGAAGAGGCGTTCCGGCGCGGCGAACTGTTCGACCCCAGGTCAACCCAACCCGACGCCTGAATCGACCGTCCGAACTGGAGGGGTCTCCTCAGGTCGCCGCTTCGGCCGCCGACACTACCCGATCGCCGGCGAAGGTGTCCGAGGCCTCGTCGGCGTCCATCAGCTTGAGCAGGCGCGCCCGCGCCCGGTTGACCCGGCTCTTGATGGTGCCCAGCGCGCAGCCGCAGATCTCGGCCGCCTCCTCGTAGGTCAGGCCCGCCGCTCCGACCAGGATCAGGGCCTCCCGGTGCTCGTCCGGCAGGCGCGCCAACGCGTCTTGCAAGGCTCGCATGGCGACGCTCCAGTCCTGGGTCGGACCGGCGCTCAGTGAGGCGGCGTGCTTGCCGTCCTCGTCGGGGACCTCCCGACGGCGGCGCACGGCATGGGTGTAGTAGGTGTTGCGCAGGATGGTGAACAGCCAGGCCCGCAGGTTGGTGCCGGGCTGGAACTTCTGCCGGTGGGTCCAGGCCTTGATCAGGGTGTCTTGCACAAGGTCGTCGGCGTCGGCGCTGTTGTGGCTGAGCGACCAGGCGAAAGCCCTCAGCGACGGTATCAGGGCCACCACGTCGTGGCGCCAACCGGCTTCGGCAGGGTTTTCGGAGGGGGTCAAACGCCCGTCCCGCCGGGAAGCCCCGGCTTAAGGGCGTGGACCATGAAGTCTGTGTCGCAGCCGCCGGCCATGGCGCCGTCTCCAGGCCCCGCTGGCGGCAACAACGCGCCTCGTCCCGGAGCGGCTTGAAAACGTCCCGTACAGGCAACCGTTCCGCCAACCGCGCGCCGTTGTTCGGGTCCATCCCACTCCAAAACCTGGTGGTGATAAGCTCGCAGGCTGCGGGCAGGACGCCTAGCCCGTCTTGGCGTCCCGGCGCCGAGCGCCCTGGCTGGCTTCGCCGCCCTTACGGCCGGCCTGGGCCGCCAGCTCGCGGTCCTGACTGAAGGAGCGCTTTTCGTTCGGTACGCTTTCCCCGCCTTTGCGGGCGATTTCGCGCTGTTTTTCCGGGTCCATGGACGCGAACCCGCGGTTTGACGTCCCGCGGTTCGGATTGGTCCCTTGTCCTTGCGCCATGGTCGGCTCCCTTTT
>DAICXL010000084.1:0-10184 GCA_027312185.1 Caulobacterales bacterium | reverse complement strand
TGTGACATCTACAAGGACATGGTAGATTCATATATCATCGAGTTGAAATATTGCAAGAGCCAAACCACAGATGAGCAAGTCCATGGCGACCTTCTTCCTGATCTGCCTCGGCGTCGTCGGCTGGATGTTCAAGACCGGCTATCGCCTCAAGAACTGAACGGAGACAGACCCATGCCGACCGCGACCTGGAACGGAAAAACGATCGCCCAAAGCGACGACACGGTGGTGGTCGAGGGCAACCACTATTTCCCGCGCGACGCCGTCGACCAGGCGGTGCTGACGCCGTCGACCACGACCTCGGTCTGCCCGTGGAAGGGGACGGCCTCGTACCATTCGCTCGTCGTCGACGGGAAACAGAACACCGACGCCGCCTGGTTCTATCCCGAGCCCAAATCGGCCGCCGCCGAGATCAGGGATCGCATCGCCTTCTGGAAGGGCGTCGAGGTCCGCGCCTGACCCTCTCGTCATTGGACGGCCGCACGTCCCGGGGCTAAGACGCCGCCATGTCCGACACGCCGCCGACCGATCCCAAGAACCGCCCGACCGGCGCCGCCCCGGGCGCCGCCGCGCCCGAGCCCTTCGTGCGTGGCCGCATCGTCTGGGGTCGCCCGCCCGAGACCGTTTTCCGCGCCGGCCCCCTGCCCCGTGCGCCCGAGAGCTGGTCCCAGGCCGCCCCGCGTCCGGCGACGCCTCCGACGCCGACCCCGCATCCGGCGACCAACATCTTCACCGGCTCCATGATCCCAACGCGCGCGGCTCCGGCCCCCGAGCCCGAGCTGCCCGGCGAGAAGCCCCTCTCCCCAGAGCCGGACGCTGCGGACCTTGAGGCCCCCGCCGAGCCCCTCGTCGCCAGGCCGCGGCGCGCCCGCAAGGCCGCCGCCGCCCCGAACCCGGTGGCGACGCCCGAGATCGCGCCCGCGCCCGAACCGCCCTTCGAGACGGTCGTCGAGGACGTTCCCGTGGTCGAGGCCTACGCCGAGCCCGAGCCCGAGCCCTTCGCCGAACCGGTTCTGGAGACCATCGTCGAGCCCGATCCCGTCCGCTCGGCCGCCGCCGCGCGCCCCACGGTCGAGATCATCGTCGAGCCCGAGGCCCCCGAGCAGATCGACACCCTGCCTCCGCCCCTATCGGGCGCCGCGACCGGCCCCGCCGACCCGCGCGCCATCCCCTCCGTCGTCGTGACCCCGACCCTCTACGCCCGGGTCGAGGCCGTGATGGAGAAGGTCAAGACCAACGACACCTGGCGGATCGCCGCCGTGGCCGGTGCCCTGATCGTCATCGCCGGTTTCGTCTGGCTGGCCACCCTGCCCGCCGGCGACGCCCCGCCTCTCGACATGGACGCCCCGCCCCCGGCCGCCCCGGGCGCAGAGGTCCTGCCGCCCGTCGAGACCGCTCCGATCCCCGCCACCGAGGCCCCTCCGCCCGCCGCCGTCCAGACCGAGGCAGAAGCCACGCCCGCGCCCACCCCGGCCCCCGCCCGCGTCGAGCCCGCGCGTCCGACCGCTCCGCGCGCGGCACAGTCCACGACCCCGAGCGTCACCACGCCCCCGGTCGAGCCGCCTCCCGCCCCGGTGATCGAGCCCGCCCCCCTGGTCATCGAACCGCCCACCGCCGCCACGCCCACCCCCACCGACCCCGACGCCCCCATCGAGACGAGGCCTCAGCCGCTGAACTAGGGGAGGTTGCGAGACCCTGGGGTCTTCTACTGGGCGCGTGGATGACGTCAGCTGTAGACCCGTTGCGGACTTTTGATGACAGTCCGCCGCGTGATCAGAGCCAAAACGACGAGTTAAGCTTACATTTTCATTGGGACCTCTGCAGAGGCTAGCCTCCCAGATAGTAGAAGAAGAAAGCGTGTAAGCGGAGGGTCACAGTGCGGAGAGCTATTCAGATCGTAGGATTCTGCTCCTGCGCTGTGGCAGCAACGGCTCTGGCGCTAATCGAGCGGAACGTTCGAAACGGTCTGGGCGCGGGAAGCTCGCCAGAGCTGCTACTGATTTTTCGGTCAGCGCCGCGATCGTCTGCATCGCAGCCTTCTTTTACAAGAAGAACGCCTGACGCAAACGTCCGCTTGGGGCACCGCCCCGCCGGCTGACTCGCCCCAGCTTGCCCCGTCTCTCACCCCTTCTCCGCCGCCCGATAGGGCAGATACCCCCGCTCCACCATCCGGCGCAGGCCCTCATAGGCCTCGGTCAGTTCCTCATAGGTGGTCCGCATCGCCACCAGCCGCTCCGCGTCGTGGGTCGAGACCGCGTGGCCCTGTTCGGTCAACCTCAGGGCCTCGGCGATCCAGCGGCCCCGCGCCGTGGCGGCGGCGACGGCCAGGCGCTGGAAGGCGGCGGGCTCGGTGTGATTGGCGCCCAGCCCCATGACCTGGGGGATGACCTCCCGATTGGACAGGAAGGCCGTGTAGTCGATCTGTTCCAGGTGGCCGCGCAGCCGGCGCTGCTCCTGCGGATCGGAGTCCGAGGGTTCGAAATGATCCCCCCGGCTGCGGGTCCTGGCCGACATCATCGTGCCCATCGTGGTCTCCTCGGGCGCTCTCCCGGCCGAGATGCTGCGCCCCGCCGGTTAACGCCGCCTTTCACGGCACCGCACCTCAGGGAAAGGCGAGATAGGTCCAGACCGGCCGATACAGCGGCGCGCCCTGGGCATCCCGCGGCGTCACCGCATCGGCGACAGTCGAGGAATGCCGCGGCTGTTGTACGAACGCGACTGGATTGGGATTGGGCGGGGCGCTCGTGACCAGGCGCCGTGACAGGCCGTAAGGCGGCACCGCTCCATCCACCGAGGTGTTCGGACCGAACTCCGACAGTCCGAGCAGCGTCCAGTTCTGGTTGATCAGCGCCAGCGGCACCAATTCATCGTCCGTGTGGGTGAAGCCGAACTGGCGGCTCGCCGATGTGACATTGGGCAGGCTTAACCATGGCGCCGGCGTCGTGGTCATCAAGCCGACGTCCGCTGGACCGGAGAACATGACGATCCGGTCGAGCGCATGGAGCTTGCCCAGATAGGCCGCATGGCCAGAGCCCTGCGATTGACCCGCCACAGTGATCCGGCTCCAGTCCAGCTGGCCCGAAACCAGCAGCCGACCCCACCCCTCGGTCGGGAAGGTGCGATCCAGGTAGCGGATCAGGTCCTCCAGACGGCCGATGATGGAACCGTTGCGATCCACCGTGACCAGCGGGCTGTGGTCCACCCCCGTCAGGATCTCGCGGCGCGCCTTGCCCGCGCAGTCCGGATCGGGGCTGGGCCTGCACAGGTCGCCCACCGCCGTGTCGTTGGGATAGGTCAGGCCCACCGCGTGATAGCCGCGCGAGGCCCCCGTGCGGACGATCTCGCGATAGAAGCGGGGCACGCCGTTTGTCCCGGGCAGCATGACGAACAGCCGGTTCTGCGCCAGGACCGCCGGATTGGGCGTCACCACGAAATGGGCTGAGCTATTGGTCGCCACCGCCGGGTTGACGGTGGTCGGAGACAGTTCGCGCTCGACCGAGACCCCGGCGGGCGGCGGCGGCGGTGGAGGCGGCGGAGGAGGCGGTGGAGGGGGCGGCGGGGCCGGAGGCTGGGTGGGCGGGGTGGGCGGGGTGGAGGGGCCGTCGCCCCCGCCTCCGCCCGAGCAAGCCGCGAGGGCAGTGCCGGAGAGGACAAGGGCTCCGATCAGGCGGAGAGCTTGGAAAGTGCGGTTCATGGAGACTCGTCTTCTTTGAGCGATCATGGATATCACGCGCCAGGCCTGCTGATCCGTCGCGTTTCGCGGGCGGCGCGCGCCGCCTTGCCGACAGGCCCCAGATGGGTGTGATCGAAGCTGGAGGCGGACTTCAGCCCGTATCCGACCAGCCGGTCCCAGCCGACGTGCGCGGCCCAGATCAGGGCGAACGACAGGGCGGCGGGCGCGACCGTCAGGCCGACGAGGCCCAGCGCCACCGGTCCGACCTCGGTGTGGGTCAGGTTGTAGGCCAGCGTCCCCGCGCCCCGCCCAAGCCCGTAGGCCAGGAACGACAGGTCGGGCACCAGGAACAATCCGGCGAACCACCACCACGACAGACCCGTCCGGTGATACAGCACACAGGCCACCACCAGCAGCGCCAGCCCTTCCAGCCGCAGCAACCGGCCGGGCCAGCCCCCGGCTCCGCCCTCGGTCTGAAGGATCGCGCTCATGTCGTCTCCCCCTGAATCGCCCAGGTCAGGCCGAGCGCCACCAGCCACGCCAGCCAGGCCATGAAGACCCACTGGGTGATCTGGAACGCGGGAAAGGCCGCATCGACGGTGGCCAGCAACTCGACCTGCCCCACGATCCACAGCGGCGACAGGATCAGGGCGATCACCCCCAGAGCCTGCGTCCACCACCCCCGCGCCATGGGCCCACGCACCAGCGCCAGCCCGACCGCCAGGGTCCAGGCCGCCAGCAGGGTCTGACCCAGCCATTCGCCGATCGCCACGCCCGCGAACTGATGCAGGGCCTGATAGGTCCCGACCGCCACGGTGCTCTCGGTCGCCGAGCCGTCCAGCGCCCGGTCCGCCAGACCCGGCACGACGAAGCTCCAGCGTGACAGGCCCACCGCCTGGGCGACGGCCGAGGCCGCGCCCGCGGCCGCCGCCCAGGCGGGCCAGCGCGCTCCACCCGCCCGGATCGCCTCGCCCGTCCAGGCCGAGACCCACAGGAAGGCCAGGGCGCACAGGGCGAAGGCCAGCCAGATCACGATCAGCTCGGGCCCACCCGCCCGGAAGGCCGCCAGCACCTCAAGCGGCGGCTCGCGCAGCACATCGTCGTATCCGAACCGATCGACCAGCAGGGCGAAGGGAACATTGGCGGCCAGGGCGAAGCCGGCCATCGCCAGCCCCGCCTTTCGTCTCATCGATATCGTCATCGAACTTTCCCCGTTGTCTCAGTTGTGAGACTTCTATATGTCCCATCATCGAGACATGTCAACCGGCAGTCCGAACAAGCTGAAAAGAGAGACCCCCATGAACATCGCCTCCCCCCTGATCGCCCTGCCCCTCGCCGCCCTTCTGGGCCTCGCCGCCTGCGCCGCGCCCCGTGTGGGCGTCGACGACCTCGACGTCCTGTCGGCCCAGGCTCCGGATGAAGTCATTGCCAGCGGCCGTCCGGTCGAGGCGCTGGCTGCCTGTTTTCAGGAACGCGCCGACTTCCTGCCGCTCAGCCGCTTCGTCATGACCGAGACCCACTGGCGCTATTCGCTGGCCGGCTATGGCTCGGCCTATGAGAGCGTCACCATCCGCCCCACGGCGACGGGCTCCGAGGCAGAGATCCGGCTCGGCGCCTATGACGCCCGCTGGACCCGGAACTTCGAGGATGGCCGCGGCCAGGCCTTGCGCGCCTGCGCCGCCTCGGACACGAACGGGTGATGACGCCAGACACACCAACCCGCGCTCAAGTAGCGAGCGACCGCGTCGCGAGCGGTAGCGCCAAAAGCAGGCCGCGCGACCGCGCGGCGACGGAGGCGGCGATCGTCTCCGCCGCCGAGCGGCTGCTGCTGCACGACGGCTGGAGCGGGCTGAACGTCAACACCCTGGCGGCCGCGGCCGGCGTCGATCGCAAGCTGATCTATCGCTATTTCGAGGGCGTCGAAGGCGTCGTCGAACGTCTCGCCGGCCAACTGGACCTGTGGCTGGGCGAGACCCTGGCCGCCCAGCCGCCGACCCAGGCGACCTCCTACCGCGACTTCGCGCGCGAGATGCTGACCGGCTATCTGCGGGCCCTGCGGGCCAGCCCGCTCATACTGCGTCTCGTGGCCTGGGAGCTCAGCGTGGACACCCCCTTGCTGCGGCGTCTGGAGGCGGCCCGTTCGGCTGTGCTGCAGCGCTGGACGGCCTCGCGCCGCCCCAACCTGCCCCTGCCGGACGGGGTGGACGTGGTCGCCCTGAACGTCGTCTTCCTTGCGGCCATCCAGCACCTGGCCCTCGCCGCCCAGTCCCGCGACCGCTTCGCCGGCGTCACCCTGGACGACGCCGGTTGGGCCCGCATCGAGGCGGCCATCGACCGGATGCTCCTGGCCTATCCGGCCTGACCGCAGGCCTCCTCCATCTCCTTGAAGTGCTCTTCCTCGCATGGCGCGGGCATTTCCGGCGCGCCCGCCCGCGTCACCACCCGCGCGCCACTTTCCAGCGTGCGGTGCACCGGGCATTTATCGGCGATCTCGAACATCCGGACGCGCTGCTCCTCGTCGAAGGCCCCCTCCAGCCTCAGCGTCCGCTCGAACACGTCGGGCGGCGCCTGCCCCGCCTGACGCTCGTGGCGCACCTCGACCGAGGCCCGCTCCAGCGGCAGGCCCTTCTTGTCGGCATAGAGCCTGAGAGTCATGACCGTGCAGGCCCCCAGGCCGGCCGCCACCAGCTCATAAGGCGTCGGGCCACTGGCCAGCCCGCCCACCGACACCGGCTCGTCGGCCAATAGCAGGGCCCCGCCCGCCTCGACCTTGACCTGGAACTTGCCGGCCCCCGTTTCGGACACCCGCACCACGCCGTCGGACGCCGGCGCCGTCCCCGGCGTCGTCATGTCACCGATATAGCGGCTGGCCCAGGCCGCGATCACCGCCGCCGCATAGGCCGCGTCCGCCGGATCGCTCAGCAGATGGTCGGCCTTGTCCAGCGAGACGAAGCTCTTGGGATGTTTCGCCGCCAGGAAGATGCCGCTCGATTCCTCGATCCCCACGATCTGGTCCACCGGCGAATGCAGCACCAGCAGCGCCCGCTTCAGCCCCGTCAGCCGCGTTTTCTGGTCCTGGGCCCTCAGGTCCTCGGCGAAGCCCGCGCCGACCGACACCGGCCGCCCGCCCACGCTGGCCGTGTGGGTCTCGCCGTGCATCAGCCCCTCAGCACCCGGCCCCAGCAGTTTCAGCACATGGTCGACATCGAACGGCGCGGCGATCGTCGCCACCGCCTTGACGCTGGGGATGTCCCCCGCCGCCGCGATCGCCGCCGCCCCGCCCAGGCTGTGCCCGATCAGCAGGCCCGGCGCGCAACCGTGCCGCGCCATGTGCGCCGCCGCCTCGACCAGGTCGCCGACATCCACCGTGAACCCCGCCGGCATGGGCGTCATGCCCGCCTCGCCGATCCCGGCGAAGTCGATTCTCAGCGTCCCCACCCCCTCGGCCGCCAGGGCCCGGGCGATCCGCGTCGCCGCCAGGTTGTCCTTGCCGCAGGTGAAACAGTGGGCGAACAGGGCCCAGGCCCTGACCTGCCCGTCCGGCCGATCCAGCCGCCCACGCACCCGTCGCCCGTCGGAGCAGTCGAAGTCGAAGGGTTCGGTGCGCATGGTCGTTCTCCGGGCCGGGCCTCCAGCCTAGCCCCGGATTTCGCCCCGCGCCTCCGAAAGGTTTCCAAGCCTCGCGCGCGCGCCTATGCTCGACCTGTTCTCCCGGGGGCGGTGCCTGAGCCGCTGAGATAGAGGTGATCCTCTGACCGGCCGAACCTGATCCGGGTCATGCCGGCGAAGGGATGGGAATGCTTGTTTCCATCCGTGCACCCCGGCGAAGGCCGGGGTCCAGGTCACGGACTCCGTCGGTCGGAGTGCGCGGCCCTGGATCCCGGCCTTCGCCGGGATGCACGGTGAAGAGGAAGCGGATCAGTCCGGAGCCGGCGCACCTCAACTGCACAGAGGCCGCCATGAACATCCACGTCACGCCGCACGCCAAGGTCGATGAGGCTCAAGCAGCGATCGACCGCGTCGAGAGCGATAGCCTCCCCCTCGCCGAAGCGCGCAAAGAGGTGATGCGCGAGACCGGCGCCATCCCCACCGGCGAACGCGCCGGGTCGAGGAAAGTCTACGTCTCCGGCGAACTGTTCTCCGACATCCGCGTCCCATTCCGCGAGGTCGCCGTCCACCCCAGCGCCAATGAGCCGCCGGTGACCATCTATGACAGCTCCGGCCCCTACACCGACCCCACCGTCGCCATCGACATCAAGCGCGGTCTCCCCCTCGTCAAATCCAGCTGGCAGCTGGATCGCGGCGACATCGCCCCCGTCGCCAATCCTCGTGAAGTGAAGCCCGAGGACAACGGCCACGCCGAGGGCAGGCACCTGGCCCCCCGCTTCGACACCTCGCGGCACAAGGTCTTCAAGGGCGTGCCCGGCCGCCCGGTGACCCAGCTGGAATACGCCCGCGCCGGCGTCATCACGCCCGAGATGGAATACGTCGCCATCCGCGAGAACCTGCGTCGGGAAGGGTCGAGGGTCGAGGGTCGAGGGTCGGAAGGAACCATCACCTTCGCAGATGGGTCGACGATGCCGTCCCCCAACGCAGCCTTCTCCCCTTCCTCGACCCTCGACCCTCGACCCTCGACCCGGGACGGAGAGTCCTTTGGCGCCAGCATCCCCGACTTCGTCACGCCGGAATTCGTCCGTCAGGAGATCGCCCGCGGCCGCGCCATCATCCCGCACAACATCAACCACCCCGAGGTCGAGCCGATGATCATCGGCCGCAACTTCCTGGTGAAGATCAACGCCAACATCGGAAATTCCGCTGTTCTGAGCACCGTCGATGACGAGGTCGACAAGCTGGTCTGGGCCACCCGCTGGGGCGCCGACAATGTCATGGACCTGTCGACGGGTCGCAACATCCACAACATCCGCGACTGGATCATCCGCAACTCCAGCGTCCCCATCGGCACCGTCCCCATCTATCAGGCGCTGGAGAAGGTCGGCGGCGTGGCCGAGGACCTGACGTTCGACATCTTCGCCGACACCCTGATCGAACAGGCCGAACAGGGCGTGGACTATTTCACCATCCACGCGGGCGTGCGCCTGCCCTTCGTGCCGCTGACGGCCAACCGCGTCACCGGCATCGTGTCGCGCGGCGGCTCCATCATGGCCAAGTGGTGCCTGTCCCACCACAAGGAGAGCTTCCTGTACGAGCGCTTCGACGAGATCTGCGAGATCCTGCGCGCCTACGACGTCTCCTTCAGCCTCGGCGACGGCCTGCGCCCCGGCTCCATCGCCGACGCCAACGACGCGGCCCAGTTCGCCGAGCTGCGCACGCTTGGCCAGCTGACCAGGGTCGCCTGGGACCACGGCTGCCAGGTCATGATCGAGGGCCCCGGCCATGTGCCGATGCACAAGATCAAGGCCAACATGGATGAGCAGCTGAAACACTGCCACGAGGCGCCCTTCTATACCCTGGGGCCGCTCACCACCGACATCGCGCCGGGCTATGACCACATCACCAGCGCGATCGGCGCGGCCATGATCGGCTGGTTCGGCACGGCCATGCTCTGCTACGTCACGCCCAAGGAGCACCTGGGCCTGCCGGATCGTCAGGACGTCAAGGACGGCGTCATCACCTACAAGATCGCCGCCCACGCCGCCGACCTGGCCAAGGGCCACCCCGCCGCCCGCGCCCACGACGACGCCCTGTCGCGCGCCCGGTTCGAGTTCCGCTGGGAAGACCAGTTCAACCTCGGCCTCGACCCCGAGACGGCCCGCAAATACCACGACGAGACCCTGCCGAAAGAGGCCCACAAGACCGCCCACTTCTGCAGCATGTGCGGGCCGAAATTCTGCTCGATGAAGATCAGCCAGGACATCCGCCGGGACGCGCAGGCGCAGAATGACGCGGGGGGGTCGCTGGCGGAGGCGGAGGCCGGGATGGCGGAGATGTCGGCGAAGTTCCGCGCGGGGGGCGGGGTGGTGGAGGTGAAGGTGTGAGGGGCCAAGCGCCACTTTGACTATGGTCGGAACTTGGGTATGATGTTCCTACTACGTTCGCGTCCGGAGTGAAGGTGACCGGTTCTACTGGTGCGCTGGATTTCCGAGGCGGCGGGTCGGTGGCGGGACAACTCGTCGCCGCGCCCGTTCGGATAGGGCCGAAAGGCACCTCCGGAGAGGGTAGCCAGGACCCGTTCGACACTCGACCTGCTGCAACTCTCACCCTCGAAGTTAGGGGGACGATCTGGGCGGCTGGTTCCTTTTCAACGATGGGTCCCGTGGAGGAGGCGCGTTTTCGCCGCGAGACCTTGTCAGAACCCGCAAAAACGATACGCGGGTCCCCAAGGAGATTTCGGTGGCGGAAATTCGCAAAAACGTGCGCCAGTCGCGCGCTCCCTCATAGGTTGTGCTCTCGTGGCGCTTCTGGGGGGATCGCTTCTTGCGTCCGGAGTGAAGGTGACCGGTTCTACTGGTGCGCTGGATTTCCGAGGCGGCGGGTCGGTGGCGGGACAACTCGT
>DAICXL010000083.1:0-10209 GCA_027312185.1 Caulobacterales bacterium | reverse complement strand
CGATGAACTTGGCGATTCTGGCTTCGGCGGCGATCCTCGCGGCGGCGTCCGGCGACCCGGCTTCCCCGGCCCCGTCGCCCGCCCCCTACGCCGGGCGGACGCCGCCCGCGTCCTGGGCTGCCTATCCTCCGGCCCCCAGGCTGCCACCGCCGCGCCTGCCGCCGCTGCCGGAGGCCGCGCCGCTCCTGGCGCCGGCGGAGGTCATCAATCGGTTCCCGGCCGCCGAGGCCAGCCAGGGCGTGGCCGTCGACGCCACCCATTTCTACGCCATCTCCAATTCCCGTATCGGCAAGTACGTCAAGACGACGGGCGTGAAGGTGGGGGAGTGGCGGGGCGATCCGGCCGAGTTCGTCCACATGAACTCCTGCAGCCTCATCGAGCGCCAGCTGGTCTGCGCCGCGTCGAACTATCCGCAGCGGCCGATGTCGAGTTCGATCGAGTTCTTCGACCCTGTGAAGATGGAGCATGTGCGTTCTGTGCCCCTCGGTACGGGAATTGGCTCGGTGACCTGGGTCGAGCGCAGGGACGGCTTTTGGTGGGCGGCCTTCGCCAACTACGACGAGCACGGCGCCGAACCGCCACGCGATCACCGCGACACCACCCTGGTCAAGTTCGACGACCAGTGGCGCCGGGTCGGCGGCTACGCTTTCCCGCCTTTCGTGCTGGCGCGCTTCTCCCCGTCGTCCAGTTCAGGCGGCGGCTTCGGCCCCGACGGCCTTCTCTACGTCACCGGCCATGACCAGCCTGAACTCTACGTCCTCCGGCTGCCAAAGGCGGGAGCCGTGCTTCGCCATGTGGCGACGGTGCCAATCCACTTCGAAGGCCAGGCCGTCGACTGGGACGAGAGTCAGCCGCGGGTCCTCTACGGCATCAGCCGCGCCAAGCGCGAGGCGGTGGCGGAGCGCATTCCGCTGATCCCCATGCCTTAGGGCCCGTACTCAATTCGCTCTTCGGAAAACTCTATTGAATTCAGCAGAATAAAATCTGTCATCCCGAACGCCGCGCAGCGGTGATCCGGGGCCCAGAGGACCGGGCGCCGCCCCTGGGTCCCGCTCTCCAGCCCGCTGACGCGGGCCTACGGCCGGGATGACAGCAGATTTCCGCCAGACAATTGAGTCCGGACCCTAGGCGTTGTCCGGGTCCAAGGCGTCTGGCCCCCGGGTGGCGAGCCTCCCTCACCCCGCCGGCTTGATCGTCACCCCCGTCGCCGCGGTCCCGGTCGGCAGGGGCGTGGCGCCCGCGGGCACGCCGTTGGCGTTCAGGATGGCGGCGACGACCTCGGTGTACTGGGCGTCGGACAGGGCGCCCTGCTGGCCCGGCGGCATGTTGTCGTGGATGTAGGTGTAGAGCTCGGCGGCGCTCTTGCCGTTCCAGCTGTACATGAACTCGGGCCCCCTCAGGGCCGGCGAGCCCGGTCCGCCGGTGAAGTCGACCCCGTGGCAGCCCGCGCAGTTGTCGGCGAACGCCTGGCCCCCGCGCGCGGCCTGGTCGGCGGTAAAGGTGGCGGGACCCTGGGCCAGGCCGGGGCCGGCGGCGGCCCCCAGGGTGAGCGCGACCAGGCCGACGGCCGCGCGGATCGAAAGGCTCATCGGACAACCTCTTGGACGTCGGGACTTCTTCCGTGGGGCGCCAAGCGCTCCATCGTCAAGTTTCGCCGTCAAACGAGCGCCGAGGAAGACGAAACGCTCAATTCTCGCCATTTGAAAGTGGGAACGGCTTTCCCGCCTTTACACGCCATTGTCGCGGTGTGAGAAAACGGCCTGCGCTGCGGTGTGCATCGTGACGAGGTGAAGCTTGAAAAGCGGCGACCGGCTCCTCAGCGTCCTGTGGCTCTTCTCCGCCGAACGGCCCGTGCTCGAGGTCGAGGAGATCGCCCGCACCCTGCACATCTCGCTCTCCACCGCCTATCGCTACGTCGGCCAGCTGTGCGAATCCGGCTTCCTGTCGCCGATGGGCTCGCTGGGCTACGCGCTGGGCCCCGCCATCATCGAGCTGGACCGCCAGATCCGCCTGGCCGACCCCCTGGTGCAGTCGGCCGCCCCCGTGCAGCGCCGCCTGCTCGCCGACGTCGATCCGGCCGCCACCATCCTGCTGTGCCGTCTGTATCGCGACCAGGTGATGTGCGTGGCCCAGAACCCCGGCAAGAGCGCCAGCATCGGCCTGTCCTATGAGCGCGGCCGGCCCATGCCGATGCTGCGCGGCGCCCCCTCCAAGGCCATCCTCGCCCACCTGCCCAGCCGGGCCGCCGAGCGGCTGTGGGAGGGCCAGTCGCCGGAGCTGCGCCAGAACCAGGACGACTGGAAGGCGTTCCGCAGCCACCTGGCCAAGATCCGCAAGGCCGGTGTCGCGGTCTCGCACAGCGAGATCGACGCCGGGGTGGTCGGCATCGCCGCCTGCGTGTTCGATCCTCAGGGCCGCCCCATCGGCTCCCTCGCCACGGTGATTCCCGAGGAGGTCGCCACCCCGCCGGCGATCGCCCGCGCCTCGACCCTGACCCGGGCCAGCGCCGATGAGATCACCGCTACCCTGTTCGAGCGCGAGGCCGGGCGCCTCAGCGAGGTCGAGCACCCGACGCGCCGCAAGGCGGCGACGCCCGCCCCCGACTCCCTGGCCGCGCCCAAGCCGACGGACCGGGTGCACTGAGATGGGCGATCCCCCCACTCAGCTTGCCCGCGCCCTGCAGGTTCCGGCCGAGCGGCAGGCCTATTACGACCACATCGCCACCCACCACATGGCCCCCCTGTGGGAGAGCCTGCACCTGCTGGTGCCCCCCGCGCCCCTGACCCCCGCCCTGCCGGCGCGGTGGGACTACGACAATGTGGCGCGGCCGCTCTTGATGGAGGCCGGCCGGCTGATCACCGCCCGGGAGGCCGAGCGCCGGGTGCTGATGCTGAAGAACCCCGGCCTCGGCGGCGAGGCGGCGATCACCCAGTCGCTCTACGCCGGGCTGCAGCTGATCCTGCCGGGCGAGGTCGCCCCCGCCCACCGCCACACCCAGTCGGCCCTGCGCTTCATCATCGAGGGCGACGGCGCCTATACCGCCATCAACGGCGAGCAAACCTACATGCGCCCGGGCGACCTGGTGCTGACCCCCAGCTGGAACTGGCACGACCACGGCAACGAGACCGACCGGCCGATGGTGTGGATGGACGGTCTCGACATCCCCCTGGTCAGCCATTTCGGCGCCGGCTTCATGGAGCCGGCCAACGCCGAGCGCCAGCCGATCGCCCGGCCGCCCGGCGACACCGCCCTGCGCCTCGGCTCCAACATGGCCCCGGTAGACTGGCGCCCGACCCAGATCGCCTCGCCGGTGTTCAGCTACCCCTACGCCCGCAGCCGCGAGGTGCTGGACGCCATGGCCCGCAATGGCGACCCCGACCCCTGCCACGGCCACAAGATGCGCTACATCAACCCAGCCAGCGGCGGCCACGTGATGCCGACCATGGGCGCCTTCATCCAGCGCCTGGAGAAGGGGACGACCACCGCCCCCTACCGCTGCACCGACGCCACCGTCTACGCCGTGGTCGAGGGGACGGGCGTCTCCACCATCGGCGACGCGACCTTCCACTGGAAGCCGCGCGACATCTTCGTGGCCCCGAGCTGGTACGCCCAGACCCACCGCGCCGACGAAGAGGCGGTGCTGTTCAGCTTCTCCGACCGCCCGGTCCAGGAAGCCCTCGGCCTGTGGCGCGAACAGCGCCCCCACTGAACCGACCTGTCATTCGCCTCATCCTGAGCGTGTCGAAGGACGAGGCGCCGCACCCACGAGACCAGAGATCCTAATGACCGAGTTCGTCTTCCCCGCCCCGCCCCAGGCCTCCGTCGCCGTCGCCGGGGAGGCCGCGCGCTTCCCCGTCCGCCGGGTCTATTGCGTCGGGCGCAACTACGCCGCCCACGCCCGCGAGATGGGCAAGGACCCGGACCGCGAGGCGCCGTTCTTCTTCCAGAAGCCGTCCGACGCGGTGGTCGACGACGGCGCCGTCATCCCCTACCCGCCGGAGACTCAGAACTTCCACTATGAGATGGAGCTGGTCGTCGCCATCGGCAAAGAGGGCTTCGACGTCCCCACGGACAAGGCCCTGGACCTAGTGTTCGGCTACGCCGCCGGCATCGACCTGACCCGCCGCGACCAGCAGACCGTGGCCAAGGACGCCGGCCGGCCGTGGGACTGGGGCAAGGGCTTCGACCAGTCAGCGCCGTGCGCCCCGCTGCAGCGCGTGGCCAAGGTCGGGCATCCGGCCAAGGGGCGCATCTGGCTGTCGGTCAACGGCCAGGTGAAGCAGGACGGCGACCTCAATGAACTGATCTGGCCGGTGGCGGACGTGATCTCGATCATCTCGCGTTCGATGGTGCTGAAGCCCGGCGACCTCATCTTCACCGGCACCCCCGCCGGCGTCGGCCCGCTGAAGCGCGGCGACCTCGTCGAGGGCGGCATCGACGGGGTGGGCAGGATCCAGATCCGGATCGCCGGCTGATGAAGCTGCACGGCTACTTCCGCTCGTCCGCCTCGTTCCGGGTCCGCATCGCGCTGAATCTGAAGGGACTGTCCTACGAGGACGACTTCTACCACCTGCGCCGCTCGGAACATCAGACGCCGGCGTATCTGGCTCTGAACCCCCAAGGCCTCCTGCCCGCCTTCGAGGACGACGGGCTGGTGCTGACCCAGTCCCTGGCCATCCTCGAATACCTGGAGGAGACCCACCCCCAGCCGGCCCTGCTGCCGTCCGATCCGGCGGGCCGGGCGCGGGTGCGGGCCATGGCCCAGCTGATCGCCAGCGACATCCACCCCCTCGATAACCTGCGGGTGCTGCGCTACCTGCGCCACGAACTGGGCCAGCCCGAGGACGCGGTCCAGGCCTGGTACAACCACTGGATCGCCGAGGGCTTCCAGGCGCTCGAGGGCCTGCTGGCCCGCGGCCCCACCGGCCGGTTCTGCCACGGCGACACACCCACCATCGCCGACTGCTGCCTCGCGCCCCAGCTCGTCAACGCCAGGAATTTCGGCCTCGACCTGTCGCCCTATCCTACCGTGGTCCGCATCGCCGAGGCCTGCCTGGCCCTGCCGGAGTTCGAGCGCGCCCTGCCCGCCAACCAGCCCGACGCCGACCCGCCGGCGTAACGGGACCGAAAGCCCTCGTCCTTCGACAAGCTCAGGATGAGGCTTTCTACTGCAGCGGCTTTGAAGTCCGCCTCATCCTGAGCTTGTCGAAGGGCGAGGCGGCGCACGACCCTTGGCGCGTAAACCACGTCTTTGCGCGAGACCTTAACCGCGACGCTTCTAGTCTCGCCGCATGGACATCGCCCAGATAGGCGTCGCCGGCATCTACGCCGCGACCGACCGCTTCGAACAGAGCGCCCGCCGCACCGTCGGCGCCGACGCCGACCTCGTCGCCGAGACCGCCCAGCAGATCTCGTCCAAGCACGCCTTCGAGGCCTCGGTGCTGGTGGTCAAGACCGGCGACGAGATGATGAAGCGGCTTCTCGACATCAAGGTCTGACCTTAGCCCTTTATCCCAGTCGTCATCCTCCGGCCGCCCGCAGGGCGGTCCGGGGGACCCAAGCGACGGCGCCCGTCCTGACACCACGGCTTGGGTCCCCGCGATCACCTCTTCGGGCGACCCGAGGATGACGGCAGAGGCTGGTTGATGCTGGCGGGCGCCCACCCGACGGCCTATCTCAGGCTCTGGCCAAGGACCGTCCTCATGCTCCACGCGACCGTCGCCGAAGTCACCGACCGCATCATCGCCCGCAGCCGAGAAGGCCGCGCCGCCTATCTGAGACGGATCGACAAGGCGGCGGCGACCGAGCCCGGGCGGGCCAAGCTGTCCTGCGCCAACTGGGCCCACGCCTTCGCCGCCTCGCCGGGCGAGGACAAGCTCAGGGCCCTCGACCCGCGCGCACCCAACCTCGCCATCGTCACCGCCTACAACGACATGCTCTCGGCCCATCAGCCGTTCGAGCGTTTCCCCGACATCATCCGCGCCGCCGCCAGGGCCGCGGGGGCGACCGCCCAGGTCGCCGGGGGGACGCCCGCCATGTGCGACGGCGTCACCCAAGGCCGTCCGGGGATGGAGCTGTCCCTGTTCAGCCGCGACGTCATCGCCCTGTCCACCGCCGTGGCCCTGACCCACGACGCCTTCGACGGCGTCCTGGCCCTGGGGGTCTGCGACAAGATCGTGCCGGGCCTCCTCATGGGGGCCCTGTCCTTCGGCCACCTGCCGGCGATCTTCGTCCCCGCCGGCCCCATGACCTCGGGCCTGCCCAATTCGGAGAAGGCCCGCATCCGCGCCCTCTACGCCGAAGGCAAGGTGGGCCGCGACGAACTGCTCAAGGCCGAAAACGCCAGCTACCACGGCCCCGGCACCTGCACCTTCTACGGCACCGCCAACTCCAACCAGATGCTGATGGAGCTGATGGGCCTGCACCTGCCCGGCGCCGCCTTCGTCAATCCGGGCACGCCCCTGCGCGAGGCCCTGACCGTCGAAGCCACAAAGCGCGCCGTCGCCATTGGCCCCAAGTCCAACGCCTACACCCCGCTCGGGCGGGTGATGGACGAGAAGGCGGTGGTCAACGGGGTGCAGGGCCTGCTCGCCACCGGCGGCTCGACCAACCACACCCTGCACCTGATCGCCATCGCGGCCGCGGCGGGCATCGCCCTGACCTGGGACGACTTCGACGACCTGTCGCGCGTCACGCCCCTGCTGGCCCGCGTCTACCCCAACGGCCAGGCCGACGTGAACCACTTCCAGGCCGCGGGCGGCATCGGCTTCGTGGTCCGCGAACTGCTGGACGCGGGCCTCGCCCATGAGGACGTGCTGACCGTGGCCGGCGATTCCCTGCGGCCCTACACCACCGAACCCTATCTGTCCGATGACGGAGTATCTTGGCGCGACGCGCCGCTCGAAAGCCTGGACCGCGACATCCTGCGCCCCGCCGCCGACCCGTTCCAGCCCGAGGGCGGCCTGCGCCTGCTCAAGGGCGGCCTCGGCCGCGGCGTGATCAAGACCTCGGCGGTCAAGCCGGACCACCGCATCGTCGAGGCGCCGGCCGTGGTGTTCGACGACCAGGACGAGCTGATCACCGCCTTCAAGCGCGGCGAGCTGGAGCGCGACTTCATCGCCGTCGTCCGCTTCCAGGGCCCGGTCGCCAACGGCATGCCCGAGCTGCACAACCTGTCCCCCACTCTCGGCGTGCTGCAGGACCGCGGCTTCCACGTCGCCCTGGTCACCGACGGGCGCATGTCGGGGGCCAGCGGCAAGGTCCCCTCGGCCATCCACGTCACCCCGGAGGCCGCCCGCGGCGGGCCCCTCGCCCGCGTGCGCACCGGCGACCGTGTGCGGCTCGACGCCGAGGCCGGGGTGCTGGAGCTGCTGGTCGACGCGGCCGAGCTTGCGGCGCGCGAGCCCGCCCTTGTCGTGCAAGAGCAGTTCGGCTTCGGCCGCGAGCTGTTCGCCCCCTTCCGCGCCGCCGTCGGCCCCGCCGACCGGGGCGCCTCCATCTTCGAAGGCGCCGCCCATGTCTGAGACCCTCGAAGCCTGGCTGAAGCTCGCCCCCGTCGTGCCGGTGCTGGTCATCGAGCGCGCGGAGGACGCCGTCCCCCTGGCCCGCGCCCTGGTCGCCGGCGGCCTGCCGGTGCTGGAGGTGACCTTGCGCACCTCCGCGGCTCTGGAGGCCATCCGCCGCATCGCCGGCGAGGTCGAGGGCGCGGTCCCCGCCGTCGGCACCGCCCTGACCCCGAGCGACGTGGCCGCGGCCGCCAAGGCCGGCGCCCGCCTCGCCGTCAGCCCCGGCCTGACCGAGGCCCTGGCCGAACCCGGCCCCATCCCCCTGCTGCCCGGCACGGCCACGGCGTCGGAGGTCATGCGCGGCCTGGAGCTCGGCCTTTCCCTGTTCAAGCTGTTCCCCGCCGTCCCCATCGGCGGCGCGGCCCTGCTCAAGGCCCTGCACGGCCCCCTGCCCCAGGCCCGCTTCTGCCCCACCGGCGGCGTCAGCGCCGCCAACGCCCCCGACTTCCTGGCCCTGGCCAACGTCATCTGCGTCGGCGGCGCCTGGGTGGCCCCAGCGGACGCCATCAGGAGCGGCGACTGGGGACGCATTCAAGCGCTGGCGCGAGAGGCGGCAAACCTAGCTTCCTTCTCCCCTTGAGGGAGAAGGTGGCCCGGAGGGCCGGATGAGGGGTGTCGACGCGTAGCGTCGAAGGACCCATCCGCAAACCTCAGCGCGGCCCCTCATCCGGCCGCTTCGCGTCCACCTTCTCCCCCGAGGGCGAGAAGGCGACTTATAGTCGGGCTTTAAGCAGCCAAGTCCTGCTCGAGCAGGACGGCCGGCTCCATCGCAGCCACGGGCTCCAGGACATGCACGGCCGGCGCAGGCTCGGCCGCCGGCGCCATCGCCGTCATCACGCCGCTGCGCTCCTGCCTGCCCCAGCCGACGCCATGGCCGGTGATGGCCGAGAAGGTGGAGCGCACGACCACGGCGTAGAGCAGCTGGCGGTAGCCGAATCGCTGGGCGATCAGGCCGAGCGCCGGGAACCTGTCGCCCTGCCCGTCGAGGTGATAGGCGACCCAGCCGCAGCCGACGTCGATGGCGGTGAACGCGAGCCAGAAGGCGGCGATCTTCAGCAGGTCGGCCTGCATGACGGCCAGCCCGTTGTTGATCAGGTGCAGGCCGGCGGCGGCGAGGCTGCCGATCAGGGCCAGGTCGATACAGGGGGCGATGAGGCCGAAGCCGATCTGGAACAGCCAGGTCTGGGGCATGCCGACGAGGGCGACCCCGCGCGGCTTGCCGGCCAGCAGGGCCGACCGGTGCTTCCACAGGCATTGCAGCGTGCCGAAGGCCCAGCGGTAGCGCTGCTTGAACAGGGCGCGGAAGCTGTCCGGCGCCTCGGTCCAGGCGACGGCGTCGCTGTCGCAGGCGACCTTCCAGCCGGCGCGCTGGATGGCGATGGTCAGGTCCTGGTCCTCGGCCAGGGTGTCGGCCGGATAGCCGCCGACCGCGTCCAGCGCCGTGCGCCGCCAGGCGCCGACGGCCCCCGGCACGACCATGACGGCCCCCAGCGCGGACAGCGCCCGCCGCTCCAGCCCCTGGGCCGTCACATACTCGATCGACTGCCAACGGGTGACGAGGTTGACGACATTGCCGATCCTGGCGTTGCCGGCCACCGCGCCGATGGCGGGGTCGGCGAACCAGCGGGTCAGCTTGGCGATGGTGTCCGGCTCGAACTGGGTGTCGGCGTCCAGGGCGATGACGATGGCGCCCTTGGCGATCTTCAGGCCGTGGTTGAGGGCGCTGGCCTTGCCGCCGTTGCGGACGGTCAGCAGGGTGACCCGCGGGTCCATGCCGAAGGCGCGGGAGACGACGGCGGAGGTCTCGTCCTTCGAGCCGTCGTCGATGACGATGACCTCGACGCGCGGGCCCTGGCTGGCCAGGATGCGGCGCACCGACGCCTCGATCACCCGCTCCTCGTTATAGGCGGGGATCAGCACCGAGACGAAGGCGGGGGTCAGGTGAGGCGGCGGGTTGGGCGCAGCTGCGCGGCGGGCGGCGACCAGGGCCAGGACCGTAAAGATCAGTGAACGGATGATGCCCAGGGTGATGGCCGCGACGAACAACAGGCCGCCGAGCTTCCAAACGCCCGAGAGGCTGGAGAACAGGGTCCGCGAGGCCATGGCCGCGGCGTGGCGCGGGCCGGCCAGGGGCGGCATCGCGACATCGGGCGACAGGCCCGCCAGGCGCGAGACGGTGACGAACTCGTAGCCCCGGGCGCGCAGGGCGCTGATGATCTGCGGCAGGGCTTCGATGGTGGCGCTGCGGTCGCCGCCACTGTCGTGCAGCAGCACGATCTGGGTCGAGCGGCTGGCGTCGCCGGACTCCACCTGGGCGACGGTGCGCTCGACGATGCTTCGCGCGTCCGTGGCGGTCCAGTCGAGCGGGTCGACGTTCAGGCCGACCGACAGATAGCCCATGTCGGCGGCGACGCGGGCGGCGCGCAGTTCGTCCGAGGTGTCGGGGTCGGCGTCGCCGAGATAAGGCGCGCGGAACAGCTGCATGGTGCGGCCGGTGTAGCTCTCCACCAGCCGCTGGGTGGCGTTGAGCTCCAGGCGGATGACGGCTTCCGGCAAACGATCGAGGTCGGCGTGGGTGGTCGAGTGATTGCCCAGCTCAGAGCCCTCGGCGACGATCCGGCGCAGCAGGCTGGGTTGGCTCAGC
>DAICXL010000082.1:0-10452 GCA_027312185.1 Caulobacterales bacterium | reverse complement strand
GGCCCCGTGGGCTCCCAGCAGTTCCTCGAACCGTTCCGGCCGCTGGCTCTTCAGCGAGGCCCAGACCAGCAGCGGCCGGACAGGCGAGGCCTGCGCCTCGGCCGGCTCCAGCCGCTGGACCGGCGCCTGGGCCGGCCCGTCCGACGCGGCCAGTTCGACGTCGCCGAACAGCCGGTGCAGGCGGGCGTGGCGCGCCGCCGGGCCGAACGGGCCCTCGGGGTCCGGCGCCATCAGGGTCTCCGCCGCCACCCGCCCCTCGGACACGAAGGCCTCGACCCGGGCGTCGCTGTAGGGGCCCCACACCTTGCCGCCGGCCTGGACGTACCAGGCGCCGCCCGCCGGGGCGGCCGGGTGGCTTTCGGCGCCCATCAGCTGTCCTCCAGCCGGGCGGCGTCGATGCCCGCCCCGGCCAGGGCCGCGATCAGCTCGCCCACCACCGCCTCGACCACGGCCGGGTCGCGGCCGCGCACCACCAGGTTCGCCCCGAAACCGGCGGGGCCGTAGAAGGGATAGCTGCCCAGGGACAGGTCCGGATGGGCCTGGGCCACCGCCCCCAGCGGCCCGGCGATCAGCCCCTCCCCCGTCCCGTCGACCCGCACGGTCCGCGACACCACCACCCGGCCGCCCTTCAGCCGGGGACCGACGTCCTCCAGCATGCCGGCCATGACCTTGGGCACGCCGGCCAGGACGAAGACATTGCCGATCTGGAAGCCGGGGGGGCCGGAGACGATGTTCCTGATCTTCGAGCCGCCCACGGGGATGCGGGCCATGCGCCGCCGCGCCGAGTTGGGCGGCTCGCCGCCGTAGCGCTCGGTCATCTCGGCGACGATCTGCGGGTCCTCGTACAGCTCGACCCCGAAGGCCTCGGCCACGCAGTCGGCGGTGATGTCGTCGTGGGTCGGGCCGATGCCGCCGGTGGTGATGACATAGTCCCAGCGGGTGCGCAGGGCGTTGAGGGCGGCGACGATGTCGGCCCGGTCGTCGCCGACGATGCGCGCCTCGGCCAGGTCCACCCCGTGGGCGGCCAGGTATTTGGCGATGGTGTTGAGGTTCACGTCCTGGGTGCGGCCGGAGAGGATCTCATCGCCGATGACGAGGGCGGCGGCGGTCACCCGACCGGGGTCTTCACTGGCGCCCATGCTGCGGATTCCCTGTCGCGGTCCGGCCCGACCTCGCCCATTGGAGTAGGCGGGCCAGGGGGCTTCCGCAACCGTTCGTGCGCGGCGGCCGGCGGCTTACTTGCCTTCCTTCGCCCGCGTGTCGGCGCAGGGGCCGGGGCCGGTCTCGGCCTTTTCGCCCATGCACTCGATCCGCGCGCCGGGGCCTTCGCCGAACACCATCATCACCACCGGTTCCGCGCCCGGGCCGGTGCGGACCCCGTCGTAGTGGATCTGCCGCGCGGGGTGCAGGACGAACGAGCCCGCCTTGATCGGCACGGTGCGGCCGGCGGGGTCGTACGTCGTGCCGGTGTCGACCCACCAGGTCCCGGACAGGATGTAGATGTAGCGGTTGTTGGCGTGATAGTGCGGCTGGTCCCAGGTGCCGGGCACGAACTTGTTCATCACCACATAGAAGCCGGGCTTGTTCTGATCGCCGTAGAGGGTGGCGAAGGCGTTGCCGCTGGGGGTGGTGCGCCACGGGATGGTCTCGGGGATCAGCGCCTTCAGCGCCTCGGGGTTCAGGTCGGCGATGCCGGGAACAGGGCCGCTGACGGCGGCGGCGGCGGCGGCCGCGGCGAGCACGATCTTCATGTCTTCCCCCCGTCCCTCGCTTGGCGGAGGGCGCCTCAGGTTTTTCGACCGACGACCGGCCTTAGGACGCAGCAGATCACAATCGCTCGCCTATGTAACGCCCATGGATTTCCCCTCCCCCCTCGTCCGCGGCCGCCTTGTCCAGCGCTACAAGCGCTTCCTCGCCGACGTGATCCTCGACGACACGGGCGAGGCGATCACCGCCCATGTGCCCAACCCGGGGGCCATGCTGGGGCTGAACACGCCGGGCCTCGACGTCTGGCTGTCGAAGTCGGCCCACCCCAAGCGCAAGCTGGCCCATACCCTGGAGATGGTGGAGGCGGACGGGGGCCTGGTCGGCGTCAACACCATGCATCCCAACCGGCTGGTGGCCGAGGCCCTCCGCGAGGGCCTGATCTCCGAGCTGGCCGGATACGAGACCGTGCGGCCGGAGGTGAAGTATGGCGTCAATAGCCGCATCGACTTCCTGCTCACCGGCGAGGGGCGGGCCTCGTGCTGGCTGGAGGTGAAGAACTGCCACCTGCGCCGCGAAGGGGCGCTGGCCGAGTTCCCCGACTGCGTCGCCGTCCGCTCGGCCAAGCACCTGCGCGAGCTGGAGGCCATGGTCGCGGCCGGCGACCGGGCGGCGGTGATCTTCACCGTCCAGCGCACCGACTGCGACGCCTTCTCGGCCTGTCATGACCTCGACCCGGTGTTCGCCACGGCGCTGGACCACGCGGCGGACGCAGGGGTGGAGGTGCTGGTCTACCGGTGCGCCATGGAGACGACGGGGATCAGGCTCGACCGGCGCCTGGAGTGGCGGCGATGACCCCTGTGTCGCCACCGGTTCGCGGAGCCTGAAACGCTAAGCAGCCGGCCCACGGCGGGGCCGGCTGCTGGAGGCGCTTGCGATGCGACCAGGTCCGTTCAGCGGGGACCGCCGAGCCCGGTGCAGGTCCTGGGGCCCTTGACGCCCCGGTCGGTGCAGCCCTTGCCGTTGGAGTCCTCGACCACGCTGTTCGGGATGGCCGTGGAGGCGGTGACGGCCTTGCCCCGGAGCGCCTGACCCTTGGCGGCCCTGGCCTTGTAGTAGGCGTCCTGGGCGGCCTGCGGCACCGCCTTTCGAGCCTCCGCGTCCTGGAAGGGATCGACCAGGGCCTCGACGGGCCGCCTGACGTCCCTGGACGGGCTGGAGGAGTCCGCGGTTGGCGACGCCCACCAGCAGGAGCCCTCGTTGGTCTCGGTGTTGTAGGAGCACCAGCGCAGGCCGCCCCACTTTGACCAGACATGGATCTCGGCCTGGGCGGTGGTGGCGATGCCGCTCAAGACCAGGACCGCGGCGCCGATCACGGCGATCTTCGACTTGCTTTTGGTGGACTTGGACGTGTTCATGACTGTCTCTCCTCTTGGGTTTGTTGAATAACGGCGGTCCGAAATCTTCATTTTGCGGCGGCCGTGAGTGGACTGGCCGGCGAACATCTGACTGTCGGTGGGAGGCGCCGGAAGGTTCAAACTCCCCGCCGCTTTTTTGCGGGGCCCCGCCGTCGTCGAAGCCGGAGCGGCGCCCGTGGACGGGATGGCGGCGCGGTGGGATGCAACGGTCTTGCCGAGCGCGCATTGCCATCCGGCGGCGCCTTGGCCGCGCCATGAGAACGGACGCCGCCATGACCGAAGCTGAGCATCAGGCGAACGACGACTATGTCGCCAGGCTGCAGGCGATCCGGGCCGAACTGGTGGCGCGGGTGTGGCCAGCCGGGGTCGAGGCCGCGATCAAGCACGACCACGAGACCGTTCGCGAGCTGGTGCGGCTGAAGGTCGATATCGAGGCGATCGACTACACCCTGAGCCACCGGCCGCCGCGGGTCTGACGCCAAGGCCGGGACCGGGGTGGCGCCCGGGCGGCGGGAGGGCTAATTCCCTCGCATGGCACGAAACAAGAAGAGCCGTGAGGTCGAGTTCGAGATCGAGGTCGATGGGGCGCCCTATGTCTGGCGCCTCCAGCGGCAACCCATGTGGTCGAGCGACTCCGCGGGCTGGCGCGGCATGGCGATCGCCGCCCGGCACCAGGCCGGCCAGCGCGAAGCGGTGATCGAGTTCCCGGCGACCCCGGCGCCCAGGCGCGGGGCGCCGCTGCTGCAGCCCGATCAGATCGACGTCGAGATCGTGGGCAAGGCCATCGCGTCCGCCATCGAGGCAGGCTGGGAGCCCCTGTCCCGGGGCAAGACCGTCACCATCGTGGTGGATGAAAACGGGGACTGAACATGAGCGAGCCGCAGACGCGCTACACCGGCGGCTGCCTGTGCGGGGCGGTGCGCTATGAGGCCAGCGCGGCTCCGGTGGCGGCGGGCTATTGCTACTGCGCCGACTGCCGCAAGGCGTCGGGGGCCGGCGCGATCCCCTTCATGCTGTTCCGGGCCGAGGACATCGCCTTTTCCGGCGCCACGACCGTATTCCGCGCCCCATCCTTTCGCGGCGGCCCGTCCGAGCGCAACTCCTGCCCGGTCTGCGCCAGCCTGGTCTTCGGCATGGTGGTGGGCGAGGCGCTGATGCACTCGGTCTATGCCGGCTCCCTCGATGACGCGGCCCAGTTCACCCCGACCATGGCGATCTTCGAGCGCGATCGCCCCGCGTGGGTGGCGCCGCCCGAGGGGCTGACGGTGTTCCAGACCATGCCGGAATAGGCCGTGGCCCATGGACACCGGCGCCCGCCGGGCTAGCTTGGCGGTGCGCGCGAGGAGCGCGTCCCAGCCCAAGGCGTTTCATGACCCGATCGCTCAACGACGCGAGCATTCCCAACTACCTCCAGATCCTCGACGCCATGGACGGGGTGCTGGAGAAGGCCAAGGCCCACTTCGCTGAGACCGGCGTCGATCTCGAAGAGGTTGTCGCCGCCCGCCTCTACCCTGACATGCTGCCCTTCGGCTTCCAGGTGCAGCAGCTGGCGTTCCACTCCCTGGGCGCGGTCGAAGCGGTCCTCAGCGGCGAGTTGAACATGCGCGAACGCAAGCCGCCCCTCGACTACGCCGGCCTGCAGGCCCTGGTCGCCGACACGGCCGCGGCCCTGCGCGACCTGCATCCCGAGCCCCTGAACGCCCGCGAGGGCGCAGCGACGGTGTTCAACGCCCCCGGCCGCCAGATGCCGTTCAAGGCGGAGGACTTCATCGCGTCCTTCTCCCTGCCGAACTTCTATTTCCACGCCTCGATGGCCTACGCGATCCTGCGGTCCAAGGGCGTGCCCCTGGGCAAGCGCGACTTCGTCGGCATACCGCGGCTGGCGAGCTAGAGGTTCAAGTCGCTCAAGGAGGGATGGTCGTCGGGACGGCGTCCGAGGGGCCAGTGGAACAGGCGCTCGGACGCCGCGATGGCCAGGTCATTGATGCTGGCGTGACGTTCGCGCATCAGGCCGTTTTCGTCGAACGCCCAGTTCTCGTTGCCGTAGCTGCGGAACCATTGGCCGGCCGCGTCATGCCATTCGTAGGCGAAGCGCACGGCGATGCGATTGTCCGTGAACGCCCACACCTCCTTGATCAGGCGGTAGTCGAGTTCGCTCGCCCACTTGGCTGTCAGGAAGGCCTCGATCGCGGCGCGGCCCTGGAGGAACTCGGTGCGGTTCCGCCACCGGCTGTTCGGCGTATAGGCCAGGGCCACCCGGGCCGGGTCGCGGCTGTTCCAGGCGTCCTCTGCGCCGCGGGCCTTCTGAGCGGCGGTTTGCGGCGTGAAGGGCGGCAACGGCGGGCGGGGGGCGTCGGTCATCGGGCGTCTCCCTGCGCAGCGAGGAAGGCGGCGTACTCCCGGGTCAGGTCGGCGAAGACCTCCGCCTCCGGGATGGCCGGATAGGAATATTTCGCCGGGGTCGTCGCCCAGGGCAGCTTCTCGGAGGTCCAGGTCTCGACAAAGGGGACGAACCAACTCGGGTCGTCGAGCATGGTCGGGCGCAGATTGACGAACCAGTCCATCCCCTCAGGGCGGGTGAACATCCAGCTCATGCAATGGGGGCAGAAATAGTGGCGGGCCGGGCCGTGCAGGCCGCCGATCACCGGCTCGCCCTCGGTGACCTCGAAAGCATCCGCCGGGATCGCCGCGCTGAGGGAATAGGCCGAGGAACTCATGCGCTGGCAGCCGGTGCAGTGGCAGGCCATGGCCAGCAGCGGCGGGGCGCTGATGCGGATCCGCACCTGGCCGCAGCGGCAGCCGCCCAGGCGCGGCGCATCGGCTGAAATCGGCGTCATGGTCCTGTGCCTCTCGTCCTGTTTGCGGATCATCCTTTACCCCAGGCGGCGGCGCCGCGAAGCAGCCGAAATGAGCCCCGTCGTCGTCTCGCTGCTGGCCTTCCCGGCGCCGCCGGGCGCCCCCGATGAGGGCGCCGGCCCCGGGCGGGGGGCGTCGGTCATGGGCCGAGATTATCCCGTCCGTTCCGCCCCAGGAAGGCGGCCGTCCGGCTGCGACATGCGCGCCGAGGCCCCGGCGGCTAAGATCGGGTAGAGTGGCCGGATGGACAGACGCGCGTTCCTCGGCGGCGCCTTCGGCCTTGGCGGCGCGACCGCGGCCGGCGCCGCGGCGTCCACCATCGACCGGCTGGAGCCCTATGGCCGGCGCCTGCAGGCGGGCCTCGACCGCACCGGCGGCGGCCGCTTCGTGCAGCCCAGCGAGGAGGCCCTCCACGAGAGCCATCAGCAGATTCGCCGCGACCTGGGCCTACCGGGGCTGGAACTGCATCCCGGCCTGGCCATGGCCGCCCGGGCCCACGCGGCCGACCAGTCGCTGCGCGGGTACTTCGGTCATGGATCGCCCGAGGGATTTTCGGTGGCCGAGCGGGTCGGGCTCCTGGCCCGCACCTTCCTTGGCCTGCCGGGCGAGAACGTCATCGAGCTGAAGGGCCGCTGGCTCGGCGCCGATCCTGGACGGCTGATGGCCGGCTGGATGGACAGCCCGGGCCATCGGGCGAACATCCTGCGCCCCGCCTACACCCACCTTGGCGTGGGGGTCGTGCAGACCGGGCCGCGCACCGTGGCGGTGGCCGTGTTCGGCCAGGCGTTCGCCGCCCTCGACCGGCCGATGCCGCTGAGCCCCACGGGCCCCGAACTCGCCGCCGTGCTCGAGGCCGCCACGCCGCCCATCTACAGCTACGACCTGTCGCCGGTCGGCGGCGCGACGATGTCGGGCGCCTACAGCCTCCAGCGATCGCCCATGGGGCTGAGGCCGGGGCCCTACAGCCTGCGGCCGCGCCTGCGCGACGGGAACCGCTTCACCATCGTCTATGGCCCGATCGTGGACATACCGGCGTGAGCCCCGCCCTCGTCTCGCTGCTGGCCTTTCTCGGCGCCGCCGGCCTGCTGACCGTCACGCCCGGCGTCGACACCGCCATGGTGCTGCGGGCGACGGCGGCCGGGGGGCCCAGGAGCGGGGCGGCCGCGGCGGCGGGGGTCGGGCTGGGCTGCCTGGTCTGGGGCGCGGGCGCGGCGCTGGGGCTGACGGTGCTGCTGGCCACGTCGCAGCTGGCCTATACGGCGGTGAAATGGGCGGGCGCCGCCTATCTGCTGTGGCTGGGGATCGGGCTGCTCGCGCGGCCCCGGAGCGGCTGGGGCGCGCCCGGCGAGGGCGGCGGCCCGTCCCAGCTGGCGGCGTTCCGGCGGGGGTTCGCGACCAATATGCTGAACCCCAAGGTCGGGGTGTTCTACATCACCTTCCTGCCGCAGTTCATTCCGGCCGGGGCGGACGTGGCGGCCTGGTCCATGCTGCTGGCCGGCCTGCATGTGGTGATGGGCGCGGCCTGGTCGGCGGCCCTGATCGCGGCGGCGACGCCGCTGCGACGCTTCCTGGTGCGCCCCGCCGTCGTGAAGGCCCTGGACCGCCTGGTCGGCGCCGTCTTCGTGGGCTTCGGCCTGAGGCTGGCCCTGGCCGAACGGGGCTAGGCGGGCTGGGCTAGGCCCTGGCCGGCTGCAGGACGATACGGGCGATGGCCTGGGCCAGGTCCTTCTGCATGAAGGGCTTGGACAGGCGCGGCAGGCAGGGGTCGGCGCCCGTCGCCGCCTCCGCATAGCCCGTGGCCAATAGCACGGGCAGGCCCGGTCGCTCGGTCCGGACGGCGGCGGCCAGTTGCAGGCCGGTCATCTGCGGCATGGCCTGGTCGGTAATGACGAGGTCTATCGGCCGCCCGGACTGGATGACCTCCAGCGCCTCGCGGCCCGAGGTCGCCTGCACCACCTCGTGGCCCAGGTCCTCCAGCATGTAGGCGGTGTTGATCAGCACCAGCCCGTCGTCGTCGACGGCCAGGACCTTGAGCCGCGGCGTCTCCTCGGAATCGATCGGGCCGGCCGGCTCGGCCGCGGCGGCTTGCGGCGCGGCGACGGGCAGCCACAGCTCGGCGATGGTCCCGACCTCCTTGCAGCTTTCGAGGACGAGGCGGCCGCCCGACTGGGCCGCCACCCCGTGCACCATGGCCAGGCCCAGGCCCGTGCCCTTGCCGACGCCCTTGGTGGTGAAGAAGGGCTCGGCCGCCTTGGACAGGGTCTCCTCGTCCATGCCCTCGCCGGTGTCGCATACCGACAGGCGGACATAGTCGCCGACCGGCAGCCCGGCCGGATCGGCATAGGCGATCATGGCGCGCTGGGCCGAGATGATGATGCGGCCGGTTTCGCCCATGGCGTCGCGGGCGTTCACCGCCAGGTTCAGCAACGCCACCTCAAGCTGGGCCGAATCGGACCGCACCGCCGGCAGGTCCGTGGGCATCTGAGTCTCGATGGCGATGCCCGGCCCCAGGGACGGCCGCAGAAGCTTGACCATGCTGCCCACGAGTTCGGGCAGGCGCACCGCTTCCAGCTTCAGCTCCTGCTTGCGGGCGAAGGCCAGCATTCGCTGGGTCAGGGCCGCGCCGCGCTCGGCGCCCTGCACGGCGTTGTCGATCAGGGGCGTCAGGCGCGGATCGGGGGGCATGCGCTTCTTCAGCAGCTCCAGGCTGCCCAGCACCGCCATCAGGAGGTTGTTGAAGTCGTGCGCCACCCCGCCGGTCAGCTGGCCGATGGCGTCCATCTTCTGCGACTGGAACAGGGCCTCGCGGGCCAGCTCCAGCTCGCGCTGGGCCTCGCGCCGTTCGGTGATGTCACGGGTGATCTTGGCGAAACCGATCACCGCGCCGTCGTCGCCCCGGATGGCGTCGATGATCACATGGGCCCAGAACCGGCTGCCGTCCTTGCGCACGCGCCAGCCTTCCTTTTCGAAGCGGCCTTCCCGCGCGGCCGTCTCCAGCCCATGGGCGGGCAGGCCGGCGGCGCGGTCCTCCTCGGTGTAGAACTGGCTGAAATGCCGGCCGACGATCTCGGCGGGGGCGTAGCCCTTGATGCGCTCGGCGCCGGCGTTCCAATTGCTGACCCGCCCCTCGCGGTCGAGCATGTAGATGGCGTAGTCGGTCACGCCCTGGATCAGCAGGCGCAGTTCCTGCTCGCTCTTCCTCAGCGCCAGTTCGGCCTCGCGCCGCTCGGTCAGGTCGCGGGTGATCTTGGCGTAACCGGTCAGGGCGCCGTCCTCGCGGATCGGGTCGATCACCACATGGGCCCAGAAATGAGCGCCGTCCTTGCGGACGCGCCAGCCCTCGGCCTCGAAGCGCCCCTCGGACGCGGCCGTCTCCAGCGCCCTTTCGGGCAGGCCGGCGGCGCGGTCCTCGTCGCGATGAAAGCGGGAGAAGTGCTGGCCGAGGATTTCGTCGCGGGTATAGCCCTTGAGGCGCTCGGCGCCCGAGTTCCAGCTCGTCACCCGCCCTTCGATATCGAGCATGTAGATCGCGTAATCGGCGATGGCGTCGACCAGAAGCCGGTAGCGCCCTTCGTCCGATTGCGACGCGGCGAACCGTGTCGGCTGCTTCATTCAATCCCCCAGGCCGCTCGCGCGGACTCACGCCCCAAGCCGTGAAAGGGCGACGACTTCAAAGGTTCCGAGGCGTACGGAAGTTTCTTTCGGCTAGCCGACATAGGTGCAACGGGTGCGGCGACAGGGGCCGCGGGGCGAGGCCCCCCTGGCGCAACGGGCGGCGCGGTCTATGTTATGGGGACTGGGCGCGCGGCGAGACGGGCTCGCCTGGCGGAGACTCCGATGAGCATCATCGACACCACGGCCGCGCCGGTACGCACCGCCGGCATCAAGATCCACGGGCCGGAAGGCTATGAGGGCATGCGCCGCGCCGGCAGGCTGGCGGCCGAATGCCTGGACATGCTGACGCCTTATGTCCAGCCCGGCGCGGTCACCGACGAGCTCGACCGCCTGGCCCGGGAGTTCGTGCTCGACCACGGCGCCATCCCCGCCTGCCTGCTCTATCGCGGCTATCCCAAGACCGTCTGCATTTCGACCAACCATGTGGTCTGCCACGGCATTCCGGGGCCCAAGCCGCTGCGCGAAGGCGACATCGCCAATATCGACGTCACCGTCATCATCGACGGCTGGCATGGCGACACCAGCCGCATGTACGGGGTCGGCGAGGTCTCGGCCCGCGCCCGCCGGCTGGTCGACATCACCCATGAATCGCTGCTGCGCGGCATAGCGGCGGTCAAGCCGGGCGCCACCCTGGGCGACATCGGCCACGCCATCCAGTCCTACGTCGAGGCCCAGCGCTGCTCGGTGGTGCGCGACTTCTGCGGCCACGGCCTGGGCCAGGTGTTCCACGACAGCCCCAACATCCTGCACCTGGGCCGCCCGGGCGAGGGCAAGGCCCTCAAGCCCGGCATGTTCTTCA
>DAICXL010000081.1:0-10604 GCA_027312185.1 Caulobacterales bacterium | reverse complement strand
GTGCATCAAGGCCTTCTCCGAGACCGACTTCACCGAGGATCTGAAGGCCATCGACGTGCCGGTCCTGGTCATGCACGGCGAGGACGACCAGATCGTTCCCATCGCCGACTCCGCGCCCCTGTCGGCCAAGCTGCTGAAGAAGGGGACGTTGAAGACCTATCCGGGCCTGCCCCACGGCATGTGCACCACCCACGCGGAGATCATCAACCCGGACTTGCTGGCCTATTTCAGGGCGTGATTTCCGTCTCCCCGGCGGGGAGAAGGAAACTATTTTGCCGTCCTGAGGCGACGAAAGCGGCCCTCGCGCATTTGTACAGCCTGCCCCCCGTCACCACATCGGCCGTCATGTCCCGCCTGCGCATACGCCACGAGACTCTCTACACCTATGCACGCCCCATCGGTTTCGGCCCTTGGAAGCTGCTCATGCGGCCGCTCGACACCCATGCGATCCGCCTGGTCGAGGCCTCGCTCGAGCTGTCGGCGGCGGGCCCGGTGCGCTGGACCTATGACGCCTATGGCAACTCGATCTGTATCTTCACGCCCCGGGGTCCCTCGGATCGACTGCGGGTGGTCAACCATCTGCTGATCGACCGCTATCCGGCCCCACTCGCGGTCGACAATCCGCAGTCGGCCCTGCCGCTGGTCTACGACGTCGCCGACCGGGCCGTGCTCGACCCCTTCATCGCCCCGGCCACCGCCGACCGGGACGCCGACTATCTCGACTGGCTGCGCGATCGCATGGGGCCGGCCGACGAGCCGGCGCTGGATTTCCTGCAGCGCTTGAACAGCGCCATCCACGTGGGCTTCACCTACGGGACCCGAGACGAACAGGGCACCCAGAGCCCGTCCCAGACCATCCAGCGCGGACAGGGCACCTGCCGCGACTTCGCCTGGCTGATGATCGAGAGCCTGCGGCGGCTGGGTTTCGCGGCCCGTTTCGCCACCGGCTACCTCTACTCGCCCCGGATCGCCGCCAGCGGCATCCGCGGGGCCGGCGCGACCCATGCCTGGTGCGAGGTGTTCCTGCCCGACCTCGGCTGGATCGAATTCGACCCGACCAATGGCCTCGCCGAATCCGAGCACCTGATCCGCGTTGCGACCACGCGTACTCCGGCGGAGGCCTCGATCATGAACGGCATGGTCACGGAACAGGCCGAGTGCAATCTGAAGGTCGCCGTGGACGTCGACCTGGTCGGTCCGGACGGACTGAACGTCGCCGCCTAGGCGGACCGCGGGCGCTGTGGTCTGCTGGGGTATGTTCAGCCCACGCCCCCCCACCGGCCCTCCGGGCCACCTCCCCCGCTTCGCAGGGGAGGAGCAGAGCGGTCGAGTCTGCTCCCCTGCGGCAGCGGGGGAGCTGTCGGCGCAGCCGACTGAGGGGGCGTCTTGGTCATGACGACGCCGTGGTGGCGCGGCGCGGTCGTCTATCAGATCTATCCGCGCAGTTTCGCGGACGGGAGCGGCGACGGGGTCGGCGACCTGGCCGGGGCGACGGCCCGACTGCCCTATGTCGCGTCGCTGGGCGTCGATGCGGTGTGGCTGTCGCCGGTGTTCGTCTCACCGATGGTCGACAACGGCTATGACGTTTCGGACTACCGCGACATCGACCCCCTGTTCGGGACCTTAGCCGACTTCGACGCCTTTGTGGCGCAGGCGCACCGGCTGGGGCTGAAGGTCATTCTCGACCAGGTCTATTCCCACACCTCCGACAAGCACCCGTGGTTCGCCCAGAGCCGCGCCGCCCGCGATGGCGAACGCGCCGACTGGTACGTCTGGGCCGACCCCGCGCCGGGCGGCGGGCCGCCCAACAACTGGCAATGCTGGTTTGGCGAGGCGGCGTGGAGCTGGGCGGCCGAGCGCGGCCAGTACTATCTGCACAACTTCCACCCGAAGATGCCGGACCTGAATTTCTGGACCGACGGCGTGGTGGACGAGACCCTGGCCACGGCCCGCTTCTGGCTGGACCGCGGCGTCGACGGGCTGAGGCTCGACGTCTGCAACTATTACCGCCACGACCCGCAGCTCAGGGACAACCCGCCCAAGATCGTGGCCCATCCGGCCAAGCCCTTCGAGCTGCAGAGCCACGACTACAACTGCGACCGGCCCGAAAACCTCGTGGTGATCGAGGCCCTGCGGAGGACGCTGGACGCCTATCCGGACCGCTTCGCCATCGGCGAGATCGTCAGTGAGGACAACGTCGGTCGTGTGCTGGAGTACACCGCGGACCCGGCGCGCCTGCACAGCGCCTATTCCTTCGCCTTCCTGCGCGGCTGGCCGGGCAGGGCGGGCTTTTCGGCGATCATGGACGCCTATGGCGGTGCGCCGTCCGCCTGGCCGTCCTTCGCCTTTTCCAACCACGACACAGAGCGGGTGGCGAGCCGCTGGGGCGCGCCCGGACACGAGCCGGCGGCGGCGCGCCTGTTCCTGGCCCTGCTGCTGTGCCTGCGCGGCACGGTCTTCCTCTACCAGGGCGAGGAACTGGGCCTGACCGAAAGCGACGTGCCGTTTGAACGGATCACCGACCCGTCGGGCCTGGCGGGCTGGCCCGTCTACAAGGGGCGCGACGGGTGCCGCACCCCGTTCCCGTGGCAAGCGGAGGCGGCGCACCTGGGCTTCTCCGCCGCCGAGCCTTGGCTGCCAGCCGAGCCCGCCCACGCCGCCCTGGCGGCCGACAGGCAGGAGGCGGACCCGGCCTCGACCCTGGCTTTCGCCCGCGCCCTGATCGCCTGGCGCAAGGCCACGCCGGCCCTGCGCGACGGCGACCTCCATATCCTGGCTTCGCCCGGCGAGACTGTGGCCTTCGCCCGCACCGGCGCCGACGGGACCCGGATCGTCTGCGCCTTCAATCCGTCGTCGCGGCCCTGTCCCGTCCCGGCGGAGGCGGCCGCCCGTACGGTCTTCAGCCAGAGGACGCAGTTCGGCGGCGGCGCCCTGTGGCTCGCCCCCTACGGCTTCGTCATCTCGGTCTTCGCCCCAGACGACCACAGCCTGGGCTGCGACCACGACCACCACCACCATTGAAAAGGGGCCGCCCTTGCGGACGGCCCCTTCAACGCGGTCTCGATAGCGGGGCCTAGCGGCGGGCCTGCATCCACCGGATGTTGCGGCCCACATCGTCTATCCGGGCCTGGATGTACTCGCGGTCCGCGGGGGTCAGGCGACCGCCGTCGCGCTGACGCAGCCGGATTTCCATGCGCCGCACGTCCGCCAGGTCCTGGCGGGCCGTGGCGGCCTCGCGCCGGCTCAGGGTGCCGTTGCGCTCGCCGCGTTCGATGCGGGTCTGCATGAATTCGATGCGTTGGCGCACGCCGCGCGGCGCGCCGTTCCAGAACTGGCTCTCGGCCTGCGGGCCGTAGGCGGGCTGGCCGTTGTAGTATTGGCCGCTGTTCGGCGGGCCCTGGTTGTAGCCCTGCTGGCCCTGGTTGTAGTTGCTGTTCTGATAGGGACGGCCGTCCTCATAGGCTTCGTAATAGCCCGTGGGGCAGGGCTCTCCGGCCCGCTTGGCCAGTTGGTTGCCGGCGATGGCGCCGGCCACGCCGCCGGCGATGGTGCCCGCCGTGTTCGAACTGTTGCCGGCGATGGCCGAGCCCAGGAGGGCGCCGATCCCGGCGCCGACGACGGTGCCGGCGGCGCGGTTGGTGGAACGGTCGCGTTCGCAGCGGGCCTGCGCGTCGGCGATCGCTGGCACGGCCATGGCGGCGACGAGGCCCCCGACCAGAAGCAAGCTGCGCATGATAGACTCCTTAGGTGTGGCGTTGCGGGATGTAACAACCCGCTTGTTGATCGAAACGCGGTCGCGCCGGCTTGGATGCGTAGGCGGTCGCGGCTCTCAAGGAGCGTGGCCATAGAGCCACAGCCGAGGTGAACCGCCGATGACGGTAAAATCTTTCAGCCGAGACACAAATGCCTCGTTTCAGCCATGCTGTCGCATTGACCCTGGCCCATTTATCGGATGACCTGACCGCTTAGGCGCCGAGAGGGTTCGGAATGGCCAAGACCGCGGTCCAGTACAAGGCTCCGGCCCACATCGCCCGTGCGGCGGAGTTCGGCCAGGTGATCGACATGCGGACCCGCCGACCCTGGCGGCCGCAGCAGACGCCTAGCTGGCCCTACCTGTTCGACCTCGCCCTTATCTTCACCCTGGTGTTGCTCGGGGCGTGGCTCTTCCTCAAGATGCGCGGCGAGTAGACGCCATCCCCTGAGGCCGAGAGTCCATCCGCGGCATGAAGCGCGACCACGATCCCGTCCCTGATCCCGCCGTCGTCTCTCTGGAGAGCCACCGGCGCCGCCGCGCGGCCGAGAGCAGAGCCCAGAGCCAGGCCAAGGCGGCCAAGGCCAAGACCGCGCGCACGATCCGCGCCGGGGCCGTCCCGGGCGAGCGGGCCATCAACTGGCGCCGCGCGCCCATCGCCCTCGTCGCCTTGGCCCTGTTCCTAGCTGCTGGCTGGCTTATCCGTCTGGTCACTGGCTGAGCGTGCCGCCGGCGGCGCCTCGCCGACCGCCGCCCCCAGGAAGTCCAGGGCGTCGCGGGTGGGGGTGAAGAAATTGATCCCCGTCGGCGCGTTCTCGACCCGGTAGGTGGACTTGGTCATGCCCACCACGGCGCCATGCTCGTCTAGCAGCGGCCCGCCGCTGTTGCCGGGACTGATGGCGACGTCGCTCTGCAGGTAGCGCAGCCCCTCGATGGTTCGATAGGCCGAGACCACGCCCCGGGTCACCGTGCTCTGGAATCGCTGCTCCAGCGGCGCGCCGATGGCGTAGACGCTCTCGCCCGGGCGCAGGGTCTGGGCGCGTAGCGGCAGGGGATCGCGGCCGCGGGGGTCGGTCTTGACCAGGGCCACGTCGCGCAGCCGATCGGAGCGCACCACTTCGCCCACCGCCTCGATCCCGTCCGGCCAGCGCACCTTGACCAGCTTGGCCGCGCCGACGACGTGCTGGTCGGTCATCACATAGCCGTCGCGTGAGACCAGGAAGCCCGATCCATGGCCGTCCCCGGCCAGGACCAGCACCACCGCCCCCACCGCGTCGCCGATGTCGAGCGGCGGGGCGGCGGGGCCGCCCAGCAGGATCCTCTCCCGCACCGGGGGCCTCATAGCCTCCTCCAGGGTCAGTTGTCGGCCCACGAAGGTCTTGCGGAAGGCGTCGGAGGCGATCAGGGCCTTCACCGTCTCGCCGAAGGCGTCCAGCACGACCATGTCGACCCCGCCGTCGACCGTCCGGCGGGCCTCGAAGCCGGCGCGCGTCGGCACGCGCGCCACCACTTGGCGCTGCAGGCGCGAATAGATCTGCCACTCGACCTCGAGCACCGCCGAGCCCTTGACCTTGCCGCCGCCCAGCGTGGACGGAAAGCAGAACTGGCCCTCGGCGTCCTTCACGACACCGGCCACGGTATATTCGGTGAAGGAGGCGGCCTCCTCGAACAGGTTGTCGGGCTCGCCCTCCATGCGAAAGCCCGCAGCCTCCACCTCGTCGCGGAACACCTGGCTGAGGGCGTCGGTCTGCATCTGGCCGCTGCTCTTGCCCCAAGCCAGCCGCCCGGTGGGGAGGCACAGGGGCCCGGCCCGGACCGCGGCCCAGCGCGCATCGCTGTCCACCCGGGCGACGATCTTGGACAGGCTGACGGTGCGGGTCTGCACGCCGGGGGCGAGGGGCGCGGAGGCCGGGGCGGGGGGCATGGCCAGCGGCTGGGCGGCGACCGTCGACACGGTCAACAGCAACGCTCCCACCGCAGCAAAGACAAGCTTGGCCATAATCGCCCCGCAGTTCTGTGCGAAGCTAATCGAAAGCCGGCTGAAACCTGCGCCGGTCGAGCATCGCCCCACGACAGGGCCGATTAGACCCCCGGAAACTCTGGTCATCCATGCGTCATAGCGCGCGGGCGAGACTTGGCCGTCGGGCCTCCGCAAACCCGGCGCTCGAACCCGACATTTCTGTGAGGGTTGGCGGCGCGGGGGCCGTACTCCCTTGTGAAGGCCTGTCTGCTTTCATCCTGTTCCAGTTCCTCCAATGAGCCTTGCCCCGCCGAGTCCGCTCGGCGGGGCTTTTCTTCCAAGCAGGCAAGCGCTGCCGTTTGGCGCCCGGCGGCTATGGGTGTAGACCGCCCGGCCCTCCCTCTCGGCGCCTCCCAATGTCCCTGAACATCGGCATCGACTTCGGCACCACCAACACCGTCGTGGCCCTGGCCGGCGCGGAGGGGCCTGCGCGGCTGGTTCGCTTCCCGGCGCCGCTGGGCGAGCTGTTCGCCTATCGCTCGGCGATCGCCTTCCGCGCCGCGCCCGAGACGCCGACCGGCCGGCTGGTGGAGAGCGGCCCGTGGGCGATCGAAGCCTATGTGGAAGATCCGCTCGAAACCCGTTTCATTCAGTCTTTCAAGAGCTTCGCGGCGTCGCCTAACTTCACCGAGACCCAGATCCTGAACCGCCGCTACCACTTCGAGGACCTGCTGTCGGCCTTCCTGCTCAGCCTGCGCAGCCACGCGGGCGGGGCCCTCGCCGAGCTGCCCAGCCGCGTCATCGTCGGCCGCCCCGTGGTCTTCGCCGGATCGTCGCCGGACGAGGAGCTGGGGCTGTCGCGCTACGAAGAGGCGTTTCGGCGGCTGGGATTCACCGAGGTGCTCTACGCCTACGAGCCGGTCGGCGCGGCTTTCTTCTTCGCCCGCGAATTGAGCCACGACGCCACCGTCCTGGTCGGCGATTTCGGGGGCGGCACCTCCGATTTCTCGATCATCCGCTTCTCCCGCGAGGGCGGCGAGATCCGCTCCCAGCCGCTGGGCCGTTCGGGGGTCGGCGTGGCCGGCGACGCTTTCGACTACCGCATCATCGACCACGTCATCTCGCCGCAGCTCGGCAAGGGATCGGACTACCGCAGCTTCGGCAAGATCCTGCCGGTGCCGGTGCGCTACTATTCGACCTTCGCCCGCTGGGACCAGCTGGCCCTGATGCGCACCAGCCGCGAGATGCGCGAGATCAGGAAGCTGGTTCGCGACGCCGTCGAGCCGGAGAAACTGGAACGCCTCATCGAGGTCATCGACGACAACCACGGCTACCTGATGTACCGCGCCGTCTCGGCCCTGAAGGAGGCGCTGTCCTCGGCCGAGCAGGCCGAGTTTCGCTTCGAGGCGGGCGACATCTGCATCGTCAGGACGGTGGCGCGAGGCGAGTTCGAGGGCTGGATCGCGCCGGAACTGGGCAAGATCGAACAGGCCGTCGATGCGGCCCTGGCCGACGCCGGGCTGCAGCCCGGCGCCGTGGACCGTGTCTTCCTCACCGGCGGCTCGTCCCTGGTCCCGGCCGTCCGCGACATCTTCAAGCGCCGCTTCGACCCCGCCCGAATCGAGACCGGTAGCGAGCTGGAATCGATTGCTTCCGGGCTGGCGCTGATGGGCCGTGAACGGGATCTGGGGCGGTGGACGAGAAAAGCGTCCGTTTCATAGCGAGAGCCGCCTGGCGCCTCAGTCCTTTGCGGACAGCTTATCCAGGTCGCCCGGCGCATCAACGTCGAGAAGGACGCCATTGGTCGGGGAGGCGATCTCGGCCACCCGGGTTTCCAGGGACTTGAGCAGGACGCGCGCGCCGTGGTCGCCCTCGATCAGCATCAGCTGAGGGAACAGGCTTTGGGAAATCGCGACCGGGTGGCCCCTCTGGCCTTCGAACACCGGCGCGGCGGCCGGCGCGTGCGCTAGGGCGCGGGCGAGGGGTTCAAGCACATGATCGGGGACCATCGGCATGTCCCCTAAAAACACCAGGACGCCCGTTGCGTTCCCGGGCAGGGCGGCGATTCCGGCCCGAAGCGAGGCGCCCATGCCCTCGGCGTGGTCGGGCGCCTCGACGATGCGCATTCGTGTCTCGGCCTGGTCAGCGGCGAAGGCTATGGCCGCTGCGCTGACCGCCTGGGCGTCGTAGCCCGTCACCACATGCACGGCTTCCACGGGGGCGGCGAAGGCCGAGGCCAGCGCCCCGTCGATCAACCGGCCGCCCCGCCAGGGAGCGAGCAGTTTCTTGCCGCCAAAACGCGAGCCGGCGCCGGCGGCGAGGACCAGGGCGTGGAGCCCCTTCACGCGGCCTCCTTTCACCCCTGCGCCCGGCGCGCCTCGACGGCGGCCGGCTCGGGCCAGGTGCGGCGGGCCTCGCGGGCCTTGAAGGCCGAGACCACCTCGGCCAGCACGGAAAGGCCGATCTCCCACGGGGTGCGGGCCCCGATGGCCAGTCCCATGGGGGCGGTCAGGTGCAGCATCTGCGTCTCGGACAGGCCCTCGGCGCGCAGGCGCCCCAGCCGTTCGGGGATGCGCTTGCGGCTGCCCAGCACCCCGACATAGGCGGCGTCCGAGCCCAGGGCCGCCAGGAGCGCGGCGTGGTCGGTCTCCAGCTCGTGGGTGGCGACGGCGACGGCGGTCCAGGGGTCGAGGCCGATGGCGGCAAAGGCCTCGGCCGGGTCGCTGCGCCAATAGCCGGCGACCGCCGCGGGGGGCGGCGCCTCGGGGCCCTTGGGGCGGATGAGGTGGGTCTCGATCCCGCTCTGGGCCGCCAGCCGGGCGATGGCGAGCGCGATCGGGTCGGCGCCGACCACGGCCAGGCGCGGGGGCGGATCGAACCGGCGGAACACCGCCTGGGGCGTGCCGCCGGACAGGGCGGGGTGGTTCAGCGCCTCGATGAAGGCCTCGCGCAGGGCCGCCGGCAGGCCGGAGGGGGCCTCGCCCTCGTCGAGGCAGGCCTGGGTCCTCCCGTCCGACAGCCACAGCGCCGGGCGGCGCGCCGCGGTCAGGGCCGCCAGCCGCCGCGCGGCCGGGCAGGCAGGGTCGATCCGCTCCGCGATCAGTTCGATGCGCGAGCCGCACAGCAGCTGGATGTCCGGCGGCCCCCCCCGCCCGTAGACCAGGCGCCGGGGCGCGCCGTCGGCCAGCACCGCCTCGGCCTGGAGGGCCACGTCGCCCTCGACGCAGCCGCCCGACAGGAAGCCGGCCCGGGCGTCGCCGGCGAACAGCATCTGCGCCCCGAGGCCCAGCGGCGTCGCGCCCTCCGCCGCATGCAGGGTGACCAGCACCGATGGCGCGCCGGTGCGCAACGCCTCGGCCAGCACGCCGCGCACGTCGGAGGTCAGACCGAACTCGGGCCAGTCTTGCATTCCAAACACCGCTCGTCCCGGCGGAAGCCGGGACCCAGGTTTCAGCCGCATCGCCGCCGTTCACAGGCAAAAAAGCCTGGGTCCCGGCTTTCGCCGGGATGAGCGGGTGTGCTCAAGCCGTCTTCAGCTCCGCGACGTTGATCGGCAGGTTGCGGATGCGCTTTCCCGTCGCGGCGAAGACCGCGTTGCACAGGGCCGGCACCACCGGGGGCAGGGCGGGCTCGCCCAGGCCCGAGGGCGGGTTGTCGGACAGCAGGAAGTGCACATCGACCGGCGGGGCCGCCGAGATTCGCATCAGGGGATAGTCGCCGAAGTTGGACTGCTTGGTGCGGCCGTTCTCGAAGGTGATCTGCTGGCCCAGGGTCTGGGCGATGCCGTCGAGCACCGAGCCCTGGACCTGGTTGACCGCCCCGGAGGGGTTGATGATCTGGGCGCCGACGTCGCCGACCACCCAGACCTTGTTGACCTTGACCTGGCCGCTGTCGGAGACCTCAGCCTCCACCACCTCGGCGAAATAGCCGAGGTGGCTGAAGAAGTGGGCCACGCCCAGGCCGGTGCGCGGCGGCAGCTGGCGCTTGCCCCAGCCGGACCGTTCGCCGACCAGCTTGAGCACATTGGTCATGCGGACGGTCTCGTAGCCTTCGCGGGTGTTTTTCTCGCCGAAGACGCGAGGCTCGCCGAGCAGGGCGAGCTGGAACTCCAGCGGGTCCTTGCCGGCCGCATGGGCCAGTTCGTCGGCGAAGGACTGGAACACGAAGGCCAGGGCGTTGGAGCGCGGCGCCCGCATCGGCCCGGTCGGCACCCGGGTCGGGATCAGCGAGGCGTCGATCTGGTAGTTGTCGATGAACCGCGCCGGCCATTCGGTGGGGTTGCACTCGGCCGAGGTGACGAACTTGCCGTCGGCGCCGAACGAGACGAAGTGGTTCTTCCAACCCACGACCTTGCCTGAGGAATCCACCCCGGCTTTCAGCCGGTGGAAGCCGCCCGGGCGGTACATGTCGTGGCGCATGTCGTCTTCGCGCGACCACACCATCTTGATCGGCATCTTGGCCTGGCGCGCGATGGCCGCCGCCTCGACCATGTAGTCGTTGCTGAGGCGCCGGCCGAAGCCGCCGCCGCTGCGGATCATGTGGATCGAGATGTCCTCGGGCTTCACGCCCAGGGTCTTGGCCACCACCTGGCGGCCGGGCTCGGGGTTCTGGGTCGGCGCCCACAGGGTCAGCTTGCCGTCGGCGCCCCAGGCCGCGGTGCAGTTCTGGGGCTCCAGCGGCGCGTGCGAGACGAAGGGGTAGGTGTATTCCGCCTCGATCACCTTGGCGGCCGTGCCGAGGGCGGCGTCCACGTCGCCGTCCTTGCGGATGGTCAGCTCCGGCGACTTGGCGAACAGGGCCTTGGCCTGGGCGGCGTAGCCGGCGCTGGAGTGGTCGGCGTACTCGCCCTCGGCCCACTTCACCTTCAGGGCCGAGCGGGCCTTGTTGGCGTGC
>DAICXL010000080.1:0-10645 GCA_027312185.1 Caulobacterales bacterium | reverse complement strand
CCGGGAGGGCGATCCGCGCCTCTACGCTGTTTCGCTGATGGGGCCGATGCTGGCCGGCATCCTGTGGCGCGAGGTTTTCGAGCCGGTCGGGGCCGCGCCAATCGACCTGTCCGCCCTGGCCGCGCAGCAGGCGCAGACCTTCCTGCAAGGCGTGATCTTGAAGGAGGCGGCATGAAGCCCCCCATCCGCCTGATCGGCGTCGCGGCGGCGGCGGCGGTGGCCGGCGGCCTCTTGTGGCTGGCCTGGAAGCCGCGTGCTGGCGAGGACCTGCGCCTCTCGGGCTATGTCGAGGGCGAGAGCCTGTACCTCGCCGCCCCGGCCGCGGGCCCGGTGACGGCCATGGCGGTCGTCCGTGGACAGAGGGTCGAGGCGGGCCAGGCCCTGTTCAGCCTCGACGCGCGCCAGGTCGGGGCCCAGACCGACCAGCGGCGGGCCGAGATCGTCCAGGCCGGGGCTCAGGTCGCCGCGGCGCGGGCCGACTACGACCGGGCCAGGGCCGCGGCGGAGTCCGCCCGGGCGCTCGCCGTCGACGCCGCCAGCGTCGCGGCGCGCTACAGCCGCATGAAGCGGGAAGACCCGGGCACGGTGGCCACCCAGGACGTGGAGCGCGCTCAGGCGAACGCCGCCAGCACCGCCGCCCAGGCCCGGGCCGCGGCCGAACAGGCCAAGGGGGCGGCCGCGCAGGTGGCGGCGGCGCAGGCGCGGGTCAGCCAAGGGCGCGCCGGCCTGGCCGACATCGGCGTGCGCGCCGACCAGCTGGCGCCCCGCGCGCCGGGGCCGGCCCGGGTGGAGGAGGTCTATTTCCAGGCCGGGGAGTGGGCGAACGCCAACCAGCCGATTCTCAGCCTCTTGCCCGACGACCGGATCAAGCTGCGCTTCTTCGTGCCGCAGGGTCAGGTTTCGGCCTATCGGCCGGGCGCGAAGGTGCGGTTCTCCTGCGACGGCTGCGGGGCCGAGCGGGGGGCGACCATCGCCTATGTCGCCGCGCCCCGAGTTCACCCCGCCGGTGATCTACAGCCGCCAGACCCGCGACCGGCTGGTGTTCCTGGTCGAGGCCAGGCCGGCCGATCCGGCCAACCTGACCCCCGGCCTGCCGGTGGATGTGGTCCCGCTCGGCGGAGCGGCCAGGTGAGCCTGGCCATCGACGTGCGCGGGCTGAACAAGAGCTTCGGCCCCAAGCACGTGGTGAAGGACGTCTCCATCCAGGTCGAGGAAGGGCGCATCTGCGGCTTCCTTGGCCCCAACGGCTCCGGCAAGACCACGACGCTGCGCATGCTGTGCGGCCTGCTGAAGCCGGACTCCGGGGAGGGGACCTGCCTCGGCTTCGACATCCGGCGTCAGAGCAATGAGATCAAGCGCGGCGCCGGCTATATGACCCAGAGGTTCTCGCTCTACGAGGACCTGACCATCGAGGAGAACCTGGCTTTCACCGCCCGCATCTACGGCCTGGACCGGCGGCGCGAGCGGGTGGAGGCGGCGCTGGAACGGCTCGGCCTGACGGCGCGGCGCCGGCAGCTGGCGGGCGAGCTTTCCGGGGGATGGAAGCAGAGGCTGGCGCTCGCCGCCTGCACCCTGCACCAACCCCGGCTGCTGTTGCTGGACGAGCCGACCGCCGGGGTCGATCCGAAGGCGCGGCGGGATTTCTGGGACGAGATCCACGCCCTGGCCGCCCAGGGCCTGACCGTTCTGGTCTCCACCCACTACATGGACGAGGCCGAGCGTTGCCACGAGATCGGCTATATCCTGAACGGTCGGCTGATCGCCCGCGGCACGGCGCAATCGATCATCGCTGACTCCCGGCTGATCACCTTCCGCGCCGAAGGTCCGGGCGCGGATCATCTGGCCGGCGAGCTGGAGGCCCGGCCCGGCGTGCTCACCGCCACGGCCTTCGGCCAGGCCCTGCATGTCAGCGGGACGGATCGGGGCGCCCTGGAAAGCTCCATCACGCCTTATCGCCGCGAGCCGCTGCAGTGGACCGAAGTCGCGCCGACGCTCGAGGACGTCTTCATCCGCCTGATGGCGACCGAGGAGGCCCCCTGATGGACGCCTTCTCGCCGACGCGCGTCCTGGCGGTGCTGGCCAAGGAGTTCACCCAGCTCAGCCGCGACCGGCTGACCTACGCCATGATCCTGGTCATGCCGATCGTGCAGCTGCTGCTGTTCGGCTACGCCATCAACAACGACCCCCGCCACCTGCCCACCGCCGTGCTGGTGCACGACCAGGGGACCCTCTCCCGCTCGGTCCTCTCCAGCCTGCACAACAGCGGCTATTTTGATCTCGCCCACGTGGCCCGCAGCCCCGCCGAGCTCGACCGGCTGATGGCGAGCGGGCAGGTGCAGTTCGCGGTCACCATCCCCGGCGACTTCACGCGAAGGGTGGTGCGCGGCGACAGGGCCCAGGTGCTGGTCGAGGCCGACGCCTCCGACCCCGCCGCCACGGGCGGGGCCGTGGCCGCGCTCGCCGCCCTGCCGGCCGAGGCCCTGCGCCACGACCTGAGGGGCGCGCTTGGCCCGCGCCAGGAGGCGAAGCCGCCGTTCGAGGTGGTGATCCACCGCCGCTACAACCCGGAGATCATCACGGCCTACAACATCGTGCCCGGGTTGCTGGGGGTGATCCTGTCGATGACCCTGGTGATGATGACCTCGCTCGGCGTCACCCGCGAGCGGGAGCGAGGCACGATGGAAAGCCTGCTCGCCACGCCCGTGCGCCCCATCGAGGTGATGGTCGGCAAGCTGGCGCCCTATGTGGCGGTGGGGCTGGTCCAGACCCTGGTGGTGCTGACCCTGGCGCGGGCCCTGTTCCACGTCCCCATGGCCCAGACGGTGGGGTCGTGGGGGGCGCTGGCCGCAGGCGTCGGGCTGTTCATCGTCGGCAGCCTCGCCCTCGGCTTCCTGATCTCGACGGCGGCGCGGACCCAGCTGCAGGCCATGCAGCTGTCGTTCTTCTACATCCTGCCGTCGATCCTGCTCTCAGGCTTCGCCTTCCCCTTTCGGGGCATGCCGGGATGGGCGCAGGCCATCGGCTCATGCCTGCCGGTCACCCACTTCCTTCGGGTGGTGCGCGGGACGCTGTTGAAGGACGTTGGCCTGACCGGCCTCGCCCCCAGCCTGGCGGCGCTGGGGGCGTTCCTGGTGGTCATCGCCACCCTGGCGATGCTGCGCTACCGGACGACGCTGGACTGACGGCTAGTTCGCGCCGCCGAGGCCCGGGCCGCCGGTCAGCTTGTCGCCCTTGTTGGCGTTGTCGAGGTCGGCGGCGTGTTCGGTATGGGTCTGAACCACCTTGGAGACCTCGTCGGCGAAGGCCTTGAGCGGGGCTTCGGAGCCCACCTCCTTGTAGCCGTTCATCAGCAGCAGCATCTCGTGGTGGGCCATGCGCTGCTGGCCGATATAGCGGGCGTCGAAGTCCGCATCGGGGGCGCCGCGCAGATTGTCGAGCATGCCCTTGCGCCGCTCGTCGAGCTCGGTCGGCAAGGTCCCCTGCACCTGGCCGCTGGCGATCAGCGACTTCAGCTTGTCGGAGCTCTTGGTGTGGTCCGCGATCATCATGGTCGCGAACGCCTTGACCTTGGGGTTCTTGGCCCGTGTCAGGGCCATGTTGGCGGCCTGGATCTCGTACATGTCGCCCATGGCCGCATCGCGCAGGAAGACGTCGGTGGAGAGGGCCCCGACCGCGGCGGTTCCGACCCCGGTTCCGGCTGCGGCGACGTCCTGGGCGACGTTGACAGGCTGGTTGGTCTGGTCGGCCGCGGCGCCGTCGACCTTCTGGCCACAGGCGACGAGCGCGAGCGAAGCGACGGCGACCGTCGCGAAAAACATCTTTTGAGACATGTGGTTGGCTCCCCTGAAAAGGCTACCCCCACAACCGCGGCGGAGGGTCGGGAGTTCCGAATGGGGACACGGCGCCTGAAACACGGCTGCAACGCGCTACGCCCAGCCTGAATCTTCTGTAAGGTTCACGTGCGGCGGGGGGGCGGCATGGCGCAGGCCACGGGACTGGACCGGACCTTGTTGGGACGCTTCGGGGTCAAGCCGGGCGAGGGCAGGGCATTGCTGCTCGCCTTCGGCTACTTCTTCTTCCTTCTGGCCACCTACTACGTGCTGCGCCCGGTGCGCGACGAGATGGGGGTGAGGAGCGGGGTCAGGAACCTGCCCTGGCTGTTCACCGGCACCTTCGTGGTCAGCCTGGCGATCGCCCCACTCTATGCGGCCCTGGTGGCGCGGATGAAGCGCGCCCGCTTCATCCCGCTGATCTACAGCTTCCTGATCCTCAACATCCTGGCCTTCTGGGTCTGCCTCTCGGGCGGGATCGCGGTCGAGACGGCGGCCATGGTGTTCTTCGTCTGGCTGACGGTGTTCTCGGTCTTCGCGGTGTCGGTGTTCTGGTCGTTCATGGCCGACCTGTTCGTCTCCGAGCAGGCCAAGCGGCTCTATCCCGTCATCGCCGCCGGCGGCTCGCTGGGCGGCTTCGCCGGCTCGGCCACGGTCACCGCCCTGGCGCGGCTGGTCGGGCCGGCCAACCTGCTGCTGATCGCCGCCGTGCTGCTGTCGGCCGCGCTGGCCTGCGCCGTGGCGCTCGACAAGGTGGCGGTGAAGGCGGAGACGCCGGCCAGGGCCGCGGAGGCCGAGACGCGGCTGGGCGGAAGCTGGTGGGACGGCCTCGTCACCCTCGTTCGCTCGCCCTATCTGGCCGGCATCGCCCTGTGGGTCTTCGCCCTCTCGCTGACCGCCGCCATCGCCTACAACACCCAGGCCGACATCGTCAGCCGCGCCAGCCTCGACACCGGGGTGCGCACCCAGATCTTCGGGGCGGTGGACCTGGCCACCAACCTGCTGCAGCCCATCGTGCAGATCCTGATCACCCGCTGGCTGCTGCAGAAGGCGGGGGTGGGGATCACGCTCGGGATGGTGGCCCTGGTGTTCGTGGTCGGCTTCCTGGCCTTCGCCGCCCAGCCGGTGCTGGGGGTGCTGGTCGCCTTCATGATCGCCCAGCGCACCGGCCAGTTCGCCCTGTCCAACCCGGCGCGGGAGGCCCTGTTCACGGTCGTGGACCGGGAAGACAAGTACAAGGCCAAGAACGTCATCGACAACGCGGTCTTCCGCGGCTCGGACGTGGTGAACGCCTGGATCTTCAACCTGATGCACTTCGGCGCCGGTCTCAGCCTGTCGGCGATCGCCCTGATCGGCGCGCCCATCGCCGCAGGCTGGTTCGCCCTGTCGCTGGCCCTGGGCCGCGCCCAGGCGCGCAAGGCCGGCGAGCCCGTTTCCCAACCCCTGGCCGCCCAAGGAGCCTGACATGACGGCGTTCGACCTCGACGCGCTTTCCCGCCGCAACCTGATCGCCGGCGCCGGCGCCGCCGGGCTGGCCGCGACCCTGCCGAGCCTGGCCTCGGCGGCCGCCGCGGCAGGACCGATCCTGACCAAGCCCATCCCGGTGTCGGGCGAGCGGATGCCGGTGATCGGGATCGGCACGGCGATCATCTTCGACTTCCAGAACGACCCGGCCAAGCTGGCCGAGCGCAAGGCGGTCGTGACCAACATGGTCGCCGGCGGCGCCAAGCTGATCGACACCGCGCCGTCGTATGGCAACGCCGAGGTGATCGTCGGCGAGGTGGTCGCCGACCTGAAGGTGCGCGACAAGCTGTTCCTGGCCACCAAGGTCCCGGCCCAGGCGGCGCGGGACACCAAGGAGGCGTCGCTGGCCGCGTCTCAGCAGCGGATGCGGACCGACCGGTTCGACCTGATGCAGGCGTGGAACGTCTCGGACGCCAACCTCGACCTCACGCAGCTGCGCGAGTGGAAGGCGGCGGGCAAGTGCCGCTACTGGGGCATCACCTCTTCGTTCGACACGGCCTATCCGGCCTTGATCCAGGTGCTGCGGCGCGAGAGGCCCGACTTCTTCCAGATCAACTATTCCCTCGGCGACCGGGACGCGGAGGCCCAGCTGCTGCCCGTGGCCCAGGAGGTTGGCTGCGCGGTGCTGACCAACCTGCCGTTCGGCCGCAACTCGCTGTTCGCCAAGACCCGTGGCATGGCCCTGCCGGGCTGGGCGGCCGAGATCGGGGCCACCAGCTGGGCGCAGGTGTTCCTGAAGTTCCTGGTCAGCCACCCGGCGGTGACGGCGGTGATCCCCGGCACCGACAAGCCGGAATATATGCTCGACAACTTGGCCGCCGGCCGCGGCCCCATGCCCGACGCGGCGATGCGCCGGCGCATGGTCGAGTGGTGGACGTCGCTGGCTTAGGCGGCGTGCCCGCTACCCCCGCCGCCGCTGCGAGTTCAGCACGTTCGAGGGCGAGTACTGGTCGGTGAGGATGCGGACGCTGGCGTCCCAGTCCTTGCGCACCCGCATCATCGGCAGAAGGGTGTTGGCGCTGGTGCCGCGCCGGGCGAATTCGGCTTCCCACTGCGCCGAGTTGCGGCGCAGCTCGGCCTGGTCGGGCAGGCCGCCGTCGCGGGTCAGGATCACCCGGTTGTCGAGCTTCATGTTGATGAAGTCGCCGAACACCGCCTGGTAGGTCGCGGACTCGTAGTCGTAGAGGCCGCTCGACGACCAGGTGTTGGCCACCAGCACGCCCCGGGGCGCCATGATCGCCTTGACCTCCTGCAGGAACTCCCGGGTCAGCATGTGCTCGGGGATGTAGTCGCTCTCGAAGGCGTCGAGCATGATCAGGTCGTACTTCTGCTTCGACCGGCCGGCGCGCTTGATGAAGACGCGCCCGTCCTCGATCGCGACCCGGGTGTTGGCCGTGGGCTTGAAGCCGAAGTAGCGGCGCGCCACCTTGTCGACGGCGCCGTCGAGCTCGACCACGTCCATCTTGGCGTTCGGGACCAGTTCCTGCAGCGCCGAGGGCAGGGTGCCGCCGCCGAGGCCGACCACCAGGATGCGCTTGGGCGCCGGGTTGGCGTAGAGGCCGGCCAGCATGAGCTGGGCGTATTCGAACACCAGCCGGTCCGGGTTCGACACCAGCATGCAGGACTCGCGCCCGAGGCCCCGGCGGGCGCGGAACAGCAGGCACCGTTCGTCGCCCTCCTGGGTGACGAAGATGTTGCGGTAGAGCGAGCGCTCCTCATGCAGGGTGTTGTTCTGTCGGGCGGCCATCACCGGCAGGGCGACCGCCACGGCGCCGATGGCGGCCGCGGATAGGAGCAGGGCGTGCAGGCGCTTCATCGGTCGTGCCTCAAGCTTTGTTGCGGGTGGCCAGGGCGCCGGCTGCCGCTAGCAGCACGGAGATGGCGATGCCGGCCAGGAGGATCTGGTTCACCTCGAACCACAGCACCAGATAGAACGAGGTCATCAGGGTGCCGGCGCTCGAGCCGACGGTGGAGACGAAATAGAGGTAGCCGGCGCTGCGGCCCGAAGTCGCCTCGTCGCGCACGATCAGCCGCACCGCGTAGGGCGACACCATGCCCGACAGGATCGCCGGGATGAAGAACAGGGCGAAACAGGTCAGAAGCGAGCCCATGCGCGGGTCGCCCGTGTGGTCGAAGATGGCGTTCAGGACGAGGTCGCCGAGCAGCACGACGGGCAGGGTGGCCAGGGCCGCGGCGGCCAGGATGCCGCACAGCCTGTGCACCGTGGCGCCGCTGCGCGACCAGATGCCGCCCAGCAGGTAGCCGATGGCCAGGCCCAGCATGAAGACGAAGATCACCGCCCCCCAGACGTAGATCGAGGAGCCGAAGAAGGGCGCGATCAGCCGGCCGCCGATCAGCTCGACCACCATGACCAGGAATCCGGACCAGCCGGCGACGGCGTAGCACCACGGAGCGGAACGCGCGGTCGTCCCCGTCGGGGCGTCGATGGTCATAGGCTGGCGTTCCCTGTCCCGTTTGGCCGCACTGTAGCCGTTCGGCGGGCAGGGCCGCCAGCCGCCTATTTCTTGGCAGGGCCTTTGAGGGTGTTCAGATAGGCCACGACGTTCTGGCGCTGCTCCGGGTTGGCCAGCTTGACCACCATGAAGGTGCCGGGAACCATGCCCTGGGCGTTGGCCAGGAAGGCGTCCAGCTTGGGCGCGGTCCAGGTCTGGCCGGAGGACTTGAGCGCCGGGGAGTACTTGAAGCCCGGGACGCTGGCCGCCTTGCGCCCGACCACGCCGGCGAGGACGGGCCCGGGGTGCGGCTTGCCGTCGTCGACGGCCACATGGCAGACGCCGCACATCGTCTTGAAGGTGGCTTCGCCCTTGGCGGCGTCCCCGGGGACCGCGGGGCCGGCGGCCGCGTGGGCGAGGACGGGAAGGGCGGCGGCCGCGAGGCCGAGGATCAGGTGGCGCAGGGTCATCGGATGTTTCCTCTTATTGTTGTTCAGCGGGTGGGGGCGGCGCCGCGCACGGCGGCGGGGTCGGCGGGGATTTCCTTGTCCCCCGGCGCCTGGCCGGCGGACTGGAGCAGATAGGCCATGATGTCGGCGTTGGCCTGGGCGCCGAGGGCGCCCGGCTGGGTCGGCGGCATGTTGGCCGCGATGTAGTTGAGCAGGTCCTCGGCGGTCCTGCCGGACCAGTAGGCCGCGTGGTCGGGCCCCTTGAGCGCGGGGGCGAACTGGCCGTCGTCGAGGCTGTCGCCGTGGCACATCGAGCAGGCGCCGAAATAGAAGACCTGACCCCGCTTGGCCTGGTCGGCGGTGAACGCCGGAGGCTGGGCCTGGGCGTGCGCCGCCGCGGCGACGGCGGCCCCGGCCAAGCCAAGCATTACAGTGCGAACCGACGGGCTCATTCGAGCTTCCTGAGTTTCCGGGCGACCGGTGGTTATGGGGCGATGCTGACGGAGTCCAGATGAACCCGCTCTGAACTAGAACGGGCGCTCTGACCCCAAGGGGGCTTTAGCGCCTGGCCAGGGTGACCCCGATGCGCTGGGACGAAGGCCGGCCGGCCAGTCCCCTGTCGGGCACGATGATGATCTTCAGGGTGTCGCCCTTGGCTTCCGCCGCCGGGCCGCGGCCGAGTTCGAAACGGACCTTGGCGTAGCGCGCCAGCTTCCTGCGCTCGCCGCGGCCAGCCATCTCCGCGAAGGCCTGAGACACCACTTGCGCGGCGTCGGCGAACAGCGAGGCCACCGCCATGGGCACCCCCTCCGCCTCGAACGACACCGGGTGGCGGGCGGCGCGGGCGGCGCGTTCGCTGGCCTGGGCGAAGCTCTGCAGCAGAGCGTTGGGGCTAAATACCGGCGCAGGCCGCAGGATCGGTCCCTGGCCCACGAAGGCGGCCGCCACGCCGCCGGGCCGCTCCGAGGTGAACAGGGTCAGGCCGCCCAGCCGCGAAGCCCGCAGCATCGGCTCGCCCATGTCGTTCTTGTAGATGACGTCGCCACGGGGCCCGGGGGTGGGGCTGAGCGCCCAGATCTCGGGGCTGTCCTCGAACTTCATGAAGACTTGGCGCCCGGCCGAACGGTCCAGGACGAAGGGCTCGCCATCGTCGGGCACGAAGCGGGCGACATTGGGGGTGTTGACGGCCCGCTCGTCGCTCGGGGAGCCGAACAGGTGGTCGCGCAAGGACAGGGGCTGGGCGCTCGCCGCCTCGGCGAGCAGCATCGCCGACAGCGCCGCACACGCGCAGCCCATGACCTTACGAATGGAACTCATGTGGCGACGGAATGCTTGGGGACTGGGGCGCTTTTAGGACGGGAGCGCGGCGCGCCCCCGCCATAAAAACAAGTCCTTCGAGCGTGTTCCTCCCGCCACATCCCCCCCAGGTGCAGCAAGGTTACCCCGTGTAGTACTGACCGCCATTGGCGGTGATGGTGGCGCCGGTGATGAACGAGGCGTCTTCCCGGGCCAGGAAGGCGACGCAGGCGGCGATCTCCTCGGCCTTGCCCAGACGGCCCACCGGGATATTGCCGATAATCTTCTCGAGGACGTTCTGCGGCACGGCGGCGACCATCTCGGTGTCGATGTAGCCGGGCGCCACGGCATTGACGGTGATCCCCTTGGAGGCGGTCTCCTGGGCCAAGGCCTTGGTGAAGCCGATCACCCCCGCCTTGGCGGCGGAATAGTTGGCCTGGCCCATCTGACCCTTCTGGCCGTTGATCGACGAGATGTTGATGATGCGGCCGTAAGAGCGCTCGCGCATGCCCTCAATGACGTGGCGGCTCATGTTGAAGATCGAGGCGAGGTTGACATAGATCACCTCGTTCCACTGCTGCGGGGTCATCCGGTGCAGCATGGCGTCGCGGGTGATGCCGGCGTTGTTGACCAGGACGTCGATCGGACCCAGCTCGCCCTCGACCGCCTTCACCGCCCGGGCGCAGTCTTCGAAGTCGCCGACATTGCCCTTGACGATCATGACGCCGAGTTCGTCGGCGCAGGCCTTGGCTGCTTCCTCGTTGCCCGCATAGCCGGCGGCGACGGAGAAGCCGTCCGATTTCAGACGCTCGACGATGCCGCGGCCGATGCCCCGCGTACCGCCCGTAACCAGAGCCACCCTCGCCATCACGTCTCCTTCCAATCGAACCGGATCACTGATCGTCCGGCTTGTGAGACCAACGTCTCACAAGCGCTGCCGTTTCCAAGAAAATTGCTGCAGTCGTGCTAGACGCGCTCGACGCAGAGCGCCACGCCCATTCCGCCGCCCACGCAGAGGGTGGCCAGGCCCTTCTTGGCGTCCAGCTTCTTCATCTCGTGCAGCAGGGTGGTGAGGATGCGCGCCCCGGAGGCC
>DAICXL010000007.1:0-38432 GCA_027312185.1 Caulobacterales bacterium | reverse complement strand
CGAACGCCTGACCGAGCTCTTGAAGCAGCCTCAGTACTCGCCGCTCGCGGTCGAAGAGCAGGTGGCGGTGATCTACGCCGGCACCCGCGGCTACCTCGACAAGCTGCCGGTGAACGCCATCGGCCGCTTCCAGGAGCAGCTGATCGCCAAGCTGAAGTCCAGCTATCCCCAGTTCATGGAAGGCATCCGCACCGGCAAGGCGCTGACGCCCGAGCTGGAAGCCACCCTGAAGGAAGCCCTCGAAGGCCTCCTGGCGACCTTCGCCTAAACAACCCGGTGGCGGAGTAACGGCATGGCCAGCCTCAAGGAGATGCGCAGTCGGATCGCGAGCGTGAAGTCCACGCAGAAGATCACGAAGGCGATGCAGATGGTGGCGGCGGCCAAGCTTCGCCGCGCCCAGGACGCCGCGGAAAGCTCGCGTCCCTACGCCCGCCGTATGGCCGGCGTGATCGCCAACCTGGCGGCCAGCGTGTCGGGGCCGTCGGCGCCGCGCCTGCTGGCCGGCACCGGGTCGGACCAGAAGCAGCTGGTGGTGGTCGCCACCGGCGACCGCGGCCTTGCCGGCGGCTTCAATTCCTCGGTGGCCAGAGCCGCCCGCGACCACATCTACGCGCTCCTGTCCCAGGGCAAGGACGTGAAGATCATCTGCATCGGCCGCAAGGGCCGCGACGTCCTGCGCCGCCTGTTCGGCGACCGGGTCATCGCCACCTTCGAGCCGTCGGCCGCCAAGGTCCTGGGCCTGCCGGTGGCCCAGCCCGTCGCCGACATGATCCTCGAGATGTTCGAGGCCGGGCAGGCCGACGTGGTCACCCTCTACTACTCGCGCTTCCAGTCGGTGATCAGCCAGGTCCCGACCGCCAAGCAGCTGATCCCGGCCTCGGTGGACGCCTCGGTCGACGCCGGTCCCCAGCCCGACCTCAAGGGCGGGGTCTATTCCTACGAGCCGGACGAGGCGGGCATTCTCGAGGCCCTGTTGCCGCGCAACCTGGCGATCCAGATCCTGGCGGCCCTCTATGAGAACCAGGCCGGCTTCTACGCCGCCCAGATGAGCGCCATGGACAACGCCACCCGCAACGCGGGCGACATGATCGCGGCGCTGAGCCAGCAGTACAACCGCTCGCGTCAGGCCCAGATCACCAAGGAATTGATCGAGATCATCTCGGGGGCCGAGGCCCTTTGAGCGCAGCCCTGGCCAGCCATGCGCCCATGCCGCTCGCGAGCGTTCGCGAGCGTGCACAGGCGCGCGCCTGGCCGCAGGTTCCCCCCGTCGAGGGGCCGGCCCTGGAGGCCCACCTCGACCGCATCGAAGCGGGCGCCGAGTTCCGCGCCTTCGCCCGCGAGCTGGCCGAGACGGGGGTGGGGCGCATCGATCTGGGTGACGAGGGCCGCCGCCTGTGCGACGCCGTCGTCGCCGATATCGAGCCCTACTTCGCCGACGAGAAGGTCATGCGCGTCCAGGACGCCTGGCTGCGCTCGAAGGCGGTGCGCGAACTGGCGGTCCTGCCCAAGGTCGTCGACTGGCTGAGCGCCGCCTACGGCCGCCCGGCCTTCGCCTTCCAGACCCTGAACTTCAAGCGCGGCTCGGAGCAGAGCCTGCACTCCGACGCCATTCACTTCCACGCCGAGCCGGAGCGGTTCATGTGCGGGGTGTGGATCGCGCTGGAGGACATCCGGCCCGAGGCCGGGCCCCTCACCTATGTCCCGGGCAGCCACAAGCTGCCGGTGCTGACCATGCGCACCGCCGGCGTCAACGCCGACATGCCGAGCCAGGACGACTATGAGCGCATCTATGTGCCGGCCCTGGCCGCCCGACTGCAGGCCACGGGTCTCAGCGAAACCCAAGGCGTGATCAAGAAGGGCGAGGCCCTGGTGTGGGCCGCCAACCTGGCCCACGGCGGCGCGCCGATCCTCGATCCGGACTCGACCCGCCGCTCGCTGGTGGTCCACTTCTTCTTCGAAGACTGCGTCTACTACACCCCGCGCCATTCCGACGTGGAGGGCGGCCGCCTCGAGGTGCGCCTGCCCGCCAACGTCGCGACCCGCGGCTGGGTCTGGCCCCGTCGCGACGGCCGGCGCGTCGCACCGACCTTTCGCGCCTTCCTCGGGGCCTGCGCCAAGAAGCTGCGCCGAACCATCACCACCAGGGCGGCCTAGGGCCGCCCCGATTCATCAGACCGAACGACCGTAAGGGCTAGACGTCATGACCGCCAAACCGACCAACCTTCCCGGCCAAGGGGCCATCGCCAAGGGCCGCATCGCCCAAGTCATCGGCGCCGTCGTCGACGTGGAATTCGAAGGCCACCTGCCCGCGATCCTGAATGCGCTGGAGACCACCAACACCGACCAGAAGACCGGCGCGCCGTTCCGCCTGGTTCTGGAAGTGGCCCAGCACCTCGGCGAGAACCTGGTGCGCACCATCGCCATGGACACCACCGAGGGCCTGGTCCGGGGGCAGCCCGTGTCCGACACCGGCGCGGCGATCACCGTGCCGGTCGGCCCGGCCACCCTGGGCCGCATCATGAACGTCATCGGCGAGCCGATCGACGAAGCCGGCCCGATCGAGACCAAGTTCTACCGCGGCATCCACCAGGAAGCCCCCTCCTTCGCCGACCAGTCGTCGTCGACGGAAGTGCTCGTCACCGGCATCAAGGTCATCGACCTGATGTGCCCCTACACCAAGGGCGGCAAGATCGGCCTGTTCGGCGGCGCCGGCGTGGGCAAGACCGTGACCATGCAGGAGCTGATCAACAACATCGCCAAGGCCTACGGCGGCTATTCGGTGCTGGCCGGCGTCGGCGAGCGCACCCGTGAGGGCAACGACCTCTATCACGAGATGATCGAGTCCGGCGTGAATGTGGCCGGCGGCGGCGAAGGCAGCCGCTGCGCCCTGGTCTACGGCCAGATGAACGAGCCTCCGGGCGCCCGCGCCCGCGTCGCCCTGACCGGCCTGGCTCAGGCCGAGTACTTCCGCGACGAAGAGGGCAAGGACGTGCTGCTCTTCATCGACAACATCTTCCGCTTCACCCAGGCCGGCTCGGAAGTGTCGGCTCTGCTGGGCCGCATCCCCTCGGCCGTGGGCTATCAGCCCACCCTGGCCACCGAGATGGGCAACCTGCAGGAACGCATCACCTCGACCAACAAGGGTTCGATCACCTCGGTCCAGGCCATCTACGTGCCCGCCGACGACCTGACCGACCCGGCGCCCGCCGCCTCCTTCGCCCACCTGGACGCGACCACCGTTCTGAGCCGCGACATCGCCGCCCAGGCCATCTTCCCCGCCGTGGACCCGCTGGACTCGACCAGCCGGATCATGGACCCGCTGGTGATCGGCGAAGAGCACTACACCGTCGCCCGCCGGGTGCAGGAGATCCTGCAGTCCTACCGGGCCCTGAAGGACATCATCGCCATCCTGGGCATGGACGAGCTGTCGGAAGACGACAAGCTGACCGTCGCCCGCGCCCGCAAGATCCAGCGCTTCCTCAGCCAGCCGTTCTTCGTGGCCGAGCAGTTCACCAACCAGCCCGGCAAGTTCGTCGAGCTGGCCGACACGATCCGTTCGTTCAAGGCCATCGCCGACGGCGAGTACGACCACCTGCCGGAAGGCGCCTTCTACATGGTCGGCGCGATCGAAGAGGCCGTGGCCAAGGCCGAGAAGATGGCGTCGGAAGCCTGATGTCGAAGTTCCTCTTCTCCCTCGTCGCGCCTGAGCGCGAGCTGTACTCGGGCGAGGTCGACCAGGTCGACGCGCCGGGCGCCGAAGGCGACTTCGGCGTCCTGGCCGGTCACGAGCCCTTCATGACCACCCTGCGCCCCGGCCAGGTCCTGGTCCGCGACGGCTCCAAGAGCCGCATCTTCACCATCGAGGGCGGCTTCGCCGACGTCACCCCCGAGAGCTTCACCATCCTCGCCGAAAGCGCGGTCGAGGCGGCGGCTCACTAGCATCGCAGGGCCGGCGCGGATCAGTCCGCGTCGGCCTCGATCTCGTAGCGCAGGCTCGCGGCCTGCCCAGGCGCGAGATCCAGCGTCCACACCGGGTCGTTCTCGCGCAGGGCGTGACGGCGATCCTCCGACACCAGCTTGAACCCCTCGTCATAGCCCGACTGGCGGTATTCGACCTGCGCCGGCTGGCTGCGGGTATTGGTCACCGTCACCTTCAGGTTGGCGAAGCGGCGCGCCTTGCCCGCGACCGTGCGCTCACCCTCCCGCAGGCTTTCCATGACGGCGGTCACGCCCCGGTCGCCGGCGATGGCGAGATCGACCGGAAGGCCCACCGCCGTGTCCTCGACCCGGTATTCGCCGACCAGCATCGGACGCCCCGCAGTCGTCTGCATCACCGTCGCCAAGCCCGCCGGCAGGGCCGAGCCGAGCCCCTGTGCTTCGGTGTTGCGCAGCCGCAGGGTCAGGGCCGGCGTCAGCTCGCCTGCGTCGAACCCGGCATGGCCGACCTTGTAGATCCGCTCGAAGGCCACGCCCTCCTTGTCGAGGAACGCGACCTGCTTGGTCTGGTTGGCCGCCACCGTGCTGCGGTCCGGCACGGTGTAGAGCTTGTAGTCGCCAAGCTCGGTCTGGGCCGCCTTGCGGCTGGCGGTGAGCACGATCTCCTCCAGACCCCGCTCCATCATGGCCATGGGCGGCGCCGGCGCGGGAATGTTCAACGCCGGGGGCGCGGCGTAGCCGGTCATCCGTCGCCACCACGGCGCGGTCGGCCAGCAGTCCGTCGCCACCGTCCGCAGTTCAACGTCCGGCGCCCGGGTCTCATCCGAACGGGCCAGGCGCCCGGCCACCACCTCGGTCTTGGCCTCGGGGAAGCTGGTGGCGGTCTTGTTGGTCAGGGTCAGCCAGCCGCTGAGGTCCAGGGTGCGGCCGTCCTCGGAGACCTGGGCCACATAGTTGGCCTTCCAGTCGAAACCGGCCGCCAGATAGCTCAGCACCACCCGATGGCGGCCGGCTGTGGGCGCGACGATGCGCAGGGAGAGCGTCGGCCGGTCGGACAGGCCCGGCGGCCGGCGGTCGAACACCAGCCTTTCGGGCAGGCCCGAACACTTCAGCGCCTCGATCCCGGCGCCGGTCTCGAACAGCAAGCCCTGGGGCGCCGAGCGCAGCACGCCCACCTCTTCGCTGACTCGCCCTGTGCCCGGGTTGGTGCGCACCACCCGGACCTGTTCGCCGACCGAGCGCGCCACGAGGGCGCCAGGACTGAGCAGGTCGTAGTCGAAGTTGCGCTCGTCCACCGGCGCCGGCAGGCCCTGCACGGCGGCGGTCTGGGGGATCAGGGTGTCCGCGACGCCCTCGAAACGGAGGGTGCTGGCCCCGGCCGGCAGGTCCACCTCGCGGGTCTCGACGATCATCGCCACACCCTGGTCGCCGCCATTGGGGTCACGGTAGATCACCACGCCCAGCCGCGATGGCGCGCCCGCGACCACATCGGCGGCAGCCGCGTGTAACGGAGCGGTCAGCATGACCGCCGAGAGGGCTGCTGCGGCGCGGTTCATCAGCGGCTCTCGATGGTCGCCGACAGCACCGTCTCCCCGCCGGCCGCGACCGGCACGGTCCAGGTCAGGGTGTTGAAATCGACCCGCTTGCTGGCGAGGCTCTCCTCGACCACCCGGGTTCCGCGCCACAGGCCGTCCTGGCGGACCTCGACCTCGACCGGCTCGCGCCGGGCGTTGCGGACGGTGTAGGTCACCCGGTAGCGGTTGGTCGTGCTGTTGATCCTCTGGGTCGAGACCAAGGTCGGCTGCACCGTCACATCGAAGGCGTCGCCGGTCTTGATGGCCAGCTGCGAGCCCTGCGGGGTGTGGCCGATGCCGTTCTCGCCGACGAACTTGGCCTCGCCGGCCGCGTCTCGCATGTAGACCCGCACAACCCCGGCGGGCAGGGGCGCCCCCAGCCCGGCCGCCCCGGCGTTGGCGAACATCAGCACCACGTCGGCGCTGCGGGCGGTCTCAGAGCTTTCGAACACATAGCCGCGGTACTGGTAGGCCTTGCGCGCCCGGACCGCCGGGGCGGCCAGGAAGCCGACCTGCTTGGTCTGGTTGTTCTCGATGCTGGTGCGCTGCTTCAGCGGATAGACGTAGAAATCGCCGACCCCCTGCTGGTCGCTCTGTTCGCTGCCGGCGATTCCGCCTCGCCCCGGAGGACGCGGCATGGGTCGGAAGCGGTTCGGCTGGTAACCGCCGTCGCTCAGGGCGACCTGACCCGCGACCAGCTGAGCGGCGGCGTCCTTGAAGGCCGAGCCCGAATTGTTGGTCAGGGTGATCCAGCCCTGGAAGTCGAGCTGTCCGCTCTTCTCGTCGAACAGGGCGACATAGTCGGCCTTCCAGTCCAGGCCGCGGGTGAGATAGCTCAGCCGGGCGGGACGGGCGCCGGCCCGGTCGGCGTCGACCAGCACCGAGAGCGTCGGCTGGGCGCGCAGGTTCTCCGGCAGGCGGTCGAAGCGGACCCGGGTGGGGATGCCGTCGTCGCGGAGCACCTCGATGCGGTCGCCGATCCTCAGGACCACGCCGCCGTTGGCCGACAGCACCGTGGCCGTCTCCACCGTCTCCTGGCCGTTGCCGGGATTGGTGCGCACGATCTGAATCTGCTGGCCGACCGCCTTCTCCATCAGCTTCTCGGGCGTCAGCAGGTCGAAGTCGAAGTTCTGCTCGACCACCGACAGGCCCTGGGCCTGCAGCGACACCGTCTCGGGGCGGATCGAGGCCGAGACATCCTTGAACTCCAGCCGTGAGCGGCCGGCCGGCGCCTCCAGGGTGCGCTGATCCTCCACCAGGGCGACGCCGCCGTTGTAGACGGTCACCGACAGCCGGGGCGCCTCGGCCGCCTGGGCCGCTCCGGCGCCGCACAGCAGGGCTATGGCGAGTATCTGGCGGTGCATGGAGTCTCCTCACCTAGGGGCCCGGCGAGCTTGAGCGTGCGCCGTGAACGCCGGCTGAATGTGACCGTCGCCCTATTGTCTCTTACGCAGCCCACGCTATTTCGGGGTTAGAGGTGGGACGACCCTCGCTCTTGAACCCCCACGCCGGGACGACCCGGGCCATCCGGAGCGAAGTCCCGTGAGCCTTCCCGACTACGTCTACGACGCCCTGGGCCTGATCGGCGCGGCCCTGTTCGTGATCGCCTTCGCCGGCATGCAGGTCGAAAAGCTCGATCCGCACAAGCCGCCGGCGCTGCTGATGAACCTCGTTGGCGCGATCCTGATCCTCGTTTCCCTGGCCCACGACTTCAACCTGGGCTCCTTCGTTCTGGAAACCATCTGGGGCTTGATCGCCGCCTTCGGCCTGGTTCGCTATTTCATGCGCAAAAACAGGGGCTGAGGCGAAAGCACTCATGGCCAAAAGGTTCCGGTTGAGCGAGATTACGGACCTGGAATTCTGCGATGGGGACTTTCGTGAGGGGTTGGCTCGCTGCGATCGCGGTGACCATCGGGCTGGGCGCCGCCCTGCCCGCCTGCGCCAACGTCTTCGCCCTCGAAGGCCGTGACCCGCGGGCCCCGCAGCCTCGCAGCGGCGCCGACCAACTCTACGCCCCCATCGGGGTGGTCACGACGGTCAATGCCGTGCCGGCCTCCGATGACGGCAGCCGCCAGATCCGCACCCGCGGCACCGGCTTCCTGGTCTCGCCCTGCTACGTCCTGACCAACTATCACGCGGTCTTCGGCCTCGATTACAACGGGCCGGACGCCGGGCGGGACTACACGGCCACCTTCTCCGTCGGCGTCGATCCCGACTTCGCCTTCCGCTGGCAGGTTCGGGGGACCCCGGTGCGCTGGGGCGCCTTCAACCAGCGCAAGGAGCACGACTGGGCCCTGATCCGACTGGAAGGCTGCGTCGGCGGCCAGCAGGACATCGGCTGGCTCGAGACCACCCCCGAGCCGGCCCAGACCATGCCCGGCCTGTCGGTGGTGCTGGCCGGCTACCCGTCCGACAAATCCGCCGACAGCCTGTGGGCGCAACCGCCTTGCCGGATCGAGGGTCAGCAGCCCGGCACCGCCAAGGTGCTGCACGGCTGCGCGGTCCATTCCGGCGCCTCGGGCGCCCCCTTGATCGAGACCGGCCGCGGCGCGCCGGTGGTGGTGGCCATCCAGTGCGGCGAGCTGAATGCCACCGCCGGCCCGCTTGCGACCTACGACCCGCGCTACGCCAATACCGCCGTGACCATCGCCGAGGTGTTCCAGGACGCCGAGGTGGTCAGGCTCATCACGGCCGATCGCGAGGCGTTCCCCGGCGGCAATCCGATCCTGGCGCCGATGCTGGCCAAGCCGGGCCAGACCTCGCCCGACCCCGCGCCCACCGCGCCCCTGGTCCGCGTCTCCGGCTTGCCATAGGCCCGGTTTGGGCGTCAAAGCAGCGCCGATGACCGACCGCCTCGACCATCTCGAACCCGGACAGGCGATCCCCTTCGGCGGGGACCGCGTCGCCCGTGTGCCTGACGCCCTGGCCGCCGCTTTCCGCGCCGGCGACCGGCTGATCGTGCTGCAGGACTCAGGGGCTTTGCTGCGCGTACCCGCCGAGGTCCAGGCCCTGACCAGCGACGCGGTCGGCCGCGCCCAGGCCGCCTTCCAGGCCCTCTCGCAGGCCGCGGACGCGCAAGTGTCGCGCTTCTTCGAGCTCTTCGCGGCCCGGCTTGAAGCGGACGAGCATTGGGCCCCCATCGCCGCCGCCAACGCCGCCGACGTCGAGCAGGCGAAAGCCAAGGGCCGCTCCACCACCCGCCTCGTCGCCACCCCCGCCATGCGCCGCGACATGATCGCCGGCCTGCGCGAATGGCGGGACGCGGACAGCCCCCGCGGCCGCACCATCGAGCGCGTCGAGCATCCCGGCTGGTCGGTCGAGCAGTTCGCCGCGCCCCTCGGCGTGGTCGGTTTCGTGTTCGAGGGCCGCCCCAACGTCTTCGCCGACGCCACGGGCGTGCTGAAGTCGGGCAACACCGTCGTCTTCCGCATCGGCTCCGACGCGCTGGGCACCGCCCGCGCCATCGTGACCCACGCCCTCGCCCCCGCCCTGCGCGAGGCCGGCCTGCCCGAGGACGCCGCCATCCTGCTCGACAGCCCGGACCGGGCGGGCGGCTGGGCCCTGTTCGGCGACCGCCGCCTGTCGCTGGCCGTCGCGCGCGGCTCCGGCCCCGCCGTCGCCCAGCTCGGCGGCGTCGCCCGCCAGGCCGGCGTTCCGGTCAGCCTGCACGGCACGGGCGGCGCCTGGCTGGTCGCCGACCGCACCGCCGATGCGGCCCGTTTCGCCGCGGTGGTCGAGAACTCGCTGGACCGCAAGGTCTGCAACACCCTCAACGTCTGCTGCATCGTGCGCGAGCGGGCGGGCGAGCTGGTTCCCCTGTTCCTCGCCGCCCTGGAGCGCGCCGGCCGGCGCCGCGGCTTCGGCTGCAAGCTGCATGTGGTGGAGGGCGACGAAGCCGTCCTGCCCGCCGCCTGGCGGGACGCCAAGGTCATGGTCAAGCGCGCCGAGGGCGTGGCCGAAGAGCCCCTGGTCGAGACCCTGGCCGAGGACCAGCTGGGGCGCGAATGGGAGTGGGAGGAGACTCCCGAGGTCAGCCTCAGGATCGTGGACGACGCCGCCGAGGCCGCGCGCCTGTTCAACCGCTACAGCCCCCAGTTCATCGCCAGCCTGGTCGCCGAGGACGAGCTGGCCCAGCGCCGCTTCTTCGACGCCGTCAACGCGCCCTTCGTCGGCGACGGCTTCACCCGCTGGGTCGACGGCCAGTACGCCTTCCGCCGCCCCGAGCTCGGCCTGTCCAACTGGGAGAACGGCCGCCTGTTCGCCCGTGGCGGGGTTCTGTCGGGCGACAGCGTCTATTCGATCCGCGCCCGCGTCCGCCAGCAGGATACGGCCCTCAACCGAAGCGGGCCTGCCCGCCCAGCAACGACAGACGATGTGGTTCGCGGGACCGGTCAGACGCGTCCCTGAATCCGGCAGGCCAGGCGCGCTCAGGCCCGGATTCCATCTTGCTCGCGGCATGAAGGTCGGTCTGTTCGGCGGCTCTTTCGACCCGGCGCACGACGGCCACGTCCATGTCGCCGAGACGGCGCTGAAGCGGCTTGGCCTGCACCGGGTGATCTGGCTGGTCTCGCCCCAGAACCCGCTCAAGCGCGGCCGGGGGCCGGCGCCGCTGGCCCGCCGCATGATCGGGGCCCAGGCCCTGGCCCAGGGCCCGTCGATGATCGTGTCCGACTTCGAGGCGCGGATCGGCTCGACCTACACCCTCGACACCATCCGCATCCTCAAGGCCCGCTTCCCCGGGGTACATTTCGTTTGGCTGATGGGGTCGGACAACCTGGCCGGGTTCCACCGCTGGCGCGGCTGGGACCAGATCATGCGCGCCGTGCCCCTGGCTGTCGTCGCCCGCCCCGGCGCTTTGCACGCCAGCCGCGTGGCCCCGGCCGCCCGCCGTTTCGCCTCGGCGCGCCTCAGCTCCCGGGCCGCCGCCCTGCTCCCGGGCGCGGCCGCGCCGGCCTGGACCTTCCTGCGCGCGCCGTTGAACACGGCCTCCTCCACCGCGCTCAGGGCGCGCCACGAACTGTCGCGGGCCTTTCCTGGTTGAGCAGGACCGTCCGTGCTACCATCTGACGTTCAAGGGCCCGTGCCCTTAAGGAGCCTACGCTGTCCCCCGATCCCTTCCCCCCGAAGAGCGCCCCCAAGAAGAGCGTCGCCCCGCTTACCGAGGATTCCGCCAACCCCGTGCCGGAGCGTGGCGACGGCCTGGAGACCCTTGAGGCGCTGATCCTGTCGCGTCTCGACGAGGACAAGGCCGAGGAGATCGTCCTGATCGACCTGAAGGGGAAGAGTTCGCTGGCCGACGCGGTGATCATCGCCTCCGGCCGCTCGCAGCGCCACGTGGCCGCCATCGCCGACCGCCTGCTGCGCACCCTGAAGGAACAGGGATTCGGCAAGGCCAATGTCGAGGGCCTTCCCCACGCCGACTGGGTGCTGATCGACGCCGGCGACGTGATCGTGCACCTGTTCCGCCCCGAGGTCCGGGCCTTCTACAACATCGAGAAGATCTGGTCGGTGACCGCCCCCGAGCGCGCCGCCGCCATCGCGGCGTCCGACGCCGCCATTATGGGCGGCTGAGTGCGGCTAAGCCTCCTGGCCGTGGGGCGGCTCGGCCGATCGCCAGAAGCTGACCTCGTCACCGACTACGTCAAGCGCGCCAACCTCGCCGGCCGCTCGCTGGGGATCACCCCCGTCGAGCTGCTGGAGGTCGAGAGCCGCAAGTCCGGCAAGGCCCATGAGGGCGAGGTCCTGATCGCGGCCCTCGGCGAGGACGCCCACCTGATCGCCTGCGACGAACACGGCGAGGCCTGGACCTCCCGCGAGCTGTCGACCCGCATCGCCGCCCTGCGGGACAAGGGCGTCCGCCGGCTGGTCTTCGCCATCGGCGGCGCCGACGGCCTGGCCCCGCCGGTGCTGAGCATGGCCAGGGACAAGCTGGCCTTCGGCGCCCAGACCTGGCCCCACGCCCTGGCCCGGGTCATGCTGGCCGAACAGATCTATCGCTCCATGACCATCATGAGCGGTTCGCCCTATCACCGGGACTGACCGCGAACGGTTTGAATCGCGTAGACTCTCCCCATGCGTCGCTTCGCCGCCCTTATCTGTCTCACCCTCGCCGGTCCGGCGTTGGCTCAAGACGCGCGCCAGATCGACCGCGAGCTGGGGCGGCTGCGCGGCGAATTGGTCGACCTCGGCTCGGCCGAACAGTCGCGCGAGAGCGAGGCCGAGCGCCAGCGGGCCGCCTTGGCGGCGCTCAACGCCCGAGAGGCGGCGATCAAGGCGCGCATCGACGCCAACCGCGGATCCCTGGCCAAGCTGCTGGGCGCCCTGCAGACCTATCAGCGCCGCCCACCCCCGCCCCTGCTGGTCAACCCGCGCTCGGCCAGGGACGCGGTGCGGGCGGCGATCCTGATCAAGGCGGTGACCCCCGAACTGCAGGCTCGGGGCAAGGCGTTCGCCGCCCAGGCCGACGCCATCGCCAAGCTGCGCCGCAGCGCCGCCGCCGCCAGCGAGACCCTGTTCCAGGCCGAGAGCGACATCGCCGACCACCGCGCCGACATCGACCGCCTGCTGACCCAGAAACAGGTGCTGGAGAACCGCCTGCCCTCTACCGACGACCCGGAGGCCCGGGCGTTGGCGGCCCAGGCCGGATCGGTCACAGAGCTGGTCGGCGGGCTGTCGGGCAAGCCGGGCGCGCCGGAAAAGGCGCCCGACAAGCTGGCCGCGCCGGTGGCCGGGCCGCTGATCCGCCGCTTCGGCGACCGGAGCGGGGTCCGCGAACGGGCCTCAGGCTGGACCTGGCGCGCCGCCCCGGCCGCCCCGGTGCTCGCCCCGGCCAATGCGCGGGTGGATTATGCCGGGCCGCTGAAGGGCTGGGGGCCGGTGGTGATCCTCAACATCGGCGGCGGCCACCGGGTGGTGCTGGCAGGGCTTGAGACCGTCGCCGTCGGCATCGGCCGCAAGGTGGCGACGGGCGAACCGCTCGGCCGCATGGGCCCGGCCGGCAGGGGCGGCGCCGCCCCCGAACTCTATCTGGAAGTGCGCAACGCCACCTCGGCGGTGAACCCGGCCCGGTGGATGCCGGCGATGTCCGCCCTGAAATCGCCCAGAGACAATGCGAAGTCAGCATCGAGATCGCCTTGAGGCGATTTGGCGCCATCTGGCGTTCCGGCGTCTGATGTATAAGCTGGGTCTTTAAGGGGCGGGAAAGTCTCCACGTCCAACAGTGACGCTTACGGGCGAGGTCAGGAACCTATGCGTAAGATACTGCTGATCGGCATCTCCACCTTCGCGCTCGGCGCGGCCGCCATGGCCTACGCCGACCAGCAGTCGCGGACGCCCAAGGCCGAAACCTACAAGATGCTCGAGCTGTTCGGCGACGTGCTCGCCACGGTCGAGGACCAGTACGTGGTCCCCGTTGACGACAAGAAGCTGATCCAGGCCGCCATCGACGGCATGCTGACGTCGCTTGATCCGCACTCGGGCTATCTCGACAGTGAGAACTTCGACGAGATGCGCGACCAGACCCGCGGCGAGTACGGCGGGCTGGGCCTCGTCGTCCAGTCCGAGGACGGCGCCGTGAAGGTTGTCTCGCCCATGGACGGCACGCCGGCGGGGCGCGCCGGCATCCTGGCGGGGGACTACATCACCGCCATCGACGGCCAGAGCGTGGTCGGCCTGCCGCTCGACGCGGCGGTCAAGCAGATGCGCGGCCCGATCGGCACCTCGATCACCCTGACCGTGGCCCGCGAAAAGCAGAACCCGTTCTCGGTGAAGCTGAACCGCGAGATCATCAATGTGAAGTCGGTCACGGCCAAGGTCGAGGGCGACTACGGCTACATCCGCCTCTCCGGCTTCGACGAGAAGACCGGCGAGGAGACCCGCGCGGCGATCAAGGACCTCAAGACCAAGATCCCGAACATGAAGGGCATGGTCCTCGACCTGCGCAACAACCCCGGCGGCCTGGTCGACCAGGCGGTCGAGGTGGCCTCGGCCTTCCTCGACGGCGGCGAGGTGGTGTCCCAGCGCGGCCGCGACGCCCGCGACATCGAGCGCTACAACGCCCGCGCCGGCGGCGACATGCTGAACGGCCTGCCGCTGGTGGTGGTGATCAACAACGGCTCGGCCTCGGCGTCCGAGATCGTGGCCGGCGCCCTGAAGGACCGCCGCCGGGCCGAGGTCATCGGCCTGACCAGCTTCGGCAAGGGCTCGGTGCAGACCGTCATCCCCCTGCGCGGCGGCATGGACGGGGCGCTGAAGCTGACCACCGCCCGCTACTTCACCCCCTCGGGCCAGTCGATCCAGAAGACCGGCATCGCGCCGGACCTCGAGGTCGCCAGCTCCAAGGAAGAGGCCGAACGCGTCGCCGACGCCAACCTGCAGTTCTCCGAGGCCAGCTTCCGCAACGCCCTGGACGCCGACGTCGGCAAGAGCCGCCGCGAAGCGCACGCCCCGACCGAGATCCCGCCCGAGGGCTACGACAGCAAGAAGGACGATTTCCAGCTCGCCCGGGCGCTGGACGTGCTGCGGACCGGTTCGGTCGAGGCGGCGGTGCGGCTGAAGCCGGCCAAGACCTACGCCATGGCCACCCCCGCCTTCATGGTCGGGGCGGCGGCTTCGGCGACGCCGGCGGCGACCACCAACGCCGGCGCCGCCACCACCGCCAAGCCGGTCGCGCCGTCCAAGGTCGCCCCCGCCGACGAGATCAAGCCCGCGGCGCCGACGAAGAAGTAAGCTACGCCGCTCATCCCCGCGGAAGCGGGGACCCAGGTTCAGGCCGCCGCATTCCCTGCCAAAGACTGGGTCCCCGCTTCCGCGGGGATGAGCGGGTTTTATTTTCCGCGCGGGCTACCATCTAAGGCCCTCATCCAGCCTTTGCTCGACTCGCTCGAGCCGTGCGCCCCTCTCTTCCCGTAGAGCGGCGGCGCCCACGGGACGCATCGCCATGACCGACCTCGCCTCGCACCCTGACGACCTGGTGGCTGCCTTCCAGATCGAGGGCCAGCCGGTCCGCGGCCGCATCGTGCGGCTAGGGGATGCCGTCGACGACATCCTGGGGCGTCACGACTATCCCGAGCCCGTGGCCAATCTGCTGGGCGAGGCCTGCGCGCTCGCCGCCCTGGTCGGATCGGCGCTGAAGTTCGAGGGGCGGCTGATCGTCCAGGCCCAGGGCGACGGGCCGGTGAAATATGTCGTGGTCGACTATGACACCGCCGGGTCCCTGCGCGGCTATTGCCGTTTCGACGCCGAGCGGGTGGCCGAAGCCAGCGCAGGTTTCGTGCGGCCCGGCGCCAGGACCCTGCTGGGCCAGGGGGTCTTCATCATGACCATCGACCCGGTGGGGGCCAAGGACCGCTACCAGGGCGTCACCCCCATCGAGGGCGAGACCCTCGCCCTGTGCGCCGAGCAGTATTTCGCCCAGTCGGAGCAGGTGCCGACGCGGGTGCGCCTTGCCGTAGGCGAGCTCACCGACGCCGAGGGGAAACACTGGCGCGCCGGCGGGGCGATGATCCAGAACGTGGCCGAGGACGACGCCCGCGGCTCCACCCGCGAGGCGTGGGAGCGGGCCGACATCCTGTTCTCCACCCTGGCCGAGGACGAGCTGGTCGATCCGCAGATCACGCCGGAGACGCTGCTCTATCGCCTGTTCCATGAGGACGGGGTGCGGATGTTCGAGGCCAAGCCGCTCAAGGCCTTCTGCCGCTGCACGGACGAGAGCGTGCGCGGCATGCTTCGCTCGTTTCCGCCCGAGGAATGGGGCGACATGGTCGAGCCCGACGGCAATATCCACGTCACCTGCGAGTACTGCTCGCGGCGGTATGACGTGGAGCCTGACAGCTTGAAGGAAGAAGCGGAGGGCTAGAGGCCCAATTTGGCCTGGTTAGGCGCTCGCTTCCCCGAACGCCGTCCGCAGCATTTCGTACTGGGACAGCACCGGGTTGGGCGCGACCTCGCCCGGGGCCTCGATGTACATGCGCCGGTCGAGGTGGGCGACGCGCTCGTAGAGGCGCTCGGCGCGTTCGGCCAAGCCGTTCAGCCCGCCGGGCAGGGTTTCGAGATCGACCTCGGCGGCGTCGCCGCGGGTCTTGGCGTTCAGCCGGTAGCGACCCTGGCAGGCCTCGTCCGGGGTCATGTCGCCTTCGCGCACCGCCCGCTGCACCAGCAGCCACGAGGCCACCTGCATCAGCCGGGTCGTCAGGCGCATCGAGGCGCTGGCGTAGGCCAGGGCGGCGGCGCGGGACAGCAGCTTGGATTCCTGGCGGCCGGCGCCGTCGAGATAGGTCGCGGTCTCCTCCACCAGCTCCATGCCTTCGTGGAAGGTGCGGTCGAAGAGTTCAGAGGCGGCGAAGTCACTGACCACCTGCGCACGCGCCGGCGTCACCGTAGCCAGACCGAATTCGTCCATACGCCTCTCGTCCTTCATTCACGCCCGGCCCCAACACGGGCCGGCCAGAAACGGCGTGCAACCCCCGTGCCAGTCGGCCGTCCCGGCTGGCCCGTCTACTGCCAGGCGTGAGCGACTCAGCTTTTCAGGGAGAAGAGTGCGTCGGCGGCGGCCCGTCCCGCAAGTTTGCGTTCCAGGACCGCACGGGTCCGAATGATCTCGTCCTCGAGGCGGGCTATGCGTTCCTGTAGGTCCGTGGCGGCGTAGAGATCGAGATCTTCTCGCGTAACTTCGGTAAGCGATGCGCCGCGAACCTGGCGCGGTAGAGCCACTTCCTCGATCATGGCGCTCTCCCTAAGCTCAGCACGAAGGCGCAATAATAGCAGATGCAATGGTCCGTTGGGAGACCGTTGAGCCCGGAGCCCCCTCAGTGAGCCTTCCCGAGACCATGATCGCCATCACCGTCCGCGGCGGAGCCGGCCCCGCCGAGGCGCTGGAGCCCGTCGCCGCCGCCGTGCCCAGGCCTGGACCGGGACAGGTGCTGATCCGCGTCGCGGCGGCCGGCGTGAACCGCCCGGACGTCCTGCAGCGCAACGGCGGCTACCCGCCGCCGCCCGGCTCGCCCGACACCCTGGGCCTCGAGGTCGCCGGCGAAGTGGCGGCCGTCGGCGAGGGCGCCGCGCGCTGGAGGGTGGGCGACACGGTCTGCGCCCTGCTCGGTGGGGGCGGCTATGCCGAATATGCCGTGGTCGACGCCCGGCACGCCTTGCCTATCCCGGCCGGCCTCGATCTGGTCCAGGCCGCCGCCCTGCCCGAGACCGCCTTCACCGTTTTCTCCAATGTGTTTGAGATCGGGCGCCTCCAGGCGGGCGAGACCCTGATGCTGCACGGCGCCACCAGCGGCATCGGGGTGATGGCGATCCAGATGGCCAAGGCCGCCGGGGCGCGGGTGATCGCCACGGGCCGCAGCGCGCAGAAGGCGGCCGCGGCCCGGTCGTTCGGCGCCGACGTGGTGATCGACACCTCGGCCGAGGATTTCGTGGCCCGGGTGCAGGCCGAGGGCGGCGCGGACGTGGTGCTGGACATGGTCGCCGGCGACTTCGTGCAGAAGAACCTGGAATGCCTGAACCTGGACGGGCGGCTGGTGCAGATCGCCGTCCAGGCCGGGTCCAAGGCGACCATCGACGTCGCCCGGCTGATGGTGCGCCGCCTGACCTTCGCCGGCTCCACCCTGCGGCCCCGTCATCCCGACGAGAAGGCGCGCCTGGCCGCCGCGGTCGAGGCCCGGGTGTGGCCGTGGATCGCGGCGGGCGAGATCCGTCCGGTGATCGACTCCACCTTCCCCCTCAAGGAGGCCGCCCAGGCCCACGCCCGGCTGGAATCGGCCGGTCATGTCGGCAAGATCATGCTGATCCCCTGAGCCCCGGCGGCTAGAAACAGGGCCATGACCATCGGCGTATTCGATTCGGGCGTAGGCGGCCTCAGCGTCCACCGGGCCCTGGTGGAGCGGCTGCCCCGGGCCGATTTCCTCTATCTCGCCGACCAGGCCAACGCGCCCTACGGCGGCTACGACGGCGAGCGCATCGTCGACCTGACCCGCGACGGCTGCGTGCGCCTGTTCGAGGCAGGCGCAAGCGTCGTGGTCCTGGCCTGCAACACCGCCTCGGCCATCGCACTGCGGCGACTGCAGCAGACGTGGCTGCCCGCCTATCGCGCCGCCCTGGGCCGGCCCGTGAACATCCTCGGCATCATCGTGCCGACCATCGAGGCGGCCACCGGCCTGCCCTGGAGCCACGAGGCGGAGCGCTCCGAGAAGGTCGAGGCGGTGGATGTGGTGGGGGTGTTCTCGACCCCGGCCACGGCGGCCAGCCGGGTTTACGAGATCGAGATCGACAAGCGCCGCCAGGACGTGGCGGTGTTCTCCGAACCCTGCCCCACCCTGGCCCATCTGATCGAGTCGGGAGTGGACGAGGACGCGCTTCGCCAGACGATCCAGCGCCATGTCGCGGCCCTGACTCGCCGCATCGGCCGCGCCCCGGACCGGGCCATCCTGGGGTGCACCCACTATGAGATCGTGGCCGAACTGTTTGTCGAGGCCCTCGGGGCCGGCACGCCCCTGATCCACCAGCCCAGCGCCGTCGCCGACGCCCTGGACGCCTACCTGGCCCGCCACCCGGAGTTCGACCCCGGGACCGGCGGGACGCGCCGCTTCCTCACCACCGGCGCGCCCGGCCTCGGCAACGGGCTGGTCGAGACCTTCTGGGGCGCCCCTGTGCGGTTCGAGGCCGCGTGAAACGCAAAACGCCGCGCCTCCTTTCGGAAGACGCGACGCTCTGGATTCCCGGGCCGAGCCCGGGCGTGACCGGGGAAGATTAGGCCGCGGCCCGTTCGGCCCGCACCACGGCGCTCACCGCATTGACCACCGCGGCGATGCGCAGGGCGGCCTGGATGCTGGTGTTGGGAACGCCGCGCTTGCGCAGCTCCTCTTCGTGGCTGTCCAGGCACATGCCGCAACCGTTCACCGCCGAGACCGCCGTGCACCAGAGCTCGAAGTCGCCCTTGTCCACGCCGGGGTTGGCGATGACGTTCATCCGCAGCTTGGCGGGCAGGGTCCGGTACTCCTGGTTCTTCATCAGGTGCAGGGCCCGGTAGTAGACATTGTTCATACCCATGATGGCCGCCGCGGCCTTGGCGCCCTTGGCCGCCTCGGCCGTCAGGCCGCCGGCGGTCGCCGCGGCCTCGACCGCCTTGACCACGTCGGGCTGGCCCACCGCCCAGGCGCTGACCAGGAACGCGCCCCACTTCTGCTGATCGTTCAGCACCGTCTCGTTCGAGAGCGACGAGAGGTTGAGGCTGAGGTCCTTGGCGTAGTCGGGCAGAAGGTCGCGGACGGTGTCGAGCGACATGGAAAGCTCCAGTTCATGTGAAGAATGCGCACGCCCCGAGGGGAGCCAAGGGGGAGGAGTCCCCCCTCGGGGCGGCGGCCGGCAGCGCTATCGCGCGCCGATTAGAGGGTGGCGCCGCCCACCGGGCGGTTGCAGGGGCACAGCTCGTCGGTCTGCAGCGCGTCGACCACCCGCAGGGTGTCGGCCGGCGCACGGCCCACGTTCAGGTTGGTGACGTAGACGTGCTGGATGGTGTTGTCCGGGTCGACCACGAAGGTGGCGCGCAGGGCGACGCCCTCTTCCTCGTCGAGGATGCCGAGCTGACGGGCGAACTTCCCACCCGGATCGGCGAAGCTCCAGATCGGCAGCTTGTCGAGGTCGGGATGGCTGCGGCGCCAGGCGAGCTTGGAGAACTCGTTGTCGGTCGAACCGCCGAGCACGACGGTGTCGCGATCGGCGAAGTCCTTGTTGAGGCGCGCGAACTCGGCGATTTCGGTCGGGCAGACGAAGGTGAAGTCCTTCGGATAGAAGAAGATGACCTTCCACTTACCCGGGAAGCTGTCCTGGGTGATCTTCTCGAAGGCGCTCTCGCCGTTTTCTTCGTGCGCGTTGAAGCCCGGCTTGACGCCCGTGATCTTGAAGTTCGGCAGTTTTTCATTGACGCCCAGCATTGGCTCTCTCCTGGTGAAATCCGGTGCGGCTCGCCGCCGCAGGGAAGGAGATAGGCCCCGCCCGTACAAAATCCAATCGATTGTTTTTGGCATAGCCATAGGATGAGGCTATACGCAGACCATGCTCCCGACCCTGAGACAGCTGCAGTACCTCAAGCTTTTGGCCGAACACGGATCGTTCAGCCGCGCCGCCGACGCCGCCCACGTCACCCAGCCCACCCTGTCGGCCGGCGTGCAGGAGCTCGAGAAGATCCTCGGCGCGCCGGTGGTCGACCGGGGCCGCTCAAAGGTTATCCTCACGCCTGTGGGCGAGGAGGCCGTGCGCCGGGCCAAGGACGTGCTGGCCCGCGCCGAGGACCTGGTGCAGGCGGCCAAGAGCGCCGGCCAGCCCCTGTCCGGCCGCTTCCGCCTGGGGGTGATCCCGACCATCGCTCCCTTCCTGCTGCCCCGCGCCCTGCCCGAACTGCGCCGGCGCTTCCCGGCGCTGCGCCTGTTCCTGCGCGAGGACCAGACCGCCAAGCTGGTGGCCAGCCTGAAGGCCGGCGCCCTCGACGCCGCCCTGATCGCCCTGCCCTACGACACGAGCGGCCTCGACATCGCCCACGTGGCCGACGACGACCTCGTCGCGGTCATCCCCGCCAACCACCCCCTGCTGCTGCACGAGCGGATCGACCCGGCCGACCTGGAGCGCGAGGGGCTGATCCTGCTCGAGGACGGCCACTGCCTGCGCGAGCACGCCCTGTCGGCCTGCGAGCTGGACGCGCCCAAGATCGTCACGGGCGAGGACGGGACCTTCGCGGCCACCTCCCTGCACACCCTGGTGCAGATGATCGGTTCGGGCCTGGGCGTATCCCTGCTGCCCGCCATGGCCGTGGAAGCTGGGCTGACCGACAACGCCCCCGTCGGCGTGCGCCCCCTCTCCTCCACCACCCACACCCGCGAGATCGTCGTCGCCTGGCGCGCCGGCTCCAGCCGCGAAACCGAAGCGCGCCTGCTGGCCGGGGCGCTGGAGGGGCTCTGAACTGTGGTGCGTGCTTCGAGACGCGCAAGCTACGCTCGCGCTCCTCAGCATGACGAGCCTCAGTGCAGTCCACCCACATTCGTCATCCTGAGGAGCCCGAGGAACTCGGGCGTCTCGAAGGACGCACGCGGCCTATGCCGCGGCGGGGCGCCCAAACCCCGTCTTTTCACCTATATAGCCGGCCAATGACGCGTCCCTTTCTCAAGATGAACGGCGCCGGCAACGACTTCGTGGTGGTCGGGGCTGGGCGGTCGAGCGACCATCCGCCCTTCGCACCGGCGGCGGATACCGCGCGCGCTATCGCCGATCGCGAGGGCGGCGTCGGCTGCGATCAGCTGATCGGGCTGGATTCCAGCCGCACGGGCGACGTCTATATGCGCATCTGGAACGCCGACGGCGGCGAGGTCGAGGCGTGCGGCAACGCCACCCGTTGCGTCGGCTGGCTCCTGATGGAGGCCTCCGGCAAGGACGAGGCCCTGATCGAGACCAAGGTCGGGCTGATGCAGGCCACCCGCGCCGGCCCCCACGCCATCACCGTCGACATGGGCCCGCCCCGCCTGGACTGGCGGGACATCCCCTTGGCCGAGGACATGGACACCGCCCGGGTCGAGCTGCAGGTCGGCCCCATCGATGCGCCCCTGTTCCACACCCCGGGCTGCGTCTCCATGGGCAACCCGCACGTGGTGTTTTTTGTGGACGAGGCGGTCGACGACGACACCGTCACCCGCGTCGGCTCGCTGATCGAGCATCACCCGCTGTTCCCGCAAGGGGTCAATGTCGGCTTCGCCCAGGTCCTGGCGCCCGATCGCATCCGCCTTCGGGTGTGGGAGCGCGGCGCCGGCCTGACCAAGGCCTGCGGCACCGGCGCCTGCGCCGCCCTCGTCGCCTGCTTCCGTCGCGGCCTTACCGAACGCAAGGCGGCCGTCGTCGTCGACGGCGGCGAGCTGACCATCGAATGGCGCGAGTCCGACGGCCACGTCCTGATGACCGGCCCGGTCGAGGTCGAGTTCTCGGGTGTCCTGCCGGAGCGACTGTCGTGAGCGGCCAAGCCCCCCACGGCGTCGACGTCCTCACCTTCGGCTGCCGCCTGAACGCCTATGAGAGCGAGCAGGCCAAGGCCCGCGCCCTGGCCGACGGCCTGACCGACGCGGTCATCGTCAACACCTGCGCCGTCACGGGCGAGGCGGTGCGCCAGGCGCGCCAGGCCATCCGCCGCGCCCGCCGCGAACGTCCGGACAGCCGGCTCATCGTCACCGGCTGCGCCGCCCAGATCGACCCGGGCAGCTTCGCCGCCATGGGCGAGGTGGATCTGGTGCTCGGCAACGGGCTGAAGAGCGCGCCCGGCGCCTATGCCTTCGGCCCCGAGCATGGCCGGGTTCGGGTCAATGACATCGCCTCCCTGACCGAGACCGCCAGCCACCTGGTCGATGGGCTGACCGAGCGCGCCAGGGCCTATGTCGAGGTCCAGAACGGCTGCGACCACCGCTGCACCTTCTGCATCATCCCCTATGGGCGGGGAAATTCGCGCTCGGCCCCGGCCGGCGAGATCGTCGAACAGGTCCGCAGCCTCGCGGCCAAGGGCTTCGCCGAGGTGGTGCTGACGGGCGTGGACATCACCGCCTGGGGCCAGGATCTGCCCGGCCAGCCGACCCTGGGCCAGCTGGTCTCCCGCATCCTCAAGCTGGCGCCTGGCCTGCCGCGCCTTCGCCTCTCGTCGATCGACGCCGCCGAGATCGATCCCGACCTGATGCAGCAGCTGGCGACCGAGCCGCGGCTGATGCCCCACCTGCACCTGTCGCTGCAGGCCGGCGACGACATGATCCTGAAGCGCATGAAGCGCCGCCACAGCCGGGCCCAGTCCCTGGCCCTGATCGCCGGCGTGCGCCGGGTGCGCCCCGACGTGGCGTTCGGCGCCGACCTCATCGCCGGCTTCCCCACCGAGAGCGAGGAGGCCTTCGAGAACAGCCTGTCGCTGGTCGAGGAGGCGGGGCTGTCCTACCTGCACGTCTTCCCCTTTTCCCCCCGCCCGGGCACGCCCGCGGCGCGCATGCCCCAGTTGCCCAAGGCGGTGGTGAAGGCCCGGGCCGAGCGGCTGCGCGGCGCCGGCGCCGCGGCCCTGCGCCGTCACCTCGACCGGACCCAAGGCCGTACCGTCACCGCCCTGGTCGAGCGCGAGGGCCTGGCCCGTGCCGAGGATTTCACCGAGATCGCCTTCGAGGGCGCCGCGCAAGCAGGCGCCCTCGTCCGCCTCAGTCTCCACGGCCACGACGGGCGCCGGGCCCTGGGCCGCCTCGCCGTTTGACTCTGGCTTATGGTTTGCAGCAGCGCTTCGCGATTGACCCGTCTTAGGACGGAGCATTGCCGCGAGGAGTTTCCATGTCCCGTCCGGTGAGCGTCCCCGTCTGCGTTTTGGCCCTTGGAGTCCTCGCGCTGGGGGGTCTCGCTGTGGAAGGCCTCTTCTCGCACGCCCTGGCCCAGACCGCGGCCCCCGCCTATCCACCCTATCCGGCGGTGCGCAACGTGGAGACGATACGCCAGTGGGTCGGCGCCCAGACCGACATCGCGCCCGGCACGGTTGTGGGCATCGGCCAGGACTCCGTCTTCTCGGTCGAGCCCGGCCGCGACCGCCTCGCCGCCGCTCCGGCCATCCGCGTCTCCATCCGCCAGGAAGCCATCGACCCCGACTTCACCCGCCGTCTGAACGGGCGCTCGGCGGTGATGCTGGTCGACCTCGACTGTTCGAACCGCAAGGTGTTCCAGCGGGCGCTTGCCCTCTACGCCGGCTCCAACCGCCAGGGCGCCGTGCGCCAGCTCGGCGCCGGGACAGCCTGGCGCGACGTGCCGCGCGGCTCCTATATGGACGCGGTCGTCAATGCGGTGTGCGACCCCGGCTGGCGCCCGCTCTATCCGGCCAATCCACGGCTCGCCGCCAACGCCCCGCCCCGCGCGACGGCGGCGCCGATCCTCGCCCCGACCGCGCCGGCTTCGCCCGTACGCAGCGAGGCGAGCACCAGCGCCACGGCCTTCAGCCGGGCGGAGTACGGCCGCTTCGGCTCCGCCACGGCCGCCCTCCAGGCCGCCCAGGCCCTGGACCTGGCCTTCCCCGACGCCATGGCCGGCAAACCGCGGCGGATCGAGCTATTGACCGCCGGCGGACGCACTGAGTTCCGCGGCCTCGTCGAGGGCTTCGCCAGCCCCGCCGAGGTCGAAACCTTCTGCCGCCGCCTCCAGACCGCCGGCCGGACCTGTAGCGGCGCGAGCTAGACGTCCCGCCCCGCTTTCACCCGCACGCCCGGCGCAGTAGAAGCGCGCCATGACCGACGCGCCTCCCGACCGCCCTGAAGACATGCCGATCGTCGCCCCCATCCGCATGGGGTCGTCCAAGGGCTGGATGGAAAGGCTGTCCAAGGGGCTGTCGCGCTCGTCGCAGCAGCTGTCGCAGCAAGTCGTCCAGGCCTTTACGACCCGGCCCCGTCGACCAGGACACCCTGGACGAGCTGGAGGAGATGCTGATCGAGGCCGACCTCGGTCCCGCCGCCGCCGCGCGCGTGGCCGCCGCCTTCGGCAAGGCCCGCTTCGGCAAGCAGGCCACCGAGACCGAGGTGCGCGAGGGCCTGGCCGACGCCATCGCCGCCGAGCTGCGCCCCCACGAGGCCCGCTTCGAGCCCCTGCGCGGGCCCAAGCCCTATATCGTGCTGTTCGTGGGCGTGAACGGCTCGGGTAAGACCACCACCCTGGGCAAGATCGCCGCCGACCTGACCGGCCAGGGCGCCAAGGTGCTGATCGCCGCCGGCGACACCTTCCGCGCCGCCGCCATCGAGCAGCTCACCGTCTGGGCCCAGCGGGCGGGCGCGCCGATCCTGACAAAGCCGCCGGGGTCGGACGCGGCCGGGCTCGCGTTCGAGGCTGTGACCCGGGCCAAGGCCGAAGGCTTCGACGTGGTGCTGATCGACACCGCAGGCCGGCTGCAGAACAAGTCTGGCCTGATGGACGAACTGGCCAAGATCGTTCGCGTGCTCAGGAAGATGGACCCCGCCCTGCCCCACGAGACCCTGCTGGTGCTCGACGCCACCGTCGGCCGCAACGCCCTGTCCCAGGTCGAGTCGTTTGGCAAGATCGCCGGCCTGACCGGGGTGGTGATGACCAAGCTGGACGGCACCGCCCGCGGCGGGGTGCTGGTGCCGGTGGCCGAGGCGAGCCGCGCGCCCATCAAGCTGATCGGCGTCGGCGAGAGCGTGGAGGACCTGCAGGCCTTCGACGCCCGCGCCTTCGCCCGCTCGCTGGTCGGACTGGAGACTTAGAGTGAACGACGCGCCCATGACTGACGCCGGCAAGCCCAAACCGAAATCCAATCCCATCGTGCGGGCCTGCGTCGACTACGCCGGGGCGGCCGCCTTCCTCGTCGGCTTCCTGGTCACCCGCAACGTGCTCGCCGCCAGTTGGTGGCTGGTGGCGGGCTCGGGCATAGCCCTGCTGGTCGGTTTCGTGGTCGAGAAGCGGGTAGCCTTCATCCCCCTGCTCGCCGGCGGCGCGGCCCTGTTCTTCGGGACCCTGACCCTGGTGTTCCACGACGACCGCTTCGTGAAGATGAAGCCGACCGCCCTGAACCTGGCTTTCGCCGTCGTCCTGCTCGGGGGCTATATGATGGGCAAGAGCCCGGTGAAGCTGCTGATGGGCGAGGCCCTCGCCCTGTCGGAAGCCGGCTGGCGCCGGCTGACCCTGCGTTACGGCCTGTTCTTCCTGGCCCTGGCCATACTGAACGAGGCGGTGTGGCGCACCCAGCCGGACGCCCTGTGGGTGTGGTTCAAGTTTCCGGGCCTCGCCGTCCTGACCCTGCTGTTCTCCTTCTCCCAGATCCCGGCCATCCTCAAGGACGCCAAGGCCCAGGAGGCCGCGGCGCGGGCGTTGGAGACCCAGGCCGATTGAGGGCCCTCCTGCGTTGACGGGGCCGCCCCCTTCCCGTATATGCGCGCACTCCTGATTTCGCGCTGGGACCCTTAAGTTCCGGCCATTGTCCGTTTTCCGAGGCACGATCCACCCATGGCCAACACGCCTGGCTCCAAGAAGGCGATCCGCAAGATCGAACGCCGTACCGAGGTCAACAAGGCCCGTCGCTCCCGCGTGCGCACCTATCTGCGCAAGTTCGAGGAAGCCCTGACCGGCGGCGACGCCGAGGCCGCCAAGGCCGCCTTCATCGTGGCCCAGTCCGAACTGATGCGGGCCGTGTCCAAGGGCGTCGTCCACAAGAACACCGGCGCGCGCAAGGTGTCGCGTCTCGCGGCCCGCCTGAACAAGGTCGGCGCCCCCGCCTGATCCGGCGACTTCGGCCGGACCCGGACGGCCTCGTTTGAGGCCGATCCCCTAAAATACCACAGCTTTCAAAGCCGTAGACGCAAGCCAGCGTCTGCGGCTTTCGTCCGTCCTCGATGTGGTTTTCTGGTGTGCGAAAAGTCGCACCTGTCGCGGGGTTTTGGTTTTCCTTGCCCGTTTCGAGGCTTGCCTGAGTCAAACGAAATATCCGCCGGACACGCCAAGAATCACCCTTGCTCAGCCGATGCTCGGGGATACTGTGATGTCCAGAAGGCACTTCCATCTCATCACGGATGAAACGGCGGGCAAGAGTAGCGTCCGTCGCAGAGTCCCCTTTTGAGTAAACGCGCAGCGAAAAAGCGCGAGCGAGATCGTGTCTTTTCGGCGGGGTTTGGGCTTTCTACAGGCGGGATGGCGGGGCAGATGACGAGCTTGTCGAACAGCAGGGCGCCGCAATGGCATGCGGCGGCGGAGGGCGTCATGGGTCCGACCACGGGAGCCGTCTGGTCCTCCACCTGCGCCGCCCTGCGGGGCGAGCTGGGCGACAACACCTTCGGCTCCTGGATCGCCCAGGCTCAACTGCGCGAGGGCTCCGACGGCGCCGTCGTCGTGGTCACCCCCACCGGCATCGCCCGTGACTGGATCCGCCGCAACGCCTGGCGCCGCATCGGCGAGCTGTGGACCCAGAACGATCCCCAGCAGCGCCCGCTGCTGCTCAGCTCGCGGGCCGAGTTCGAGGCCGAGCACGGCGGCGCCCCACGCACCGCCGCCCTTCCCGACGTGGTGGCCGAGGCCGCGCCGATCATCCTCCAGCACGAGGCCGTTCGCGTCCCCGGCGCCCCCGTCCCCGCCGCGCCGCGCCAGGCCGGCCTGCAGGAACGCTTCACCTTCGACACCTTCGTGCCCGGCCCGGCGAACGAGTTCGCCCTGGCGGTCGCCCGCCGGGTGGCGAGCTGGAGCGACGGCTGCTTCAATCCGGTCCTGTTCCACGGCCCTTACGGCTTCGGAAAGACGCACCTGCTCAACGCCATCGCCTGGGAGGCCGGGCGCACCCGACCCGAGAAGCGGATCGTCTATCTGACCGCCGAGCGCTTCTTGTCGACCTTCGTGCGGGCCGTGATGGATCGCGCCGGCGCGGCCTTCAAGGACGACCTGCGCACCGCCGACCTCTTGCTGGTCGACGACGTCCACTTCATCGGCGGCAAGAAGTCGTCGCAGGAAGAGCTGTTCCACACCCTGGCCGCGCTGACCGGCGAAGGCCGCCGGGTGGTGTTCTCCGCCGACCGGCCGCCCTCGGCCCTGACCGAGGTCGACGGGCGCCTGCGCTCGCACCTGGGCGCAGGCCTCGTCTGCGGCATCGAGCCGGCCGACCGGGCCCTGCGGCTGGGCATTCTCGAGCGCAAGCTGGCCCTGCTGTCGCGCGAGCTCGGCGTCGAGGGCCGGGTCCGCCCGGAGGTTCTGCAATTCCTGGCGGACCGCTTTTCGGATTCCGTCCGCGAGCTCGAAGGGGGCCTCAACACCCTCGTCGCCCGGGCCGGCGAGCGCCTGCCCAAGCTGAGCCTCGACGAGGCCCAGACCATCCTGCGGCCGCACCTGTCCCGCGGCGAAAAGCGCATCACCGTCGACGACATCCAGAAGGCGACGGCCGAGCATTTCGGCATGAAGCAGACCGATCTCCTGTCCGAGCGCCGCACCCGCGCGGTGGCCCGGCCCCGCCAGGCGGCCATGTATCTGGCCAAGCAGATGACCACCCGCTCCCTGCCGGACATCGGCCGGCGCTTCGGCGGCCGGGACCACACCACGGTCCTGCACGCCGTCCGCCGCATCGAGGAGCTGAAGGCCGGCGACCCCGCCCTCGCGGCCGACCTGGAAGCCATCGCCAGGAAGCTGCGGGACTAGGCAAGGGAAGAAGGTCTTCAGGCCCCAAGTTCCTTGCGCACATATTTGTACGTCTCGCGCCTTTCACAGGCGCAGCCGCGCAGGCGTCCCCTGGCGTCGCGCCAGATCAGGGTCGGGTAGGCCATCCTGATCCCGTTGTCGGCCAGGAGCGGCTTCAGCTGTTCGGTCAGGCGCCGGCTCTTCTCGACCAGGGCCGCCCGCTCGGGGTCGGTGTCGGCCGAGACAATGCCCTCCGCGGTCCAGGCGGCAGGGACCACGGCCGACCAGCGCTCCCAGGTCTCCCAGCTGCGGGTCTTCCACAGCTCGGCCACCCCGGCGCGTTCGGCGGCGTCCGATTGGGTGCGGCGGGGGAACAGGATCACCCGGGTGTCGACCCCCGCGCCCTGCAGCAGGGGGAACTGCTCCTTTTCGAACCGGATGCAGTCGGGACAGGCGCGAAAGCCGACCAGGTACAGCACCTTGTCGCCCTTGCCGGGCGAGACCCAGCCGGCGGTCTCGACCAGGGCGGCGATCTCGGCCTCGTGGGCCGTCAGGGTCTTGGGGCGCCAGCGCAGGTCGGTGCGCCACCAGCCATAGCCGGCGGCGGCGACGGCCAGGACGGCGACGATGGCGATCACCAGGATGCGCTTAGTCATGGCTCGCTCCCCGCCGGCCCAGCCTCAACCCAGGGCGAGGCTCCAGGTTCCGGCGACGCCTATGGCGAGGACAATGGCGGCGAGCGCGATCAGGGCCGCATAGGCCCTGGGGTGTTTTGGCCGACGAAGCGTGCGCTCGGCCGCCACCTCACACCACCCGTTCGACCATCATCTTCTTGATCTCGGCGATCGCCTTGGCCGGGTTCAGCCCCTTGGGGCAGACCTGGGCGCAATTCATGATGGTGTGGCAGCGGTAGAGCTTGAACGGATCCTCGAGGTAGTCGAGGCGCTCGCCCGCCGCTTCGTCGCGGCTGTCGATCAGCCAGCGGTAGGCGTGCAGCAGGGCGGCGGGGCCGAGGTACTTCTCGCCGTTCCACCAGTAGCTGGGGCACGAGGTCGAGCAGCAGGCGCACAGGATGCACTCGTAGAGGCCGTCGAGCTTGCGGCGGTCCTCCGGAGCCTGGCGCCACTCCTTTTCCGGCATCGGGGTTTCGGTGTGCAGCCAGGGCTCGATCGAGGAGTACTGGGCGAAGAACAGGGTCAGGTCGGGGACCAGGTCCTTGATCACCGGCATGTGCGGCAGGGGCGAGATGGTCACCGCGTCGCCGCCGGTCTCGGACCAGCCGACGGTGCAGGCCAGGGTGTTGCGACCGCCGATGTTCATGGCGCAGGAGCCGCACACCCCTTCACGGCACGAGCGGCGGAAGGCCAGCGTCGGGTCCATGGTGTTCTTGATGTGGATCAGGGCGTCCAGAACCATCGGTCCGCAGGCGCCGACGTCCACGTCGTAGGTGTCCCAGCGCGGGTTGGCGCCCGTCTCGGGGTCGTAGCGATAGACCTTGAAGGTCCGCACCTTGGTCGCCCCCGCCGGCGCCGGCGTGTGACGGCCCTTGGTGGGGCGGGAATTCTTCGGCAGCGCGAATTCGGCCATTGGCGGGCGATCCTTCTCAGTACACCCGCGCCTTGGGCGCGATGTAGCTGATGTCGTTGCTCATGGTGTAGGCGTGCACCGGGCGATAATCGATCTTCACCGCCCCGGACTTGGCGTCGAGCCAGGCCAGGGTGTGCTTCATCCACACATCGTCGTTGCGGTCGGAGAAGTCCTCGCGGGCGTGGGCGCCGCGGCTTTCCTGCCGGTTGACCGCCGAGTTCACCGTCACCGCCGCATTGGCGATCAGGTTGTCGAACTCCAGGGTCTCGACGAGGTCGGTGTTCCAGATCAGGCCGCGGTCGGCCACCGAGATCTCCGGCAGGCGATTGTAGACCTGGGCGATGCGGTTGACGCCGGACTGCAGGGTCTCGCCCATGCGGAACACGGCGCAGTCCTCCTGCATCGCCTTTTGCATCTCCAGCCGCAGCTTGGCGGTGGGGGTGGGGCCCGAAGCGTTGCGGAAGCGGTCGAAGCGCTCGAGGTGGGCGTCGGTCTGCGAAGCCTTGGGGCCGGGGACGGTCTTGCCCGGGGTGATGATCTCGCCGGCGCGCAGACCCGCGGCCCGGCCGAACACCACAAGGTCGGTCAGCGAATTGGAGCCGAGGCGGTTGGCGCCGTGCACCGAGACGCAGGCCGCCTCGCCCACGGCCATCAGGCCGGGCACGATGGCGTCGGGGTTGTCGCCGACCTTGGTCAGCACCTCGCCGTGATAGTTCGTGGGAATGCCGCCCATGTTGTAGTGCACGGTCGGCAGGACCGGGATCGGCTCCTTGGTCACGTCGACCCCGGCGAAGATGCGGGCGCTCTCGCTGATGCCCGGCAGCCGCTCGGCGATGATCTTCGGGTCGAGGTGGTCGAGGTGGAGGTAGATGTGGTCCTTGTTCGGACCCACCCCGCGCCCTTCGCGGATCTCGATGGTCATGGCGCGGGACACCACGTCGCGGGACGCCAGGTCCTTGGCCGAGGGGGCGTAGCGCTCCATGAAGCGCTCGCCCTCGGAGTTGGTCAGATAGCCGCCCTCGCCGCGCACCCCCTCGGTGATCAGCACGCCGGCGCCGTAGATGCCGGTCGGGTGGAACTGCACGAACTCCATGTCCTGCAGCGGCAGGCCGGCGCGCAGCACCATGGCGTTGCCGTCGCCGGTGCAGGTGTGGGCCGAGGTGCAGGAGAAGAAGGCCCGGCCGTAGCCGCCGGTGGCCAGGATGACCATCTGCGCCGTGAAGCGGTGCAGGGTGCCGTCGTCGAGCTTCCAGGCGGTGACGCCGCGGCAGACGCCCTCGTCGTCCATGATCAGGTCGAGGGCGAGGTACTCGGTGTAGAAGTCCACCGCGTTGCGCACCGACTGGCCGTACAGGGTGTGCAGGATGGCGTGGCCGGTGCGGTCGGCGGCGGCGCAGGTGCGCTGCTGCGGGGCCTCGCCGTAGTTCTTGGTCATGCCGCCGAAGGCGCGCTGGTAGATCTTGCCGTCGTCGGTGCGCGAGAAGGGCACGCCCCAGTGCTCGAGCTCATAGATGGCGGCCGGCGCCGAGCGGCACAGGTATTCGATGGCGTCCTGGTCGCCCAGCCAGTCCGACCCCTTGACGGTGTCGTACATGTGCCAGCGCCAGTCGTCCTCGCCCATGTTGCCGAGCGCGGCGGAAATGCCGCCCTGCGCCGCGACGGTGTGCGAGCGGGTCGGGAAGACCTTGGTGACGCAGGCGGTCTTCAGACCGGCCTGGGCGCAGCCCAGGGCGGCGCGCAGGCCGGAGCCGCCGGCGCCGACCACCACCACGTCGAAGTTGTGGTCGATGAACTCATAGGCGGCCATGCGATCAGGCTCCCACGCCCAGGAGGGCGACCTTGAGGATTGAGAAGACGCCGAGGGCGCCGCCGAGCCAGCAGACGCCGGCGTTGAGCAGCAGCAGGCCGATCTTCGACGCGGGCTTGTGGATGTAGTCTTCGATGATGACCCGCATGCCCGCTTCCATGTGGACGCACGACACGAAGATCAGCAGCGAGGCCATCACCGCGTTCAGCGGCGACTGCAGCAGGGTGATCGCGCCCTCGTAGCCGACGGGGGCGACCTGGATCACCGCATAGACGGCCCACAGGGACAGGGGCACGAGGGCGATGCCGGTGGCGCGCTCGGAGATGAAGCGGTGCGCCCCCTCCTTGGCCGAACCCAGGCCGCGGACCCGGGACAGGGGCGTGCGATAGTTGTTGCTGGCGTCCATCAGATGGCCCCCACGGCGAAGGCCAGGACCCAGACCACCGCGGTGGCGACCACCGCGAAGGCCATGCACGCGACGGCGGTCATGTTGGCGGTCTTCGGCTCGAAGCCGACGCCGCTGTCGAAGGCCAGGTGCCGCAGGCCGGCGGCCAGGTGATAGAAGATCGAGACGGTCAGGCCGAACAGCACCAGCTTGCCGAGCCAGCTGGCCATCAGGCCCATGAACAGATCGTAGCTGTCGGGCCCGGCGGCGAGCGACGCGGCCCAGGCGACGACCACGAACAGGCCGACATAGAGCGCGACGCCCGTGGCGCGGGTGAAGATCGAGGCGGCCATGGTGATGTGCCAGCGCCAGATCTGCAGGTGCGGCGAAGTGGGCATGGCCCGCCTCACGCCTCCCGATGCGTCCGCCTTAACGTCACCCATGCGGCTGCTCCCTTGCGGCTGTTCCCCGTCCGCGTGCCGCGGTTGTAAGCCGCCGGGCGAGGCTGTCAACGCAGCGGCCGCTTTTTATCTGAACAGCAGTAGGATCGATCTCACTCCGCAACGTCCTCAACCCGCCACCGCTGGGCCTTCGCGCCGCAGTCCACCCAGGCCTGGGCGAGCGCGATCCGGCGGGGATCGTGGACGAAGTCGTCGAAGCCGGCCTCGGACGCGAAGGCGATGACGTGGGTCTCTGTCGCCTCGTCGGTCCCCCGCACCCGCAGCTCCAGGACCCCGCCGTGGTCGGACAGCAGGGCCAGCACCGCCCGCTCATAGGCCTCGAACCGGTCGAGGTCGGCGGAGGACAGGTCGATCTGGATGAGGAGCTTCATGCCGGATTTCTAATCGATCCGGTCATGCTCGCGAAGGCGGAGCGTGGGCTCGGGTTCGAACCGCCGCGACCGGCCCCGGACTGTCCGGACCTGGATCCGGATCGGCGCTGGTCCATTCCGGCCGCAGCGCCGTGCGGAGGCGCCGAGGGCGGTTCCGAAGGCGGGGGTCCTGAAGGGGGAGCGGCCGCCCGGTCGAGCCCCGCCCGGTCCTGCGCTGCGAAAGCGACGGCCCAGGCCGGCGACAGGCCCAAGTCCCGGCATATCCGGGTCACCACCTCTTCGATGGGCAAATCCAGCAGGTCGTCGTCGTCCGTCTCCGTCAGTCGCTCCCAGGCGCAGGACGACAGGTCTTCGGCCTCGTCCGCGTCTTCACGCTCGGCCTCAGCCACCCGTTCGACGCGGCGATGGATGCGGCCGCGCAGACGAGCGGCCTCGGCGGCGCGGGCCTTGGCCCGCTTCTCCTCCAGCGCCGCCACGCCCTCGGTCAGCCGCTGCTGCAGGGCGATGGTCAGGCGCACGGCGCGAGCGGCCCGCGAATAGGTCAGCCCCGGATCGGCGGCCTGGGCCACGCCCTCCGCCTGGCTGCGCGACATGCGTCCGGCGTCTTCCGCGATCTCCATCCCGATCTCGGCCAGCCGCTCCAGCATCGCCATCTGCCGCTCCGTCAGCGCGCGGACCGAGGCGTCGCGGGCGGCGGGAGGTGGGTTGGCGGGGCGGGGATCGGCGGGTGACATAACGCAAATCGCGCGGCGGTTCGTGGGGAGAGTCAACTTGGCGGACGCGCACCGCCCGCTATGCGCCGCGGGCGCCACCTAACCTCCGCTCATCCCCGCGGAAGCGGGGACCCAGTTCGAACCGTCGCACTCCCGGCCAAAGATCTGGGTCCCCGCTTCCGCGGGGATGAGCGGTTAGTTTATCGTGGGCTCTTCACCACCCCGACCAGCTGATGGCCTTCTTCGTCTACATCGTCGCCAGTTCGAAGAACGGCACGCTCTACGCCGGCTCGACCGACGAGATCGGTCGCCGAATCTGGGAACACAAGGAGAAGCTGCGGCCGGGCTTCACCGCCAAGTATGGGGTGTCGCGGCTGGTTTGGTACGAGGCCCACGAGACCCGCGACGCGGCGTTCCGGCGCGAGCGCCGCATCAAGAAATGGAACAGGGTCTGGAAGCTCGAGCTGATCGAGACGTCCAATCCCGAGTGGCTGGACCTGTTCGAGACCCTGCCACCCCTGATCCTTTAATCCGCTCATCCCCGTGGAAGCGGGGAGCCAGTTCGAGCCGTCGCGCTCCCGGCCAAAGATCTGGGTCCCCGCTTCCGCGGGGATGAGCGGCGGATAAGAAAACGGGCGGGACCTTTCGGACCCGCCCGCTCCATTTCAGACCGCTAAGACCGGACGCTTACGCGTCGACGGGCTCGGCGCCTTCCTTCTTGGACAGGTCTTCGCCCGTCTCCTGGTCGACCAGCTTCATCGACAGCTTGGTCTTGCCGCGATCGTCGAAGCCGACGAGCTTGACCTTCACCGCCTGGCCTTCCGACAGGACGTCGGAGACCTTGGCCACCTTGTCCTTGGAGATCTGGCTGATGTGGACCAGGCCGTCCTTGGCGCCGAAGAAGTTCACGAAGGCGCCGAAGTCGACGACCTTCACGACCTTGCCGTTGTAGATCGCGCCGACCTCGGGCTCCGAGGCGATCGACTTGATCCAGTCGCGGGCCGCGTCGATCTTGGACTGCTCGGAGGCGGCGATCTTGATGGTGCCGTCGTCGCCGATGTCGACCTTCGCGCCGGTCTTCTCGACGATCTCGCGGATCACCTTGCCGCCCGAGCCGATCACTTCCCGGATCTTGTCGGTCGGGATCTTGATCGTCTCGATCTTCGGGGCGTGCTCGCCCAGCTCCTCGCGGGCGCCGGACAGGGCCTTGTTCATCTCTTCCAGGATGTGCAGACGCCCGGCCTTAGCCTGGGTGAGCGCCTGCTTCATGATCGCCTCGGTGATGCCGGGGATCTTGATGTCCATCTGCAGGGAGGTGATGCCTTCCGAAGTGCCGGCGACCTTGAAGTCCATGTCGCCGAGGTGATCCTCGTCGCCCAGGATGTCGGTCAGGATGGCGAACTGGCCATCCGGCTCCAGGATCAGGCCCATGGCGACGCCCGAGACGGGGCGCTTCAGGGGCACGCCCGCGTCCATCAGCGCCAGGGAGGCGCCGCAGACGGTGGCCATGGAGGACGAACCGTTGGACTCGGTGATCTCCGACACCAGACGCAGGGTGTAGGGGAACTCCTCGACGGTCGGCAGCACCGGGCGCATCGCCCGCCACGCCAGCTTGCCGTGGCCGATCTCGCGGCGGCCCGGCGAGCCCATCCGACCGGTCTCGCCGACCGAGTAGGGAGGGAAGTTGTAGTGCAGCAGGAAGCGCTCCTTGTAGGTGCCTTCCAGCGCGTCGATCCACTGCTCGTCGTCACCGGTGCCTAGGGTGGCGACCACCAGGGCCTGGGTCTCGCCGCGGGTGAACAGGGCCGAGCCGTGGGTGCGCGGCAGGACGCCGACTTCCGAGACGATGGCGCGGACCTTGTCGACGGGACGGCCGTCGACCCGGCGGCCATGCTCGATGATGTCGCGGCGCAGGACGTGGGCCTCGGCTTCCTTGAAGGCGGCGCCGAACTTGGTCGAGTCGTGGCCTTCCGGATTGTTGTCCGACTTGACCAGCTTCTCGGCGGCGGCCTGCTTGGCCGCGCCGACGCCGGCGTGACGCTCGGTCTTGTGGACCAGGCTGTAGGCGCCGCGGATGGCGTCGCCCACCAGGTCGTTGATCGCGCCGAGGATCGACTTGTCCTCGTCGGCCTTGAAGTCCCAGGGCTCCTTGGCCGCGTGCTCGGCCAGTTCGATGATCGCTTCGATCACCGGCTGCAGGCCCTTGTGGGCGAAGGTCACGCCGCCGAGGACGATCTCTTCCGAGAGCTCCTGGATTTCGGACTCGACCATCATCACCGCGTCGTGGGTGCCGGCGACGACCAGGTCCATCTGGTTGCCGTTGGCGGCGCCGATCTGGTCCAGGGTCGGGTTGAGGACGTATTCGCCATTGATGTAGCCGACGCGCGCGGCGGCGATCGGGCCCATGAACGGCACGCCCGAAAGGGTCAGGGCCGCGGAGGCCGCCACCATGGCGACGATGTCGGGATCGTTCTCGAGGTCATGGCTCAGCACGGTGACGACCACCTGGGTCTCGTGCTTGAAGCCCTTGACGAACAGGGGGCGGATCGGACGGTCGATCAGGCGGGAGACCAGGGTCTCCTTCTCGGTCGGACGGCCTTCGCGCTTGAAGTAGCCGCCGGGAATCTTGCCGGCGGCGAAGGTCTTCTCCTGGTAGTTCACGGTCAGGGGGAAGAAGTCGATGCCGGGCTTCGGGCTCTTGGCGGCGACGACGGTCGCCAGCACGGTGGTGTCGCCGTAGGTGCAGAGCACGGCGCCGTCAGCCTGACGGGCGATACGGCCGGTCTCCAGGGTCAGCGTGCGGCCGGCCCACTCGATGGTTTTTCTTTTGATGTCGAACATTTGGGTTCTTTCTCTCGTCCCACGGCCCCATTGCGCGCGGGGGTGGACAGAAGGGCGGCGACCCTTTGCGGCTTGGCCTGTGACAGGCTTTGGGCCGGGGGCGGCGGTCATCCTCTCCATATGGCCCGGCGGGTCATCCGCCGGGGTGGCTTGAGGATCGGTTGTGACCCTCGCGTAATGGCGGACCTGTCTCAACAGCGTGTCGTGCGGCCCGCTAAGACCCGACACTGGTACTTTTTACTCCGCTCATCCCCGCGGAAGCGGGGACCCAGGTTTTGGCGGTCGCGTGTCCTGCAAAGAACTGGGTCCCCGCTTCCGCGGGGATGAGCGGTAGAAAACTTAGCGGCGCAGGCCCAGGGTTTCGATGAGGGCGCGATAGCGGCCGTCGTCGGAGCTCTTCAGGTGGTCCAGCAGCCGGCGGCGCTGGGACACCATCTTCAGAAGGCCACGACGCGAGTGGTTGTCCTTCTTATGGGTCTTGAAGTGTTCAGTGAGGTTGGCGATCCGTTCGGACAGGATCGCGACCTGCACTTCGGCAGAACCCGTGTCGCCCTCGGTCCGGGCGTGGGTATGGATAAGTTCAGCTTTGCGTTCAGTCGTAACCGACATCGGGGGTCTCCAAATCAAGGTGGAAAACGCGGGTGGGGTTGAGCCGACCCGCACGCATTTCGCAGAGCGCCACGATCCGCCCCTCGAGGGTCGCTGAAACGGTTCTGCTCGCGTCCTGGCCTGCGATGATGCGGGGGACAAGGCGCGGTCGAAGCATTTCGACCTGTCGAGGAACGAGAAGGATGGGTCGTCCCTGTTTGAGCTTGGAGGCGTCTTCGTTGGTCACGGCCAGCGCCGGGATGTCGTCCAGCGCGGTCTCGACCGGAAGCAGGGCCTCCGAGCCCGCGCCCCTATGCACCAGATCGGCCAATTTATCCAGGCTTATCGCCTGGGCCTCGGTGAAGGCCCCGACGTGGGTGCGGCGCAGGTCGTGGACGTGGGCGCAGGCGCCGAGCATGGCCCCCAGGTCACGGGCGATGGCGCGGATATAGGTGCCCTTGCCGCAGGCGACTTCGATGGTCACGTGGTCGGGGCCCTCGGCCTCGACCACCACGGCCGAGCGGATGATCACCGGCCGGGCCGCCAGCTCCACCGCCTCGCCCGCCCGGGCCAGGTCGTAGGAGCGCTGGCCGTCGACCTTGATGGCCGAATAGGCCGGCGGGACCTGCATGATCTCGCCGACGAAGGCGGGCAGGGCGGCCTCGACGGCCTCCCGGCTCGGCCGCACGTCGGAGGTCTGGGTCACCTCGCCCTCGCGGTCGAAGGTGGCCGTGGTCGTCCCCCAGGCGATGGTGAAGCGATAGCCCTTGCCCGCCTCCATCAGGAACGGGACGGTCTTGGTCGCCTCGCCCAGCGCGATCGGCAGCACGCCGGTGGCCAGGGGGTCCAGGGTGCCGGCATGGCCGCCCTTCTGGGCGTTGAACAGCCGACGCACCTTGGAGACCGCGTCGGTCGAGGTCATGTCGAGAGGCTTGTCGAGGCTGATCCAGCCGCTGACCGGGTCGCCCTTCTTGCGGCGGCCCATCTACTGGTCGTCTTCGGACGGGAGGTCGGAAAGCCGCCCGGCGCCCGGCGCCTCGGTCCGGCGCTGCCCCTCGACCGAGGCCGGGGTGTCGGATGCGCTGAGGTCGCGGCGCACCTCGGGGCTGGCGAACAGGCGGCTCATCCGCGCCGCCTCCGCGAAGCTCTCGTCGTGCAGGAACTTCAGGTCGGGGGTGAACTTCAGGTCGACCATCCGGCCCAGGTGTCCGCGCAGGAACTTGGCCGCGCGGTTCAGGGCGTCGACCACGTCCTGCCCATGGCCGGTGGCGACATTGCCCTCGACGCCGACGACGCCGGCCCCGAGCGGCTCGACGAAGCACAGGGCGTGGCGCAGGTCGGGGCTCAGGCGCACCTCGGTGAGGGTGACCGAGATGCCGGCCAGCGCCGGGTCCTGGATCTCGTGCTCGCGCATCACCTCGACCAGGGCGTGACGGACCAGTTCGCCGGCGCGCAATTGGCGCTGGCTGGCGCCGGAGATCTGGTTGGGGCGAAGCGTGCCCGGCTTGCGGACCTTGGGGCGTTTCATGATCTTGAACTCCGGCCTCGCCGGCGGATCGGACGCCGAAGGAGGCTCAAAAATGAGGCGCGGTCTCTACGCGCCTGACGTTCCGCTGTCTAGCGGCGCGGCCTCAGCATGGAGAGGTCGCCCTCGAAGCCGATCAGCCGCCAGGTCCCCGCATCGTTGCGGAACACCAGCACGCATGGGCCGTCCTTCTTGGTGAACACGCAGGCGGTCCCGTCGCCGAGCGGGCGCACGGCCTGGGCGATGGCGAGGGCGCCGGGGATGGGCCGGTCGACCGAATAGCCGCGCAGCTCGGCCACGGCGCGGAACACCTCCGGCCGCAGGAAGGCGTCGACCGCCAGATCGACCAGGGGACCGGCGGCGAAGGCGCCCAGGCCGGGGATGCTGGCGACGCCATTAGGGCTTCCGGACGCCACCTCGCTGATCACCCGGGCGCGCAGCTGGGTCTTCAGCGCCTCGCGATCGACATGGGCCTCGAAGGTCGCCCGGTCGCCGTCGCGG